>CAZHUI010000067.1:0-17088 GCA_964535605.1 uncultured Caulobacterales bacterium
CCCGAGATCGAGGCGCGCTGCTTGTAGAGCATGCCGATGCCGGCGGCCGTGACAAGGAAGCGCCGGACATGATCCGTATGCGGTACGCCGTCCTCTTCGCAATAATGCTTGATGACGGCGGGAATGATGCCGGCCGCGCCATTGGTCGGCGCGGTGACGACGCGCCCGCCGGCGGCGTTTTCCTCATTGACCGCCATGGCGTAGACATTGAGCCAGTCGAACAGCTGTTCGCGCTCGTTCGCGTGCGGCGCTTCCTGCAGCTTGGCGAAGAGCGCAGGCGCGCGGCGGCGGACGTTGAGACCGCCCGGAAGTATGCCGCCGGTCTTCAGACCACGATCGATGCAATCACGCATCGCCCGCCATATCCTGTCGACGCCGGCGAACGTGTCGTCGCGCGGCCGGATCGCGTCCTCATTGCGCAGGATGATGTCGTCAATCGGCGCGGTCTCGCGCGCGCAGATCGCCAGCAGCTCCGCGGCCGATCCGAATTCGAACGGCGCCGTCCGCCCCGTATTGATGCGATCGCCTTCCGCCGGCGTCGTCAGCTGGCGCGCGCTGGCGATGAAGCCGCCGCCGACGGAATAGAAAATCTGCTCGAAGATCGCCGCGCCGCCGGCGTCGAACAGCGCAAGGCGCATTTCATTCGGATGAACCGTCGGCACGATGTCGCCGCGAAGATCGATGTCCTTCGCCGGGTCGAAGGCGATGTCAGGACCGCCCGCAAGTTTCAGGCGCCGTTGCGCGCGCACGCGCGCGACCGCTTCTTCGGCGGCGTCAGGATCGGTCTCGTCGGGAACAAAGCCGAGGAGCCCGAGGATTGTCGCCTTGTCCGTGCCGTGGCCGATCCCGGTCAGCGCCAGCGAGCCGTGCAGGTCGACCTTGACCCGCGCCGCCCGGGCGAGCGCGCCCGCTTCGCGCGCCTCGTTGAGAAAACGCGCTCCGATCCGCATCGGCCCGACCGTGTGCGAACTCGACGGCCCGATGCCGATCTTGAAAATGTCAAAGACGCTGAGCATCGCCCCTATTCGGTCGAAGGCGGCGAACTTGCAAGCCAGGCCGTCGCGGCGCGCGCGTCATAGAGCGAGCGGGACCGGTCGCGATTAAGCGTGAAAGACAGGCGCAAGGCGTCGATCTCCGTTTCGGCGATGCGCACGCGGGCGCCCTTCGGCGCCCCGGCCGCAATCGCGCGAATGCCGGAGACCTGACGGGAAAAGCTCATAAGCGCCTCGCGGATCGCCGGCGAGTTCGGATAGCGCTCGGCGATGCGGCCAAGCTCGCCTTGTGCGGAGACCAGCGCAAAACTGGCGACCGCTGCGTCGCCGCGCGCCAGCGCCACGTCCGCGACCTGAAGCGCGCGCGCCACATGGCGCATGTCGCGGCGCGGCGTCTGCCGCACGAGGTCGTCGTCGCAGGCGGACCATTGCAGCGCCGAGACATAAGCGACGAGCCCGTCAATCACGTCGCGCGGCGGCGTTGCGCCCTGAAACTCGTCCGTGACGGCGCTTTCGATGAAGTCCCCGACATCATGCGCAAGCTCGGCGCGCGCAGCGCGATCGACAAGATCGGGGATGGGTTTTGCATTGAGCGCGCGGTCCTCGCGCACCTTGCTGAAGATCGATGTGGTGACGTCCGCCGTGCCGGGCGCCGAGGACAGGCCCTCGACATAAAAGTAGGCGTTCGAGCGCCCGTTGATATGACAGGCGCTGCAGGAGAGCCGCCCGCGCGCCGCCTGTCCGCCGAGCAGGAAGGGACTGCGAAAGGCGACGCGCCCGATCGCGACGCGGTAGCGGGCCTCGTCATCCTTGGGCGCCGCGAGACATTCGGCCGGCGCCGTCGTCAAGAAGGAAACGAGATCGGCGTCCGGCGAAAGCCAGGCCGCCTCGCTGATCGGCGCCGATTGCGCCGCCGCTGACGCCGCGAGCGCCAACGATGCGGCGACAGAAGCGGCTGTCTTTTTCATCGTCCGGCCCGGCGGTCCGAGGCTTTGAGATCAATGAGCCGCGCGAGGTCTTCGCGCTCGGCGCAGCCAAAGGCGCAAAGCCGGTCGAGCCTCGCCAATTGCCGGCGCGCGCGGTCAAGGTCGCCGGTCTCGACATAGAGCTCGCCGAGATATTCATTGGCGCCGAGATGGTCGGGGTTGATCGCCAGCGCCTGCGCGTACCAGGACTTCGCTTCCTCCATCCGGCCAAGCTTGCGATGCGCGAAGCCGAGATAATTGAGAATGTCAGGGTGCGGACCAGCGACAGTCTGCGCTTCGCTTAACGAGGCGATGGCGTCGTCGTAGCGCGCCTCATTGATGAGACGGACAGCAGCGACGTAAAGCGCATTGCCGTCGCGCTTCGGCGCGAAGAACAGCGACTGCTGTCCGCCGCCGTCCTCTGCGGGCTCATCGGGTTGAACCTCTTCTGTGGGGGCCGCGGCCGGCGCCTCGCCCGACACCATGCTCTCCGGCGTTTCGCCGACTTTCGGCTTCAGCGCTTCCGTCACGCGCGCGATCGCCGTCTCGATCCGCGCCTTGAAGGGCTCGTCGCAGACGCCTTCCGCCGCGCATTCGGTTTTCAACCCTTCAATGGCGGCAAGCTGGGCGCGCGCTTCATCGGGCTCGCCGAGTTCGATCGAGACAAGCGCCAGTTTCTCGCGCGCCTCGACAAAGTTGGGGCGCTCCTTGATGGCGCGTTCGAGATAACGCACCGACTGTTTCGGCTTGCCGAGACCGCTCTTGGCGAGCGCCATATAATAATTCGCTTCGGCGTTTTTCGGCGCGACGGAGAGAACGTCGCCGAACCGCTTCTCGGCGGTCTTGTAGTCCTTGGCCTGCAGCGCCTCGATACCTTCCTGATAGGCCTTCGCCGGATCGACGCGCGGGCCGCTGGTAGACGGCAGGCCGGCGCCCCCGCCGCTCCCGGCGGCGAATGCGGGCGCGGCCGCGACGGCGGCAAGGATGGCGATGACGGCGAGCGATTTTTTCATAAACCCGAACCCCTCCAACGACCGCACTCTATCCCGCAAACCGGCCCGGCGTCACCGCCCGCCTTGTTCGCGATTGAGGCGCTCCCCGGCGCTCGGCTCGAAGCCCAGCGCCCGCATCGCCGCGCCGACGCTCGCAATCGCAGCATCGGCCGCGGATTCGCTTTCGGACCGCGCGATGATCGTGACCCCTTTTTCATCCCCGTCGATCGGATAGCTGCCGATGGCGACGCCGTTCAGCGCCGACTGGATCGCCAGAAGCTGTTCGGCGAGGCGCGACTCCGGCAGGCCGATCGCCGTCACCGCCCGCGAATGGACGAAAATGCCGCGTTCGAGCGCGGCGTCGACGGCGCCGAGCATTCCCTGAAAGATCGACGGCACGCCCGCCATGACGAAAACATTCTCAATCCGGACGCCGGGCGCCCCGCTGACGGGATTGCGGATGATTTCGGCGCCTTCCGGCATCAGCGCCATGCGCCGGCGCGCCGGCGTCACCTCTTCGCCCTTCGCCTCATACCACGCGCGGATGAGACGCATGGCGTCGGGGTGCTCGATGACGCGCCGGCCGAACGCCCTGGCGACGGCCTCATAGGTGATGTCGTCATGCGTCGGCCCGATGCCGCCGGAGGTGAAACAATAATCATACCGTATACGGAGCGCATTGAGCGCCTCGACGATCGCCTCCTCGTCGTCGGCGACGATGCGCGCCTCTTTGAGGCCGATCCCGCGCTCGCCGAGCCAGCCGGCGAGAAAATGCATGTTTGCGTCGCGCGTGCGCCCCGACAAAAGCTCATCGCCGATGGCGAGAATGGCGGCGGTCTTGCGGGGCATCGAGGGTCCTTTCCTGCGCGGGGCCTGCCGGTCTCTACCCGCTTCGCCGCAGCGGGGAAACGGATTGGCGATACTACCGGCCGCCGAGAATTGCCGCAGGGGCGCAAAGCGCCTAAGCGACCCTAGACCAATGGGAGGGCCAATCATGAAGCTGACACCGTTCGCCGTGGCGCTTGTGGCGCTGGCCGGCGTTTCGCACGCCGCCGACGCGCCTGCGCGCTATCCGGCCGAAGCGTTCTTCAAGACGACGGATTACGCGTCGGCGGGATCGATCTACGCCTTTTCGCCCGACGGCTCGAAATTGCTGATTTCGTCCAACCCGACAGGCGTTTTCAACGCCTATGCGCTCGACGTGAAGACCGGGGCCACGACGCCGATGACGGCGTCGGCGACCGACGCGACCTTCGCCGTCGGCTATTTCCCAAAGGACGAACGCATTCTTTTCACCGCCGACCAGGGCGGGAACGAGCTCAATCACCTGTTCGTGCGCGAGACCGACGGAACGGTCAAAGACCTCACCCCCGGCGACAAGCTGAAAGCGATCTTCGGCGGCTGGATCGGCGGCGGCGAGGCGTTCATCGCTTTCACGAACGAACGCGACGCGCGCTTCTTCGACCTTTACCGCTATGAAAGCGACGATTACGCCCGAACGCTTGTCTACAAGAACGACGAAGGCTTCAGCTTCGAGGCGACTAGCCGCGACGGGACGAAGGGCGCCGCCGTCAAGGAGCGCACCTCCGCCGACAACAACATTTACCTGATCGACTTCACCGATCCGGACGCCAAGCCGCAACTCATCACCGAGCATCAGGGAAACATCTCGCATTCCGTCCACGATTTCTCTCCCGACGGATCGAGCATCGTCTACGGCACCGACGAGCATGGCGAATTTGCGCAGGCCTGGACCTATGATCTGGCGACCAGCGAAGAAAAGCCGCTGATCGCCGCCGCCTGGGATGTCTCCTACGTGGCGTTCTCGCCGTCGGGCCGCTACCGCGTCAGCGGCACGAATGAAGACGCCTCGACCGTCGTCACCATCGCGGACCTCAAGACCGGCAAGACAGTCGCGATGCCGAAGGGCCTGCCCGCCGGCGACATTCTCGGGGTCCGCTTCGCTCCTGACGAAAAGTCGATCGCCTTCATGCTGAATTCCGACGTGTCGCCGTCAAACGTCGTCACGGTCGATCTCAAGAAGAAAAAATTCAAACAGTGGACGCAGGCGCTCAACCCGGCGATCGATCCCGCCGATCTCGTCGAGAACGAAGTCGTCCGTTATCAGAGCTTCGACGGCCTTGAGATTCCGTCGATCCTCTACAAGCCGAAGGGCGCCAGCGCCGCCAACAAGGTTCCGGGCGTCGTGTTCGTGCATGGCGGCCCCGGCGGCCAGACGCGCGCCGGTTACTCTGCGATGATCCAGCATCTCGTCAATCACGGCTACGCCGTCCTCGGCGCGAACAATCGGGGATCGTCCGGCTACGGAAAAACCTTCTTTCACTTGGACGACCGGAAGCATGGCGACGTCGACCTCAAAGACATCGTCTGGGGCCGGAAATATCTTGAGACGCTCGACTGGATCGACAAGGACAATGTCGCGATCATGGGCGGCAGCTATGGCGGCTTTATGACCGCCGCGGCCCTCGCCTTCGAGCCCGACGCCTTCGACGCCGGAATCAATATTTTCGGCGTCACCAACTGGGTCCGCACCCTCTCCTCGATCCCGCCCTGGTGGGAGGCGTTCAAGGAAGCGCTCTATGACGAAATGGGCGACCCGGCGACCGATGGCGAACGCCACCGCGCGATGTCGCCGCTCTTTCACGCCGACAGGATCAAGAAGCCGATGCTCGTTGTGCAAGGCGCCAATGATCCGCGCGTCCTTCAGGTCGAGAGCGACGAGCTGGTCGCGGCAGTGAAGAAGAACGGCGTTCCGGTTGAATATCTTCTGTTCCCCGACGAAGGCCACGGCTTTCTCAAGCGCGAGAACCGCATCGCCGCGTCGGAAGCTTATGTGAAGTTCCTCGACAAGCATTTGCACGGGGCAGAGTAACGGCGAGAACCAGTCCGTTTACGGATATGCCTTTGCGGCGCTTTCCCGTCCCCGTTCTTGCGCGGCGACGGTGAAGCGCCGCGCCCTTGGACCCGAAAGAACAATTCGTGTAACGCGCGATCGGCCGCCCCCGGCCTTCGCGCGCAGGTTGCCGGTTTTTACCGGTCTTTCGGGACGCGAAAAGGCGCCTTTTTCGTTAACCATCGAAGCCTTTGATCCTTATACGAAATAAAAATCCGTCCCCCTCCTTGTCCCCCTCCTTGTCCAACCGTTTATCCCCCTCCTTTTCCCCCACCTTATCCCCCTCCTTATCCCACACCTCTCAGGGGCCTTTACGATCCTCGCCAATGAAGGCGGCTGCGTTCGTAGCGCGCCGCGCTCTTGTCGAGGTGACCGATGGCGCCTGTCGCGGCTTCAGCTGAACCGGCGAACGTAAGGAACGCCGGAGAAATAAAGGACGTGCGGCCGGCCGTTGAGGACGCCGCCGAAGCGGATGCGTTCGGGCGAGCTTTCATCGCCGAGGCGCCATTCGCCGTTGCCGAGATCGGCGAGTTTTTCGGCATTGCCGATCCAGACCGCGCCGTCGCGCGCATAGACGTAAATCGGTCCCGCCCAGCGGTCGTCATTGTCATAGCGTCCGGCGAGCGCCTGCAACGCCAACGGCGCCGGCGGGCGGTAGCCGTTCGCGGGATCGCGCGCATATTCAACGTCGCCGCGCCAGGCGCGCACAGCCTTGTCGCCTTCAAGGTCGAAGGCGAGGCCGGTGATTGCGAAATCGGGGTCGGCGGAAACGAAGAGCGACGCGGCGGCGCTTTCAAGCGCCGTTTGCGCGCCGTTGCGGCGCATGCTGATTTTACCGTCGCCGGCGACGATTTCGAATCTGTCGCCATTCGCGGCCGCATATGTCCCGGCGAAGCGTTCGGGATTGTCGAGCGGGGGCTTGGCCGGTTTTGGCGTAGGGACCAACGCCTTGGCGCGCACCGCGCGCAAAAGCTCGCAGGCGTAGGTCGTTACGCGCGAAGGCCGGTAGTTGAGCGCATAATGGACATTCGCGGAGGCGAAGGCGGCGACGCCCGCCTCCGCGTCGACATGCAGCGCCGAGCAGAACGACACCATGCCGCCCGTATGGTGGAGATAGGTGCGGCCGTCGATGCTGATGCGGGCAACGCCGTTTCCGTATTTTGCGCCGGGGCCCCATCCATCCGCGGGATCGGCGAGGAAGCGTTTCGCGGTTTCATCCGAAAAGACCGCGCCGCCTTTTCCGTCGGCGAGGCCGAAAAGAAAGCGCATGAAGATCGCCATGTCGCCCGGCGTCGCCGAGAGGCACCCCGCCGGACTGTCGCTGTCGACCCAGGGGCTGGGGCTCATCGCGCCGGGGCGGAAATTGAGCCTGTCGGTCAATGCAGGCTCATAACCTTGCGCATAGCGCGCGCGGTCGCCGACGCGGATCGCCGGGACGGACTGCGCCATGCCGAGTTTTTTGAGAACGCGCGCGTCGACGGCGCCGGGAAACAAACGGCCGTCAGCCGCTTCGACCATCATCCCGGCCAGCGCGTAGCCGCTGTTCGAATAGGACCAGTTCGATCCGGGCGCGAAGCCGGTCCACAGGCCGCCCTCCGGAAAGATCGCCGAATCGGCGGGGAGGCCCGCGGTGTGATTGAGGAGATGCTGGAGCGTGATCGATTTTCCGTCGCGTACGGACAATCCGGCGAGCGCCGCCTCAAGCCGGGTGTCCGGCGACAGCTTTCCCTCGTCGATCAGCGACCAGGCGGCGAGCGCCGTAAACATCTTCGAGATCGAACCGATCTGGAAAAGATGCTGCGGCCCGACCTCAATGCCCTTGTCGATGTCGGCAAGACCCGACTGGACAAAGCCGGAAAAGCCCTCGCGCGTCACGACGGCGAGCGTCATGCCGGGAACGCCCCAGGCCGCGCGATGCTCGGCCATATAAGACTCGATCGCCTTCAGCGCGCGCTTTTCGGCCTTGCCGCCGCCTTCCGCCTGCGATGCGCGGGCAGCGCTTGTCGCCGCGTAAACGCCGGCGCCGGCGGCCAGTGTCGCGGCGCCCAGAAAATGCCTGCGATTGATCTCCACACCTGCCCTCCCGCCTGTCAGGAAATTCTTTCGGCGGAGGCTGGCATGGTCAGCGGCGCTGGCGCCAGTCTGAACGGCAGGCGGTCATTGCCGCAGGCGCAAGGCCTCGCCGGCGCGCGCAAGGCCCGGCGGCGGCGGCACCGGCGTCAGGGCGTAATCGGTGTTGAGCACCAGTCTCGACTTTCCGACGAGCCAGATATGATCGGCGATGATGGCGGTGTAGGCCGAGGCTTCCGCGACCTCCTCCGTGACGGAGACAAAGAACTCGCTCTTCGGCAGATAGATGGTGCCGACGAGCCGGTCGACATAATTGCTTTTCACTTCGAAGGCGCCGGGGCCGGTCGCGTTCTTGCTGCGCCAGAAGAGGATGCCCGCCATGTCGCCGCGTTCCGGCGCGCTGAGCGATACGGACACCTTGTCTTCGAACATCAGGCGCGCGCCGGCGCCGTCGAAGAAAAATCCCGCATCATCGCCGGAGACGCGCGACTTGTCCTTCACCTGGAATTCGCCGTCTTTCATCACATAGATGCCGGGATCGAAAGCGACATCCGAGGCGCCGTCGATGACAAGGCCGCCGCAATAGACGCCGGGAGAAAGCCGGCCCTGATAGTCGAGAAGCTGCAGGTCGGTATGATCGCACGGACCGACCGTCGGTTCGGGGTATCCGGCGAGCGGGTCTTCGCGGCGCGGACAATCGGTGACAGGCGGCGGATCGAAGCCGGCGATCGGGCCGTCATAGCCGCCGGCCGAACAGATGAAGGCGCTGTCGATGAGCGCCGAGCCGTTGACGACGATCCCGTGCGGATCGACCGAGTTCGAGAAGACCGAGCAGTCCTTGCCGCGCAGGAGCGCGCTGTCGTCGAGCTTGATCGTGTCGCCGTTCTCCTGGTGAAGGCCGATCACGCAGATATTCGATCCGCCCGACACTTCGGCGGTCGCGCTGACGTCAATCATGATCGGCGACTTGAACATCGCGATGAACAGCGTCGGCCGGTAGCCATGACTGATCGACACCGTCACCGCGCGGCGGTTGACCTCGGCGCTGGCGTTAGCGACGGCGCTGGCGAGTTCCGGCTCCGCGGCGATCAATCGCGCGGCGACAGCCTGCGCGCGCTCGCGGACGAGACCGGTCGAGGTCTTGCTGAGCAGATATTCCCGCCCGCCGGCGAGCGCGGCAGCGTCGGCGATTTCCTGCAGGGACGACCGCGCGCTCGAATAAAGCGCGGTGTCGATAGCGGCGCCGCCGGCCGCCAGCAGAACGGGCAGCAAAAGGCCGAACGCCAGCGCGACATTGCCGTCCTGCGCGCGGTCGCGCTCCCGCCGGAACCAAATCTCTTTGCGCCTGCCCATAGGCGCACAGCTTTTGCCGGCGAGGTTAACGGCGCCTTGCGCGATTGCGCGACCCGCGAAAGGCGCTTCCAATGACTTCGCGGGTCTATTCTAAACGCTGGATAAAGTTCGCAAAAAATTCCGCCGGGCTGTTAGTCTCGATAGATTGCGACTTCGCGCCGGTCTCCCTGACGGGCGGCGCGGAACATGCCGGCGGAATTGAAGTCCATTACATAGTCGCCGTTCGGGGCGAGCACGATGACGCCGCCGTCGCCGCCGGATTTCTGCAAGCGGTTATGGATGACGTCCGTCGTCGCGTCCGCGATCGTCTTGCCGGCATATTCGACCTGCGCGCAGATATCGCGCGCGACCGTCAGCCGGATGAAATATTCGCCCCAGCCCGTCGCGGAAACAGCGCAGGATTTGTTGTCGGCGAAGGTTCCCGCGCCGATGATCGGCACGTCGCCGACGCGGCCGTATTGTTTCAGCGTCATGCCGCCGGTCGAGGTGCCAGCGGCGATGTTTCCGTTCCGGTCGAGCGCCACCGCGCCGACCGTGCCATATTTGAAATCCCTGGGAAGCGCGGCGCGGCCTTCCGCCTTGCGCGCAGCCTTTTCCTTTTCAAGCGCGTCCTTGTAGGCGCGCCAGCGCGATTCCGTCCGGAAATAGGAACGGCGCACCATCACAAGCTGCTGGGCCTTCGCAAATTCCTCCGCGCCCTCGCCGATCATCATCACATGCGGCGACTTCTCCATGATGAGGCGCGCGAGCCGGATCGGGTTCTTCACATGGGTGAGGCCGGCGGCGGCGCCCGCCTTGCCGGTCGCGCCGTCCATGATCGAGGCGTCAAGCTCGTTCTTGCCGTCATAGGTGAAAACGGCGCCCTTGCCGGCGTTGAAGAGCGGGGAATCTTCGAGAAGGACGATCGCGGTCTGCACCGCGTCGAGCGCGGTTCCGCCGCTGTCGAGCACGGCGTAGCCGGCGTCGAGCGCTTCATTGAGCTTGGCCTCATAGGCGGCTTCCTCCGCCGCGGAGTAGCGGCCCCTCTCAAGCGCGCCGGCGCCGCCGTGAATGACGATTGTGATCGGCGCCTCGGCGAGCGCGGGGCTCGCAATGAACAGCGCGGCGGCGGCGTAAATGTAACGAATCATGGGGACCCTCCAGCCTGACTTTCACGCATGGCGCCCCAATCATCAAGCGTCGGAAGCTTGACAGTATCGTATATGATGATCATATACGCAAATGATTGATTTTGATCGCGTCGAGGGCTTCCAATGGGACGCTGGAAACGCGGGCAAGAACGAGCAGAAACACGGCGTCTCCGATGGCGAAGCGGAACTGGTCTTTTTCGCCGCGCCTTTGATTGTCGCCGATGAACGTCACAGCGCTCAGGAGCCGCGGCTTCATGCAATTGGCCGCAGTTCAGGGCGTCTGCTTCATATCTCGTTCACGCTACGGTCGAACGGCCGCCTTATACGAGTCATCTCCGCCCGGCCGGCGAGCACAAAGGAACGCGCTTTTTATGAAAAGAAAACCGAAACCGATCCCGAAATTCAAGAATGAGGATGAGGAACGCGAGTTTTGGCGTTCCCACGATTCGACCGATTATATCGATTGGAGCGGCGCTCATCGCGTCACGCTGCCGAATTTGAAGCTGACGACCAAATCGATTTCGCTGCGACTGCCAGCGTCGCTACTCAACCGGATTAAGGTCGAGGCGAACCGACGCGACGTTCCCTACCAGTCGCTTATCAAGACATGGCTGATGGAACGGTTAGGCTGATCTATTATCTTGCCTTTTGAAGTTGAATTGTATCGGCAGTCAATGAAACTTCGACGAAACCGAGTTCCTCCGGTTTAATCTTTGGAAGAAGCAGCGGCGTCAAGTTCCATGCACCCGCCTCAATGGGCCGGACGATCTTGATCTCGGTAGTTCGCAGCGTTTTCTCCCAATCGGCATAAGACTGGAAGGTCGGTCCATCGGAATATCGACTTCCATATCGAACTCTGATTGTCGAACTCAATATGCGTGCGTTAGTGACGTTTCCAATATTGATCGTCATTTTTGCACCGTCTGCGTGGCCGTTTAACGTCTCCACACTTACGGTCGCCAAGCCGACACCTGTTTCGACTACGCCAAACCCCTGGTCTTGCCCGGGGTCGAAAGACGCCTTGCTAAGTTTTTTTGCGGCTCCCGCTACGGCTTCTATCCGCCGATCTGCGTCCTCGAGAAAATGATCCAAGGCCTTTATCTGAGCATTTAGGGACGCGATTTCTTCATCCTGTTGCTGCAATTTGGCTTTAAGTTCCGCCAGTGAATGTTCGTCCGGTAACGGCGGCCTGAGTTCAGCCCCACCGACTGCTGATTCAGCGCCACATCCAGCAAAGACCAAGAACGCTGTCGCCAGTAACGGAGATCCGAGTAGCCTTATTTCGAAAGCTTCCACTGGCCTCACCGTTACGCTGCAAATAGCCATCTTCAGACGTCGGGGATCAGCATCTTCTGCGCGCGCCATTGCTCGACGATGCGCGCGATGAAGGCCTTGTCGTCGACATCGACGGACCAGCCGTCGGTGAAGCTCGCCGTCAGGCTGCGCGGCACGGCCTCGCGCGGCAGCGCGTCGAAGCGGATGCGCGTCGGCAGCGGCACGCCTTCGCCGACCGCGATCGCCTCGCCGAGGCCGAGCGAAGGAAGGCAGGACAGAAGGCTCGTCGAGGCGTCGGGCACCGCCGCCTTCAGCGCTTCCTGGTCCGCCTGGTTTGCAAGGCGCATCGCGAAGATCGTGTTGCACTGGGACAGAACCGTCGCGTCCAGTTCGGTCGGGCGCTGCGACGCGACCCACAGCGACACGCCGACCTTGCGGCCTTCTTTCGCGATGCGAATGAGCGCCTTGCGCGTCGGCGCAAAGCCGGCATTTTCCTGCGCGGGGGCGTAGCGATGCGCGTCCTCGACAATGATCGCGAGCGGCGCTGCGCCATGGCTCCACAGGCCGAACTCAAACGCAAGGCGCGTGACGACCGAGACAATCACCTGCGCGACCTCGACCGGCAGGCCGCCCAGTTCGATGATCGAGATCGGCGCGCCCTCGACCGGGATGCGGAACAATTGCCCGAGGAAATCGGACATCGTGTCCTGCACGGTGAGCCCGCCGAACATGAAGCCGTAACGCGCGTCCTGGCTGATGCCGTGAAGCCGCGTGCGCAAGCGCTTGTAAGGACCCGTCGATCGCGAATTGTCGAGCGAGCCGAGCGTCTTGTCGATCAGCGTCAGCAATTCGGAAATGCGATAGGGCAGCGGCGTGTCGACCGTGACAGTGCCGCCGTCGCCGCGCCCGCCGGCGAGCAGCTTCACACCCGATGCCGAGTTCGACAGGTTCATTTTTTTCGCGGTCGGAATGAGATCGGCGAGGATCTCGACCTCTTCGGCGCAGTTGATGCGGCCGGGGTACAGAATTTCGACAAGTTCCTCGAAAGTCAGCATCCAGTAGGGAAGCGTCAGGTTCGTGGTGTCAAAGACGACCGCGCGATCGCCGAAAGAATGCGAATATTCATTGTGCGGATCGAGGATGACGATGTGGCCGTTCTTGTAGCGCTCAAGAACGGCGAGCAGCATCAAGGTGATCGCGCAGGACTTGCCGGCGCCGGTCGTGCCGAGCACGGCGCAATGGCGCGAGAAAAGATCGTTGACCGACACCGTCGCCGGGATCGCCGCATCCTGCTTGACGACGCCGATCCTGACGCTCGCCGAGCCGTTGGCGGCGAAAAGGGCCGCCAGCTCTTCGCGCGCGGCGAGCTGCACTTCGTCATGCAGCGTCGGATAGGTCGAGACGCCGCGCCGGAAGCGCGCCGGCGCTTTCGCGCTCGGCTTGGTGAATTCGCCGATCAGTTCAAGCTCGATGAGGCGCAGGTCCTTGCCGGTCTGGTCGAGCGTCGGCGCGGGAACGCTCATCGCCGAGACGAGGCCAAGAACGATGCACGCGCCGGTGTCGACCGCGAGGATCGCGCCGAGCTGCGGCTTGTGAATGCGGTCAAGATCGGGCCGGTCCTCGTCGAGCATGACGAGCGCGTGGCTGCCGTTGACGGAAACGACTTCGCCGACGCGCAGCTTGCGCTTGGCGGCGGGGGCGGCGGCCGGACGGACGGGCGGCGTTTCAGCGGCGGATTGCGACATTTACTTCTCCAGCATCCCTTATCCGGCGAGCCTTATTCCCGCGGCCGCCGGCGGCGGCAGCGCGAGGCGCACGAGCGTTCCTTCGCCCGGGCGGCTTTTCACGGCGAATCGACCGCCCTGCAGTTCGACAAAACTCTTGGCGATCGCGAGGCCGATGCCCGGCCCCGCGAAGGAGCGGTCGAGCCCGCGATGGTCCTCGCTGAAAGCGGTCAGCGCCCTGTCGATTTCTTCCGAAGTCAGGCCGGGGCCGCGGGCGCGCACGGCGATCTCGCCCCATCCGTCGCGGTCGGCGCTGGCGCGCACGAGAATGCGCGCGCCTTCGGGCGAAAAGCGGACGGCGGTTCTGATGACATGATCGAGCGCCTGGGCGAGCCGGACGGGATCGCCCCAGCCGTTCGCCGGCGCAGCGTCGGTCTTCAGTTCGAACGCGACCTTGGCGGCGTCGGCGGCGATCTTGGCGCGCTTGACCGCGTCGGCGAGCGCGGCCGCGAGGTCGATCGGCGCCGGATCAAGCGCGACGTCGCCGCCGTCCAGCGCTGCCGCTTCGAGCAGCGTGTTGATATGGCCGAGAAGAAGGTCCGCCGACTGAAGAATATAGTCGGCGTAGGCGCCGCGCTGTTCTTCCGAGAGGGAATAGCTCGCGGTGTCCTTCAGCATCGAAGCAAAGCCGATGATCGCGTTCAGCGGCGTTCTGAGCTCATGGTTCATGTTGGCGAGGAATTCGGAACGCGCCTTGATCGACATTTCGGCGGCGGCGCGCGCCGCGTTCGCTTCAAGCCCCGCGCGCCGGACGGCCGCCGCTTCAGCCATGCCGGCGGCGAAATCAGCCATCAGGGACGACGTCGTCCGGTCGTTGCGGGTAAGCGCGCGCAAGGTTTCCTCCGAAAGAGGGAGCCTAGGCGGGCAAGCGCTAAAGGCGCGTTAACCAGCGATTTTCAGGGTCATCTTAACGGCTGCGAAAGGCGTGCGCCCAGCCTTGGCCCCGCTCCGCAAGCCCCGTCAGGCGGCGGGCACGGCCGCCGGCGCGGCGTCGGCCGGTCTGGGCGCAGCGGTTTTCGGCAGGTACGCGAGCACGGTGTCGCCGATCTCGGGCTTGATCCTGTTTTCCTTCGAGGCGAATTCGACCGCGTCCTTGCGGATGATCATGACGATTTCCGCCTCCTTGCCGATGTCCTTCAGATAGGCCTCCGGCGGATATTCGCCCGTCAGCCGCGTCTTCTGGAACCGCCAGCCCATATGGTGGCGCCGGATCAGTTCATCGAGGGTCGCGCCGGAATGGAGGAAGCTGCGGCCGCGCAGCGTATAGGAAAGTCCGCGCCGGTCATCGTCGCCCGAACGGCGTTCGCTCGCCTGGTAGACCTGCGCGCGCCCCAGCTCCGGCCCGAGGTCGGTGCACACGAGAGAGTTGTAGGATTCGCTCGGCGACAGCGCGAGCAGCGACCCGAACCGGTTGAAGTCGAGATGGTGTTCCGTCACCTCGGACAATATCTCGCCGAAATAAACAGGCACGTCCGCCAGCCGCGCCGACTGGAGCAGGCGCCAGTTGGCGTCCGCGATCGTCACCGGGATGTTCATTTCCTTGAGCTTGACCGCGAGCGCCGTCGACCATTCGGACCCGCCGACAATCAGGACACCCGGCCGTTCCTTCGAGGAAAGCCCGAGAATACGGGCGAGCGGCCCGATGGTGAAGCCATGCGCGATGACGGTTGCAAACACCATCAGGAACGCAAGCGGGATGAGCCGCTGCGCGGACTGCAAAAGCGCCGGATCGCCGGCCTCCGCCGCGTAATGGGCGACAAGCGCAGCCGCGAAGAAACTTGTCACCGCGACAGCGACAACGCCGCGCGGCGCGATCCAGGCGACGAGCGCGCGTTCCTGCCAGGAAAGCCCGGCGCCGATCGTCGAAACCAGAACCGCCGCCGGACGCACGACGAACAGCATCGCGGCGAGAAAAAGAAAGTCGCGCAGCTGCAGCGAGGTCATCATGTCGGCGGTGAGGTTGGCGGTCAGCACGATGAAAACGCCGGAAACGAGCAGCGTCGCGACGCCTTCCTTGAAATGTCTGAGATCGTCGAGACTGGCGATACGCGAATTGGCGAGCGTGACGCCCATCGCCGTGACGGCGAGAAGCCCTGCTTCTTCCTGAATGAGATTGGCGAATTCGAAGCAGAAAAGAACGATCGCCAGAAGGATCGGAGATTTCAGATATTCCGGCGCCCAGCCGCGATGGAACATCGTCGCGACGAAGTTTCCGAGAACAAATCCGAGGGCGGTCGCCAGCGCCGAGGCGATGATCAGGGAGCCGGCGAGCTGGCCGATGGTGACATCGCCCGCCCCGTGCGCGACGGCCGATCCGAGCGTCAGCGCCTCGAAGGTGAAGACCGCAAACAGCGCGCCGAGCGGATCGTTGACGATGCCTTCCCATTTGAGGAGCGCCGCCGGACGGGACTGAAGCCGCGCCTGCCGCAGAAGCGGCACGATCACCGTCGGGCCCGTCACGACCATGACGCCGGCGAACAGCACGGCCGGCCCCATTGCGAGGCCGCCGATATGGATCGCCGCAAGGCCTCCGAGCACCCACGCAATGACGACGCCCGGAAAGACGAGGCGTCTGACGCCGGATGCCAGTCCGCGGATCTCTTTGAAGTTCAGCGTCAGGCCGCCTTCGAACAGGATCACCGCAACGGCGATCGAAATCATCGGGCGATAGAATTCGCCGAACAGCGTTTCCATCGGCGCCGCGCCGCCGGGCGTCCAGCCGGCCGGCCAGAGGATATTGAAAACAGGGCCTGCGAGCAGGCCGGCGATCGCCATCATTACGATCGCCGGCGCGGCAAGGCGCCAGGCGAGCCACTGCGCGCCGACGCCGAGCAGGCCGATGATGGTTATCGCGAGAACAAGATTGTCCATGCCGTTCCGGTCAGCTGCGCCGGATCTACATCAGCGATTCTTGAAGGCTGGTTTCCGCTTTTCGACGAAGGCGGCCATTCCTTCCTTCTGGTCTTCGGTGCCGAAGACCGAATGGAAGATGCGCCGTTCATAACGCACGCCTTCGGTCAGCGGCAGTTCATAGCCGCGATTGACGGCGTCTTTCGTCAGCATGACGATCGGGCGCGAGAAGCCGGCGATGAGCTTGGCGGTCTTGATCGCTTCGGCCTTGAGTTCGCCCTTCGGCACGATGCGGCTGACAAGGCCGCAGCGTTCGGCTTCGGCCGCGTCCATCATGCGGCCCGTCAGGCACATCTCCATCGCCTTCGACTTGCCGATGAACCGGGCGAGGCGCTGCGTGCCGCCCGCGCCCGGCATGGCGCCGATCGTAATTTCGGGCTGGCCGAATTTGGCGTTGTCGGCGGCGATGATGAAATCCGCCATCAAGGCGAGCTCGCAGCCCCCGCCGAGCGCGTAACCGGCGACCGCGGCGATGATGGGCTTCCTGCAGCGCGTCGTTTCTTCCCAGTTGCGCGTGATGAACTGTTCGTTGAAGACCTCCATATAGGTCTTCGTCGCCATTTCCTTGATGTCGGCGCCGGCGGCGAAAGCCTTTTCCGACCCCGTCAGGACGATGCAGCCGATGGCGTCGTCGGCTTCGAGCTTTTTCAGCGCGTCCGTCAGTTCGTCCATCAGCTGGTTCGAAAACGCGTTGAGCGCTTCG
>CAZHUI010000067.1:17098-18537 GCA_964535605.1 uncultured Caulobacterales bacterium
CCTGTTCAGCGTGACGATGCCGACCTCGCCGTCGGTTTCGAGAATGATCGTCTGGTAGGGCATGGCGTCGGCTCCTGTGCGATGCAAGCGAATGGCGAATGGCGAGTAGCGAATGGAAATGTTCGGCCTTCTACTCGCTACTCCCTATTCGCTCCTTACCCAAATCCCATCAGTTTCAATACTTCCGCGCGCGACCGCGGGTCGTCGCGGAAAACGCCCATCATGCGGCTGGTCGTCATGATGACGCCGGGCGTCTCGACGCCGCGGCAGGTCATGCAGGCGTGAGTCGCCTCGACGACGACGGCCGTCCCGAGCGGTTCCAGAACCCGCTCGATGCAGTCCGCGATTTCTGCGGTCATGCGCTCCTGCACTTGCAGGCGCTTGGCGTAGGCGTGAACGACGCGTGCAAGCTTCGAAATGCCGACGACGCGCGCGCGCGGCAGATAGCCGACATGCGCCTTGCCGAGGATCGGCGCCATGTGATGTTCGCAGTGCGAATGGAACGGGATGTCGCGCAACAGGACGATTTCGTCATAGCCGCCGACCTGTTCGAACGTGCGTTTCAGGTAATCGTCCGGCTTTTCCGCATAGCCCCTGAAATACTCGAGATAGGCGTCGACGACGCGCTGCGGCGTATCGACCAGCCCTTCGCGATCGGGATCGTCGCCCGCCCAGCGGATGAGCTCCTTCACCGCCGCCTCAGCGCGGATGCGGGCGTCATTGGCGTTGTTCTTCTTGCGGGCGGAGGCGCGCTTCAATCCTGCCGCGGCCATTTACACATCCCCCGCAGAGAGGCCGAGCGCGTCAGCGGCGGATTTCAACTTCTTGTCACGAGTCAGCAACCTCGCCTCCGGCGTGAGCTTAACGGCGGTCAGGAGATGCGCATCGACATAGCCGACGCCTGTCCCGGCGAGAGACTGCGTTTCAATGAAACCAAGCGTTTCGTCGTCGGTCGCGACCGTCACGGAAGGCAGGCTCGCGAGATCTTCGATGATCGCACGTCTGCCCTTGATGGAGCCGAGGGCGATTTCGCCAATGACAAAGGGATGGGTCGCCACCGTCCCCTGCTCCAGAAGCCGCAAAAGCTGCGGATCGATTTTACGGAAGTGATCGACCCAAACAGACGTATCGACGAGGATCATCGCGCCGCCGGCCGGCGCCGCTTCGGCGCCGTCGCCTTCGCATCGACGCCGCCGAGCCTTGCGAGCCGGCGCGCGCTCTCCCGGGCGATAAGCGCCTTTAACGCCTCCCGCACAAGCGGCGCCTTCTCTGTCAGGCCGGTCAACGCCTCGGCCCGGGCGACCAGATCGTCATCAAGCGCAAGCGTCGTTCGCATCGGGTTGCTCCTCAGGCACGAAAGATAGCATCGAATGATGCCGCAATCAACGCCTCTCAATCGGCACGACGTCCCGCTGCGGCACGCCCACATAGTTCGACAG
>CAZHUI010000068.1:0-18107 GCA_964535605.1 uncultured Caulobacterales bacterium
GAGCGCGCGCACGATCGGCGCGGGCTGCTTTTCCCAGCCGATCCTGAAATTGCCGCGGCTGCGCTCGGCCTGCGCGCCCCAATAGCGCGAAGCGTCGACGTCGATCGGGCCGAAGCTGTCGGTTTCAGTGCGGGTTTTGGTCATGTTGGCGCGCGCCATGAAAATTGCGCTCGCGGTTTAACCGGCGCCTCTCGCAGCGGCAAGCGTTGGCGGCGCTGGCGGTCAGTCCTGAGACGAATTCGGTGTTGGCTAGAGATGAGCCAACGGCTTGCCGGGCCGGGGTCAGCCGTTTTGCATGAAGTGGGCGGCTGAAACCCCGCGCGGCGCAGCGCAATGCGCCGCTCGCCGCCAAATCTTTCGACGGCGCGCTGCGTTAATCGACGTGGTTAAAGACCCCGGCGCCGAGTTCATCGGAAAGGAGCGGCGCGCCGATTAATTGCTCATGCAGCCGTGGGTCGGCCGCGGGCGAAGCTGGTTCTAGAGCCTGGTCTGAGATCAGCACCGATTTCTGACGGGCGTTTAGTTGGTCCGCGAAGTCGTCGCCGAGAATCTTGACGCCCGGCGCAACGGGCGCAGACGGCGGCGACGCCGCCGACAGGTCGTAGCTGACGCTCGATGCGGCTCCCGAAGCGATCTCAGTCTCCAGTTTCTTCACGATGTTGGCGAACACGGTGAGATCGACGATCAATGAACCGCGCACGTAACCGTAATCGCCGATCAGATAGCGGTTCATGAAAGTCTTCGAAGCAGTTTTCGGGCGGCTCACCTTTACGATCTGATTGCTGGAGTTCAGCGTCATCATCTGGTCGGCGGACAGCGGACTGTTGACAACTTTTTCCAACAAGAGGCCCTTGCACATCGCATTCTGGCAGGCCATCGGCGCGGCGATGAAAGTCACGCCGTTCGCCGTTATCTCAAGGACCGAAAAGTTCTCGCTGATATTGAGCCGCTTATAAGGGACGTTCGCGGCCTGCAAAGTCGGCTCGACGAACTGGAAGTTGAAGGAGGGCATCACGCTCTCAGGCGTGAGCTGGGCGTTGGCGCTGGACGCAAGGGCGGCTGAAAAAGCCGCGGCGGCGAGTATGCGGATCATTCCGGGAGCCCCTCTGTCTGCCCCTATTTCGTAGCACTCGATAAGCGGACCACACACTCGGCGGCCGCTCATTTGCGATCACCCTATAGTTTTTGTGCAACAGCGCCGTGAAGTCCCGGAACGTCGTGGAGCCATGTTTCAGTCGCGGCCAACCGCTAGAAGAACAAGAGCGCCGAACTAAGACGGGGAGCGCAGTCTTTGTGCGCGCCCGCCGCCGGCGAAAAAGCAAGTGCCGCCGCAAACCCCGCAATGACAACCGCCGCAACCATCGTCGCCATTCGCCCCATCGCTTCTAAATCCTATTGCCAAGGACGCTTGACATAGGTGGGTACACGTCCTATGTCAAGGTAACTTGTCAATCAGGAGGAATACAATGACCGCCAAAAAATCGATCGTCGCGCTCGTCTGGGGCCTCGCCGCCGCCGTCTGGATCGGCGTTTTTGTCTATAAGTTCGCTGCTGACCCCTCCTTGAAGGAATGGACCATCGCCGTCACCGGCGCGGCGCTGTCGCTCGAAGTCGCGTTCTGGGTGACGGCGGCCGTTCTCGGAATCAGCCTATTGCAAAGCCGGAAAGCGTTTTTCGGTTTCCTGTCTCGTCCGTTCCGGCGCGGGCAGGAATAGGGCGGGGCTCATGAGCGATCTTGAAGGGGAGTCGGCGGACCACTCACGTGCGCGCACGGCCCGCCGCGTCCGGCGCGGGGCCATCGAGATTGCGTTCAGCCTTGCCTTTCTGGCGCTCGTGATGGTCGCCGGCCGGGCGGCGAAAGACGGCGCCGACGGCGGCCCCGCGTCAATCGCGGCGGTCGTCGCGGCGGCGCTCGTGCTCGCCGCATGGTTCTTCATCTATGTGCGCTGGCACCGGTCGCATGACGAGTTCGAGCGAACGCTGGAACTGCAATCGGTCGCGCTCGCCGCGGGCGTCACGATCGTCGGCGCCACCGCGTTCGGGCTTTTTGAGGTTTTCCTCGGCGGCCCCAGCCTGCCGATCGTTTTCATCGCGCCGGTGTTCTCGCTCGTATTCGGGGCGGTCCGCATACTGATGACCCGCGCCTACCGATGAAGAACCGCCTGCGCGAGCTTCGCGGCGAGAAGGGGTGGAGCCAGGCGCGCCTCGCCGAGCTTGCCCATGTGTCGCGCCAGACCATCCAGGCGCTCGAAAGCGGCAAATACGATCCGAGCCTGCCGCTCGCCTTCACGCTGGCGAAACTCTTCGGCCGGCGCATTGAGGATATTTTCGAGCCCTGAGGAAAGTTCCACAAATCACCGGTTTTCGGCCGCATCCTTCGTGACGCCTTCGCTTCGCTGCGGCTCCTCAGGATGAAGAACAGCCTTCATCCTGAAGAGCGGCCCTCTTGGGCCGCGCCTCGAAGGATGCGCCGAAGGCGCGGTGGATCTTTGATGGGTTTCAACCGGGACGGGGGTTGACTTCGAGGTGCGGCGCGGGGAATTGTTCCTTGTTTGTTCTAGGCGGAGATTCTTTTGCCTGACCTTTTTTCAGAGCCGCTATTTTGGGCCGCGATTGTCGGCGTTTTTCTGCTCCTCCTCTTGCTGGGCCTCGCCGCGATGCGTCTTGCGGGCGCCGAGGAACGGGCGCGGACAGGCGAACGGCATTTCAAGGAAGCGCAGGCGCTGAAGGCCGAACTCGACCGGATCGGGCGCGAGCAGGAAGCCCGCGTCGCCGCGCTGTCGGCGGCGGAAGCGCGCGCCACGGCGTTTGCCGACAATTTCGATCGCGTTTCCGCCGATGCGGACTCATTGCGCACAGAGCGCGACGCGCTTGACCGGTCGCTGGCGGAACTGCGCGCCGAAGCGCGCGGCTTTGAACGGCAGATCGCCGATCTCCGGCAGGCGAAAGAAGAAATGCGGCTCGCCTTCAGCGAAAACGCCGGCGCGCTCATGGCCTCGCATAGCGAGACCTTCAAGGCGCAAAACAAGGAGCAGATCGAAGAGGTCCTGAAGCCGCTCAAAAACGACATCGACGCTTTCAAGCGCTCGCTGACGGACGCGCATGAGAAAAGCGCCGCGCAGCATGGATCGCTGAAGGAGCAGCTCGAACAGCTGGGGCGCCAGTCCGCCGCCGTCTCGAAGGAAGCGGAGAACCTGACGCGTGCGCTGAAAGGCGACGTGCAGAGGCAGGGCGCCTGGGGCGAGATGATCGTCGATACGATATTGAGCCGCCTCGGCCTGCGCGACGGGGTTGAATATTCGCGGCAGGAGAGTTTCTCCGGCGAAGAGGGGCGCGCGCGCACAGACTACATCGTCAATCTGCCGTCGGGCGAACGCCTGATTGTCGATTCCAAAGTCTCGCTCACGGATTTTGAGGCCTATGTGAATGAGACCGACGACGATGCGCGCCGCGCGCGGCTAGCAAGCCATGCGCGGTCGATGCGCAATCACATGAAGGGGCTTGCCTCGAAGGAGTATCAGGCGCGCGTCGGCACAAGGCTCGACTTCGTCATCATGTTCGTGCCGATCGAAGCGGCGCTGGGCGCGGCGCTCACCTTCGACGAGATGCTGAGCCTCGATGCGCTCGACAACAAGGTCGCAATCGCGACGCCGACGACGCTGACGACGCAGCTGAAAACGGTCGCGGCGATGTGGCGCGTCGAACGCCAGCACCGCAACGCCGAAGAAATCGCGGCGCGCGCGGGCGCTCTCTATGACAAGTTTGTCGGTTTTGTCGGCGATCTTGAGGAAATCGGCGCGCGGCTCGGCCAGACGCAGAAATCCTATGAGAAAGCGCTCGGCAAATTGAGCGGCGGGCCCGGCAATCTGGTGCGGCAGGCGGAGATGCTGAAAGCGCTCGGCGCGACCACCGGGAAATCCATTCCAAAAGATCTGCTGGAGACGGCGGAGGCCGCCGATCCCGAAACCCTTGCGCAGCTCGAAGCGCGCCAGATCGAAGATCACAGCGAAATCGCCGTCGACCGCGTCCAGTAAGCCTACTTCTTCCGGAAGGCGTCGAGGCTGACGATCGCGGCGCCGTCGCCGGTCGCGGCGGCTTTTTCCGCTTTTTCGACCTTGGCCGCGACGGCGGGCGAGATCGGCGTCGCTTGCGCCGGGGGCCTTGCGGGCGCCGCGCCTTCAAAGCGCAGGCCGAACTGCACGGAGGGATCGGCGAAGCTCGTCACCGCGTCGAACGGCACGGTCAGGCGCGACTGCACGTTCTTGAACCACAGCGTGACCGAAAAGCCGTCATCGCTGACGTCGAGCCCGTCGAACTGATGCTGCAGGACGATCGTCATGCGCTCTGGATATTGCGCCATGAGGTGATCGGGGATCGAGACGCCGTCCGCCGTCGTTTCAAACTCGATGTAGAAATGATGGTCGCCCGGCGCGGCGCCGAGTTCCTCCGTCATTTTCAGGACGTCGCGCACGACCTGCTTCAAGGCCTGCTGCGTCAGGTAGTCGTAATCGATTTCGACGTCGCTCAAGCGGCCCTCATGCTCGCGCCGGAAGCCCGGAGTGTTAGCACGATTACGCCGTCCGCTGGCAAGCCGATCAGCGCCGCGAACGCCCGGCCGGAACCGGCCCATTCGGGGAAAGGGGATGCGATGCAAAAAAGTCCCCGGCTTCTGTTGCCAGGCGCCGGGGGGCCCCGCCTGACCCTGGAAAGGGATCAGGACTTAAGTCTTGAGCAGCTCAGCCGCTTACGCAGCGAGAGCGAACTCTTCCGAGTAGTTGTCGTTGGCAACTATCAAGGTTGGTCCAATAACGGAGACCATCCGGGCGAAAGCGTCGTCTTTACACGTCCGTCGAGCCTATTTCGGCCCCGCCGCAGACCCCTCGACAGGGGGCCTCTGGTGGAGCCGCCGGGTACCGCCCCCGGGTCCGAACCGCTTATTGCACGGGCCGTTTATCGCCATAGCCGGCAAGCCGGCAGGGACAAGGTAGGGACAAAGCCTTGAAAAATGAAGACCCCGGCGAAGATTAATGCCGCGCTGTCAAACGCTTGTTACACGGCCGGAGTAGACGAACTTCGTGCGCCGTGGGGGCGTGACGCAACAGGTGCGCCGTGGAACCAAGCGATTTCAAGAAGTGGCGAAAAGGCCTGCGATATTCGCAGAAAGAGGCCGCGCACGCGCTCGGCCTCAAACGGCGAATGATCCAATATTATGAAAAGGGCGAACGCGACGGCGACAAGGTCGAAATCCCGCTTTCGGTCAGGCTCGCCTGCTACGCCCTTGTCGAAGGCGTCGAGGACTATCATGGCCCCAGTCGCAAGCTGAAGCGCCGCGAGGAAAAGCCGAAAGCGGATGAGGCCGAAGGCGACAAGCCGAAAGAAAAGAAAAAGGACCGCGACAAGGCGAAGGTCGCGGAGCCGGCCTGACGCTCGCCGCTATTCGTCCGTCGCCGGCTCGGCGTTCGCGCCTTCCGGATTGAATTCGAGATCCATCGGCCCGGGCTGCGCGGGCTCCTCCGGCGGCTCGACGTTTTCGAACGCTGCGTCCGTTTCCGGCTGGGGTTGGACGAGATCGGGATTTTGATATTCCCAATAGCTGAGCGCTGACCGCGCGCGCGCGACGCCGGCGCGGATGTCCGCTTCATCGCTGCGTCCCGCGGCGGCGGCGTCGATGCGCGCCAGCGCGGCTTCGCCCGGTTTCCCGAGACGGAACTTCAGATAGCCGAAATCGAAATCCGTCGCCGGGACCCTGCCGGACAGGAGCGTGCGCTCCTGGCTTCTCGCGCTGATCGCCCAGCTTGAGAAAAGCGGCGAGGAAATGCCGATCAGCACGACGACCCACAGCGCGGCCATCGCGGTGTTCAGCGAGGCGACGGGCGCCATCCAGCGTTTTGCTTTCCAGTTCAGTTCGGTGAGCAGGCCGGCGATCAGAACGAAACTATAGGCGAAGGCGAGCGCGTTCATCGCGAGACCCACAAGGCGCGCCGGCGTCAGGCCATATTGATCGACGCGCAGCCAGAACGCCCAGGCGGCGATACCCGCATAGACAGGGAAAACCGCAATCGAGACGATGGTCGGAACGCGCAGCCACCAGGGCGGGGGACCGCCATCGCCATTCTGATAGACGCCGTTGAAGATCAGCATGCCCGCGAAAGCGAGGCCGATCATGATGCCGCCGGGATAGGGCCGGTTAAAGATCGCGTCCGTGCCGTTCGCGGCGAGCGCCAGCAGGAACGTGACCGAAAAGACCGCCATGATCGGCATGGCGATGCGCGAGAAGAGAAGGAGGATGAACCGCAGCGCGCCGAGCACCGCCTGCTGGCCGCGGATCAGCGCGATCGACAGTCCGCCGATCGCGCCGAGGAAGGGGAGGATGAACCATGGCTCATCGAAAAGCTCGGAGAAAAACGCGACGTCCATTTGCTTGAGAAGCGCCGCCCACGCGTACAGCAGGAGCAGCGACAGTCCCGCGAAGAGCTGCGCGCCCCCGCCGATCAGCGGCAGCGTCAGGCCGTGGAAGAAGACGGAAGAATATTTCGGCGGCACGCCGCTTTCGATCGCCGACTTCGCCAGCGTCAGCAGCAGATAAAAGGACAGCGGCGCCGCCGCGAACGACCAGAAAAAAATAGGAAAGGAATCGAAATCATAGTCGCCCCGCCCCGAAGCGCCGATCGAGGCGAGGAACCAGGTCGGCAATGCGAGAATGGCGGCGATCGCCGCGGCGGGCGCAATCGCGGCGAGAAGCCGGCCGCGGCCGGCGAGCAGGAGCCATCCCGCCGAAAACGTGATCACCGCCTGCATCGACGTCACGAAAGCCGCGACAGCGCGGCCTTCATCGCCCCAATAGTCGATGATCCCGTAGACAGCCCCGCCGGTCGCAAGGCCGACAAGGAGGCTCAAAAGCCCCAGACCCTGCCCGCGATCGGCAGGCGCTTCCGGCGCGGTTTCTTTCTTGGCTTCCGCCATAGGATTGCCCCTCGGGGGGAAAACTATCACGGCCCCCGCCGTCTCGCGAGCGGCGACAGCGGCGCGGCGGCCCTGTAAATTCGCGCCCTGTAGAGATTCGCAGGACCGATGCGGCAATACCACGATCTGATGCGGCGGGCGCTCGACGAAGGCGACGATCGATCTGAGCGCACCGGCACCGGCGCGCGCTCGATCTTCGGCCATCAGATGCGATTCGACCTCGCGGACGGTTTCCCGCTGGTGACGACCAAAAAGGTCCACCGAAAATCGATCGTGCACGAGCTTTTGTGGTTCATCGCCGGCGACACCAACATCGCCTATCTGAAGGCGAACGGCGTATCGATCTGGGACGAGTGGGCGGACGAGAAGGGCGAGCTTGGTCCCGTCTACGGCCGCCAATGGCGCTCATGGCCGGGGCGAAACGGCGAGACCATCGACCAGCTTTCATGGGTGATCGCCGAGCTCAAACGCAATCCGCAGTCGCGCCGCATGATCGTATCGGCGTGGAACCCGGCCGAGATCGCCGACATGGCGCTGCCGCCCTGTCATTGCCTCTTTCAGTTTTTTGTCGCGCGCGGGCGGCTCTCCTGCCAGCTCTATCAGCGGTCGGCGGACATCTTCCTCGGCGTTCCGTTCAACATCGCCTCTTACGCGCTGCTGACGCATATGGTGGCCCAGTCCGCCGGACTGAAGCCCGGCGAGTTCATTCACACGCTTGGCGACGCCCATCTTTATCACAATCATTTCGACCAGGCGCGCGAGCAGCTGTCGCGCACGCCGCACCCGCTGCCGCGACTGACGCTCAATCCGGAAGTCACCAGTCTTTTCGACTTCACCTATGACGACATCCGCATCGACGATTATGCTGCACACCCGCATATCAAAGCGCCGGTGGCGGTATGACGACGATCCGCGACGCCGTACGCGCTGACGCGCCGCTGATCGTCGAGCTGGTGCGCGAACTGGCGCTTTACGAACGTGCGCCGGATGCGGCCAAGGCGAGCCTCGCCGATATCGAGGCGGCGCTCTTCGGCGCGCACCCGAAGGTGCACGCGCTGATTGCGGAGACCGGCGGCGCGGCGGCCGGTTTCGCGGTATATTTCTTCAATTTCTCGACCTGGACAGGCCGGCACGGCGTCTATCTTGAGGACCTCTTCGTGCGGGAGAGCGCGCGCGGCCAGGGGATTGGCAAGGCGCTGCTCGCGCGGCTTGCGCAGATCGCGATTGAAAAAAATTGCGCGCGCGTCGAATGGGCGGTGCTCGACTGGAACGAACCGGCGATCGGATTTTACAAATCCCTCGGCGCCAAAGCGATGAACGAATGGACGGTCTATCGCGTCGACGGCGGAGCGCTCGCCGCGCTCGCGGGCGATAATTGATGCGCATCGCGCTTGTCGTCGCTGCGGCGCGCAATGGCGTGATCGGAAAAGACGGCGGCCTCGCCTGGAAAATTTCCGACGACCTCAAACGGTTTCGCGCGATCACCACCGGCAAGCCGGTGATCATGGGCCGCAAAACTTATGACAGCATCGGACGGCCGCTTCCCGATCGCATCAATATCATTGTGACGCGGCGAACCGCGCCGATCGACGGCGTTCTGCTCGCCGCGTCGATCGAAGACGCGCTGCGGCTCGGGGCCGAGGCCGCCGCCCATCTCGATACGGACGAAATCTGCGTGATCGGCGGGGCGGAGATTTATGCGCAGGCGCTGCCGCTCGCGGGCCGCATCTACCTCACCGAGGTCGAAGCGGACGTCGAGGGGGACACGCGCTTTCCCGAGATTGACCCTGCCGGCTGGTCGAAAAACCCGGCAGGGCGCGCCGAGCGATCGTCGCGGAATGAGCACAGCTGCGGGTTTTTCGTCCTTGATCGCCGCTAGGCGATTGATTTCTATCGCGTCTCGGCCACCGGGTCGGTAAAAATGGAGCGGCCGCCGCAAGGCGGCGTTTACGGCCGGTTGACCATTATGGAGACGGTCTTCCGCGGACGCGCGAACGGGATTATCGCGCGCGCCGTAAACCATGGGAGGGGGACCGTGTTGAAGCGAATGATCATGGCGGCGACGGTGCTGGGCCTCGCGCCCGCTGTCGCGCAAGACGGATCCCGCGCCGAATCCTGCCGGCGCGGCGAGGATGTGCGCGTCATTGAAGTGCTGACGCCCGGCCTTGTCGGGTCCGCTTGCGACGTGCGCGTAACCCGCGACGGCGGCGCGCGGGTCAACACCCCCTACCATGCCAATGCCGACGGCAATTTCTGCCGCGCGATGGCGGCGGAACTCGCTTCCGAACTGACGCTTGAAGGCTTTGAATGTTCGACAGCCGCCTCGGGCTCGGTCGAGGCTGCGCTCGCTGGCGGCGAGCCGGCGGCCGCGCCTGTTCCACCGGCGCAATTCGTTTTGGCGGAATTGCCGCTCGATCAGCAGGCGGCGCAGCTCGGTCTCGACTCCGCACCGGCGGCGGCTACGCCGACGCCGGACGCTTCGGCGCCCGCGCCGCTCACCATGGCGCCGATCGCGGATGCGCCTCCCGCGCCCGCCGATGAGCCCAAGCCCGTCAGTGTGGCGAAAGCCGCCCCGTCGCTCGAAGGTATAATCGAGACTGAGGAAGCGTCGGAGACGCCGGTCATGCTGACCGCCGGCGCGCAACCCTCAACGGAGCGTGCGCCGCGGCCGAACAAAAACGGCGCGGGCCGTCTGGTCGGCGCCCAGCCAACGCTCGAAGACATCATCGATGTCGCGGCCGGCGCGGCGACGACGGCGGTCGCGCCGCAGCTTGCCTCGACAGGCGCGCTAGCGCCGCGCTCGGCCGAAACCATCGTCAAGGGCGTGATGGCGGCGAACGCTGCGGCGTGGAACGAGGGCAACCTCGCAGCCTATCTCGGCGGTTATGTTGACAGCGACGACGTGCGCCTCGTCGCGGACGGCGCCGTTGCGACGGGTTTTTCCGGCGTGCGCAAGCATTACGAGACCATGCTCGCCGACGGCGGCGCCATGGGCCGGCTCAGCTTCGCCGATCTCGATGTCTCGATGACGGCGCCCGATGTCGCGACCGTTGTCGGGCGCTATGCGCTTGAGAGCGGACCGAAGAAATCGACCGGCGCGATGACGGTCGTCCTGAAGCAGGTCGACGGCCGCTGGCGCATCGTTCAGGACACGCGCGTCAGGGACGCCGCCGTGCCGACGCTGGCGCCGGTGAACTGAAGGTTGTTGCGCAGAGACCGGCGAAAACCGGCGCAGGGACTGGCCGCGGTAAAATTCGCGACCCCGCATTGCCCCCGTTGAAATCGTTGACATATATAGCGCGCACATCTTAGGCGAGTCGCGGCGCTCTCAATGCGCCTTTCAGCCTCGCATCCCATGACTTCGACCAACGCCTTCGCGGCGGGAAGGAATATCAATGCCCTGGCAGGACAATTCTGGAAAAGGCGGCTCGGGAGGATCGGGGCGCGGACCGACGCGCGGCCCGTGGGGCCAGCCGCCGAAACCGCCGGGCGGCGGCGGGCAGGGGCCCAAGGGTCCCGGCAACAAGGGCTCCGGCAAGGGCGAGCCGCCCGACCTTGATGAAATCCTCAACGCGTCGCGCGCGCGGCTGAAACGCGCCTTCCCGCGCGACGGCGGGCCGCGCGCGCCAAAACTGAACAGCCAGACCGCGCTTCTGCTCGTCGCCGGCGTCGGCGTTCTCTGGGGACTCAGCGGCTTCTTTCAGGTTGGCGCGGCCGATCGCGGCGTCATTACGACCTTCGGAAAATTCGACCGCGTCGTCGGTCCGGGCCTTCACTGGCACGCGCCGTTTCCGTTTCAGGCGGCGGTGACGGAAAAGGTCACGGAACTGCGCGAAACGCTGGTGCCCGCGGGCGGAACGCAGCGCGGCTCGTCGGCCGGCTTGATGCTCACCGGCGACAAGAACATCGTCGATGTCGTCATCCGGGCGCAGTGGCAGATCAATCCCGAAACCTCGGCGCCGGCAGGCGAATTGCCGCCGGTCGCGCGCTACAAGCTGCTCGTCAACAATCCCGAAAATCTCGTGCTGACGATTGCTGAAGCGTCGATCCGGGAAGTCGTCGGCCGCAACGAACTTGACTTCATCCAGACCGAAGGCCGCGGCGTCGTCATGGAACAGACGCGCGAGCTTATGCAGCAGGCGCTCGACGCGCAGAATACGGGCGTCATCGTCAACTCCGTGAACCTTGAGAAGGCCGAGCCGCCGACGGAGGAAGTCAACCAGGCGTTTCTCGACGTCATCGCCGCGACGCAGGACCGCGAGCAATATATCAACCGCGCGCGCGAATACGCCAACAAGGTTGTTCCCGAGGCGCGCGGCGCCGCGCAGCAAATTCTTGAAGAGGCGCGCGCCTATCAGGCGCAGGTGACGGCGGACGCGCGCGGCCAGGCGAGCCGCTTCGACGCCATTTACGGCGAATACGCCAAGGCACCGGAAGTGACGCGCCAGCGCATGTATCTGGAAACCGCCGAGCGTGTTTTCGGGCCGATGAACAAGATCATCATGGACCAGGACGGCGGCAACGGCGTCGTGCCTTATCTCCCTCTCAACGAACTCAACAAGAAGGCGCCCCAATAATGCGCGGCAATTCCCTCGCTGCGGCGCTCATCCTGATCGTCGCCTCGCTTTTCATCGTCGCCAATTCGGCGTTCATCGTCACCGAATCGAACTCGGCGCTTGTGCTTCAGTTCGGCGCGCCGGTCGCCGAACATCGCGAAGCGGGCATCAAGTTCAAGGTTCCCTTCGTTCAGAACGTCGTCATGATCGACAAGCGCAACCGCGAGCTTGACCAGGACGCGCTCGAAATCATCGCAGCCAATCAGGAGCGCCTGCTCGTCGACGCCTTCGCCCGCTATCGCATCGTCAATCCGCAGTTGTTTTTCCAGACGGTCCGGTCGATCGACGGCGGCGAGTCGCGCCTCAAGCCGCAGATGAACCAGACGGTGCGCCGTGTGCTCGGCGAAGTGCCTGTCGACGGCATCGTCTCCGGGCAACGCGGCGCCTTGATGGTCCGCATCCGCGAACTTCTTGGCGCAAGCGCGCGGGAAATCGGCGTTGAAATCATCGACGTCAAAATCCGCCGCGCCGATCTGCCGGCGCAGAACAGCCAGGCGGTGTTCCAGCGCATGATCGCGGAACGCAGCCAGCTCGCCCAGCAATTCCGCGCGCAAGGCAACGAGGAAGCGCAGAAGGTCCGCGCGCAGGCCGATCGCGAAGCGACGGAGATCCGCGCCGCCGCGACCGAGGAATCCGAGAAACTCCGCGGCGCGGCCGACGCCGAGCGCAATGCCGTCTTCGCCGCCGCCTATGGCAAGGACCCGGAATTCTTCGCTTTTTACCGGTCGCTGACCGCCTATGAAGAGGCCCTCCGGAAGGGCGACACGACGATCCTTCTCTCCCCGGACAGCGAATTCCTGCGCTATCTCAACAATGTGCGGGGGCGGCGCTGAGCGCCCTCGCCAACCGCCCTTTGCCGCCCCTTGAATTTACGGTAGCCTTTTCCGGCTAAATCGGCGGGGCCCGGGACGTCGCCCGGGCGCGGGGCAAGAGGCGAAGGGTATGGCGTTCATGAAGGGATTTGCGGCCGCGGCGGCGGCATGTGTTCTGTTGTCCGCGCCGGCGCTTGGCGCGGCAGCGCCCAGGGGGACGCCCGACAGTTTCGCCGACCTTGCAGAACGGCTCTCGCCGGCGGTCGTCAACATTTCGTCCGCCCAGCGCGTCAAAGGGCAGGGCGCAGGCTCCGATCCCCAGCTCCAGAAAAAATTCTCGCCGCAGGCGGTCTCGCTCGGTTCGGGGTTCATCGTCGATCCCAAGGGGATCGTCATCACCAACAACCACGTCATCGACAATGCGGACGACATCACCGTCACGCTGAATGACGGGCGCGAATTGAAAGCGACGATCAAGGCGGTCGATCGCGAGACCGACATTGCGGTCCTCCAGCTCGACGCGCCGCCGGCGAAGCTTCCCTTCGTGACCTTCGGCGATTCCAACACCGCGCGCGTCGGCGACTGGGTGCTGGCGATCGGCAATCCGTTCGGCCTCGGCGGCACGGTGACGGTCGGCATCATCTCGGCGCGCAACCGCGATATCGACGCCGGCAATTTCGACGACTTCATCCAGACCGACGCCGCCATCAATCGCGGCAATTCGGGCGGGCCCTTGTTCGACATGACGGGCAGGGTCGTCGGCATCAACACCGCGATCTACTCGCAGACGGGCGGCTCGGTCGGCGTCGGCTTCGCCGTGCCGGCGGACCTCGCGACGATCGTCGTCGATCAGCTGCTGACGCATGGCGAAACGCGCCGCGGCTGGTTGGGCGTCTCGATCGACGAGATGACGCCGAAACTTGCGGCGGAACTTGGCCTTGACCGCCCGCGCGGCGCGGTCGTTTCCGTCGTGCGCCCGAACAGCCCGGCGCTGTCGGCCGGCGTGCAGCCGAACGACATCATTCTCGACTTCAACAAGCGCCCGGTGAACAGCGTGCGCGACCTGACCCGCGCGGTGGCGGACACGGCCGTCGGCTCGACGGTGCCGATGACCGTGCTGCGCGCCGGCAAGCGCGTCATCTTGAGGGTGACGGTCGATCGCCGCGAAACCCGCGTGCTCGCCAGCGCGCCGGGCCCGCGCCCCGGCGGCCTTAAGGCTTCGGGCCTGACGCTCGAACGCCCGACCGCCGATGTCGTGCAGTCTTTCGGGCTTTCGCCCGACGTCGAGGGCGTCGTCGTCACGGCGGTCGATCCCGACAGCCCGGCGGCGATCGTGCTGCAACCCGGCGACGTCATCCTCGAGATCGGCTGGGAGCGCATGTCGCGCCCCGAAGCCGCCGCGACGAAGCTCGACAAATTGCGGAACCTCAATTCGGGACCGGTGCAGATCTATGTGCAGCGCGGCGAGCTGTTATTCTACGAATCGCTGCGGCCCTAGCCGATGCAAACATCAATCCGGGGGGCGGCGCAGCTGATCGGCGCGCTAGCGTTTTTTCATGCAGCGGCTGCGATGGCCGAAGAACCGTCGCTTGCGGTTCCCAAAGGATATGCCGTCGCCGAAATCTCCGTCACCGACGCTGAAGCCTATATGGCCTATGTTGCGGCGGTCGGACCGCTCGTCGAGAAATTCGGCGGCATTTACATCGTCCGCGGCGGGGAGACTGTCGCGAAAGAAGGCGGCGCCCCGAACGGCCGTATCGTCGTTATTGAGTTTCCGAGCCTTGCCGCCGCGCGGGCCTTTTACGAATCCCCGGACTATCAGGCGATCTTGCCGATACGCCTGAACACAGCGACGTCGCGCGTCTATCTCGTCGAAGGGTACGCGCCGCGTTAGGCGCCTATCCGCGCAAAATCGGCAGCGGCATAACCCTGCGCGTAAAGCAGCGCCGTCAGGTCGGCGTGCGTGACGGCGGCGTCCGCCGCCGCCGCGACTTTCGGCTTGGCGCGGTAAGCGACGCCGAGCCCTGCGGCGCCGATCATGTCGAGGTCGTTGGCGCCGTCGCCGACCGCAAGCGTCTTGCCAAGAAGAACGCCGGCTTCCTTCGCATACTGACGAAGCGCCGCTTCCTTCGCTTCCCGCCCGAGGATCGGACGGCGCACGTCACCGGTCAGCGTGCCGCCCGCTAGGATCAATTCGTTGGCGCGGAAATGCTGAAACCCGGCGAGGCGCGCGACGCGTTCGACGAAGAACGTGAAGCCGCCGGAGACGAGAACCGTCAACGCGCCGCGCGCGTTCATCGTCGCGACGAGGGTTTTCGCGCCAGGATTGAGCGCGATCCGCGTCTGGAAACATTCCTCGAGAACGCTTTCCGAAAGGCCCTTCAGCATTCCGACGCGGGTCGTCAGCGCCGCGTCGAAATCAAGGTCGCCGCGCATCGCCCGCTCGGTGATCGCCGAGATCTCCGCCTTGAGGCCCGCGAAATCGGCAAGCTCGTCGATGCACTCCTGACCGATGATCGTCGAATCCATGTCGGCGATCAGGAGCTTTTTTTCGCGATCCGCAGCCGGTTGGACGATGATGTCGAGGGGCGCCGCGCCAAGGACAGGGCGTAGGACGCTGTTGACCTCGTCCCGCGCGGCGACAGCCTCAACGAGAAATTCCTCCGCAACATCCTCGGACAGCGTCCGCCGTTGGACTTCGCCGAAGGCCTCAAGCAGCGCATCCGCCGCCGCGTCGCGCAAATCCTCATCGAGGATAGCGTCCGCCGGATTGCAAACGAGGGTGATGGCGGTCGTCGTCACGGTTGCGGAGCCGACCCCCGCCCAAAACCGCGTCGCGGTTTTGACCTCCCCGCAAGGGGGAGGTGAAGGAAGAAGGCGCGTTCTCCTACCTCCCCCTTGCGGGGAGGTCGAAATTTGCGCAGCAAATTTCGGGCGGGGGACATTGCGAGCGCTGCCAAGAATGAAACGGGTAATCCTTATCGCAGGGCCTACAGCGAGCGGCAAGTCGGCCGCTGCGCTGATGCTCGCGGCGGAGACCGGCGCTGAAATCGTCAACGCCGACGCGCTTCAGGTCTATCGCGATCTGCGCGTCCTGTCCGCGCGGCCCTCGCCCGCGGACGAGGCGCTGGCGCCGCATCATCTTTTCGGCCATGTGGACGGGGCCGTCCGATATTCCGTAGGCGGATGGGCGAAGGACGCCGCGGCCGCGCTCGCCGGGATCGCCGCGCGCGGGGGCCAGGCGGTCGTCGTCGGGGGAACGGGGCTCTATTTTCGGGCGCTCACTGAGGGGCTGTCTGCGGCGCCCGCGATCCCCGCCGAAATCCGGCGCGAGGCCGAAGCGCGGATCGCCAACCTCGGCCCGGACGCCTTTCGCGCCGAGGTTCTCGCCGCCGATCCGGCGATGGCGCGGCTGAAACCCGCTGACCGGCAGCGGCATATGAGGGCATGGGAAGTCTGGCGCGCGACAGGCCGGCCGCTGTCTGAAATTCAGCAATCGAAGGGAACTCCCCTCGCGCCCTCAATAGCGGCCAGGGTCGTCATCGAACCGCCGCGCGCTGAGCTCTACCGCGTGATCGAGGAGCGGTTCGACGCCATGCTGGCGGCCGGCGCCGTCGACGAGGCTAAGGCGCTGAAGGCGAGGGGGTTGAACCCGATGTTGCCGGTGATGAAAGCCGTCGGCGCCGCTGAACTTCTGCAGCATCTCGCGGGCGGGCTTTCGCTTGACGAGGTCGCCCATCTCGCCAAGCAGTCGAGCCGCCGTTTCGCCAAGCGGCAAATGACCTGGTTCCGGAACCAGACGCCGGACTGGCCGCGCGCAAGCTCACCAGCCGAAGCGGCGTCGCTGCTGGCGATGGCGCTCAAAGATCGTTGACGATCACCGCAGGAACAGCGCCCGTTCCTTCTTCCGGCGCTCGGTAAGATGGGGCGCCCGGCGAAGCTCGCCGTCGATGCGCGCCCGGTCATGCGACAGGAAAGCGTCGGCGGCGCCCGCGTAGTCGCCGGCATTGATGCGCTCGACAACGGAACTCCGCGAAAACCCGCCGGCGCCGAGATTATAGGCGAGCGAGACCATCGCCGAGAACTGGTTGCGATTGACGGGAACCTTGACCGTTCGCCGGACGGCTCTTTCCGAATCGGCGACATCGCTGCGTAGCAGCGCGTCGGCTTCGGCTTCGGTGATGGTCATTCCTTCCCGCGCTGTCCGCGAGTGGCCGTAGCCAATCAGCCACTGGCCGCCCGCGCGATAAGCCTCGAGGCGCAATCCTTCGCTTTCTCGAATGATATCGAGACCCGCCTCATTGATGGCGAGGTCAGCGCCCGATTCAGCGGGCGCTGGTCCCGGCAGGTCCGGGTCGCGGCCTTCCTCAGGCTCGAGCGCTGCGGGCCGGCCTCCCATCATTCCCTCAACAGCGCTGAAAGCTGGCGCGGCAAGGGTCCGGGCAAATCCCGGCAATCCGTAGCGATCGCCGACCCCTGCACCCACCAGGAAAGCCAACAGAACGAGCGTCAATGTCATCCGCATCGCATCCCCCGAGGCCACGCCCACCTATCATGGCGTCCTCAAGAGGCGCACGCAAATCGGACGATCCATAAGGGAATTGCAGGGCTGTTGCCTCGCCTAAGGCGGCAGGTCTAATCACCCCCGATAACCGGCCGGCGGCGTGGGCGCCCTGGCGGCGTGAGAGTGTTCGTGGATGCCGCTGTTCGCGGGATTGGGCCGTTTCCTGACGTCGATGGATGCGCGGGCGGCGACGTCATTTGCGGTCTCGACCGCGCTGATGCTGGTCGTTCTGGCGCTGTTTTTCTTCGGCCAGCGCTGGGTCCATTTTGACGATGAAGGCCGCCTTGCCGCAACGCTCGCCGAATTTGCGCGCACGCCCTGGGCGGTTCCGGCTGTCATGCTGGTCTTTATCGCCCTGGCGCTGACCGGATTTCCGCAATGGTTCCTGATCGCCGGAACGATCCTCGCTTTCGGTGCGCGCGACGGGGCCATCTATTCGTGGCTCGCGACAATGATGAGCGCGAGCGTCACGTTCGCGCTCGGACGGTTTATGGGCGGGGCCTGGGTCGAACGCTTTGGGGGTGCGCGGACCCGCGCCACCATGGATTTCATCGGCCGGCACGGGATTCTGGCGAGCGGGCTCATCCGGGTCATCCCGTCGGCGCCCTTTATCGTCGTCAACGCGGCGGCCGGCGCGGCGCGGGTGCCGCTCTGGAAATACCTCGCCGGCACGAGCGTCGGCATCGTGCCGAAGATCCTGATTGTCGTCGCGCTCGCCTCGCTGGCGCCGGAGGATCGGACGCTCTCCGGCGGCTTTGCCGGTCTTTACCAATTCGTCACCTCGCTGACCGGCGGCGACTGGCTGCTCTTCGCCGCGGTGGTGGCGGGTTGGACCGGTCTTCTGCTGGGGGTGCGCCGCATCTACGTGGCGATGCGGCGGCGGAGCGGGGACGAGGCGACAAAAGAGGCCAGCGACGCTTTATCGCTGGACAAAGAATCTCTTTAAGCGGAACGCTGCCTGAGCGGCTCGTTTGTTGACGATTTCGGAACCCATTAACGTTAAATAGACCGTCGGGAAAAGCTCCGGCGATAGGATTTGTTCATGCTTTCAACGCTCTTCGGCATGCTGTCTTCCGACATGGCGATCGACCTCGGGACCGCGAATACGCTTGTTTATGTGAAGGGCCGCGGGATCGTGCTGAACGAACCTTC
>CAZHUI010000069.1:0-17995 GCA_964535605.1 uncultured Caulobacterales bacterium
GCCAGCACGCCAAGGACGGCACGCCGCTGGTGAAATTAATCGTCGATGCGGGCGCGATCCCCGGCATCAAGGTCGACGCCGGCGCCAAGGCGATGGCGGCGTTTCCCAGCGAGCAGGTGACGGAAGGGCTCGACGGACTGCGCGAGCGTCTCGCCGAGTATCACAAGCTTGGCGCGCGCTTCGCCAAATGGCGCGCGGTGATCGATATCGGCCGCGACGGCGACAAATCGATCCCGTCCTGGGGATGCCTCAGGGCGAACACGCACGCTCTCGCGCGCTATGCGGCGCTCTGCCAGGAAGCGGGCATCGTGCCGATCGTCGAGCCTGAAGTTCTGATGGACGGCGACCATGACATCGACCGCTGCTTCGAAGTGACGGAGCTTGCGCTTAAAACTCTCTATGCGGAGCTTTTTGAAGCGCGGGTGGCGCTTGAAGGGACGATCCTCAAGCCGAACATGGTCATCGCCGGCAAAAAGGCGCCGAAACAGGCGAGCGCGGCGGAGATCGCCGAGAAAACGATCCGCTGCTTCCGCCGCACCGTGCCGGCGGCGGTGCCGGGGATCGTGTTCCTCTCAGGGGGCCAGTCTGACGAGGACGCGACGGCGAATCTCAACGCCATGAACGCCGGTTATCGCAACGTCATGCCGTGGGCGCTGTCTTTCTCCTACGGCCGCGCGCTGCAGGCCGCGCCGCAAAAAGCGTGGAGCGGCAAGTCCGAAAACGTCGCCGCCGGCCAGCGCGCCTTCGCGCACCGGGCGAGAATGAATTCGCTCGCGCAAGCGGGCGAGTGGTCGGACGGCCTCGAAAAGGCGGCGTAGGCGCGCCCTCTCAGGCGATGACCCCGCGCGCCTTGAGGTCCTGAAGCTCGCCAGCGTCCGTGAACGCGGCGAGCACTTCCTCCGTATGCGACCCAAGCGGCGGCGGCGGCAGGTCCGCAATCGCCGGCGTCGCCGAATATTTCACCGGATGGAGGACCATCGCCGCGCCCGCCGCGTCGGTCCGGTCAACTGGGGCGGTCATCTCGCGGGCGCGCGCTTGCGGCTCGGCGAAGACCTGATCGATCGCGTTGATCGGCCCGGCGGGGACGCCTGCCTCCTCCATGGCGCGGAGCCAGTCTTTCGTCGTGCGACCGAGCATGACCGGCCCGATCACGGCGATCAGACTGTCGCGATTTTCAACCCGCGCGCGGTTAGTCCGGTAGCGCGCATCGCCGGCGAGGGCGGGAACGCCAATCGCTTGCACGAAAGCGGCAAACTGCCCGTCATTGCCGACGGCGACGACGACATAGCCGTCCGATGTCGGGAATACCTGATAGGGCGCGATGTTCGGATGCGCATTGCCGAGCCGGCCGGGCGCCTTGCCGGAGACGAGATAATTCGACGCCTGATTGGCGAGCATGGCGATCTGGCAGTCGAAGAGCGCGACATCGACATGCTGGCCCTGGCCGGTGCGCTCAGCGTGCCGGAGGGCCGCGAGGATCGCGGTCCCCGCATACATACCGGAGAAAAGGTCGGCGACCGCGACGCCGACTTTCATCGGTTCGGCGCCCGGCGCGCCGTCCGGCTGGCCGGTGATCGACATCAGGCCGCCCATCGCCTGGATCATATAGTCATAGCCGGCGCGCGGCGCGTCCGGCCCCGTCTGGCCGAAGCCGGTGATCGAGCAATAAACAAGCGCCGGATTGATCTTCGCGACGCTCTCATAGTCGAGCCCGTATTTTTTAAGGCCGCCGACCTTGAAGTTCTCGAGGAGGATATGGCTCGACTTCGCGATGCGCCGCACGATTTCGGCGCCGGAGGGCTCTGCAATGTCGATGGCGACGGATTTCTTGTTGCGGTTGGCGGCGAGGAAATAGGCCGCGTCCGTCGTTTCTCCGGCCCTGTCCTTGAGAAAGGGCGGGCCCCAGCCGCGGGTGTCGTCGCCGCCGCCGGGGCGCTCGATCTTGATCACCTCCGCGCCGAGATCGCCGAGAAGCTGGCTCGCCCACGGGCCTGCGAGCACGCGGGAAAGATCGAGAACGCGCACGCCGTCGAGCGCGCGGGGCATCGGTGCGTTTGTCATAAGCGGGACCTTAGACCGGGCGCGAAGGGGCGAGAAGCCGGATCAAATTGACCCGGGGCCTTGAAAACACGATAGTTTTCGGCAACCGCCGACCGCACTTAAAAAAACGCCAAAGGGGAAACGCATGCAGGGCCTGATGATGGACCGTCCGCTGCTGACGACGGAGATCTTGAAGCACGCTGTCCGCAACTTCAGGACGACCGAAATCGTCACCCGCACCGTCGAAGGGCCGATCCACCGCTATACGGTCGCCGACAGCTACAAGCGCATCGCCCAGCTTGCGAATGCGCTGAAAGCGGCGGGCGTCAAGCAGGGAGACCGCGTCGGCGTCATCGGCTGGAACACCTATCGCCAGTTCGAGATGTATTACGCGGTCGGCGGTCTCGGCGCGGTGTTGCACACGGTCAATCCGCGTCTCGGCCCGGACAACGCGGCTTTTGTCATCAATCATGCAGAAGATGACTGGCTGTTCTACGACGCGACTTTCGCGCCGCTGATCGCCGCGCTGCGCGCCAAGCTGAAAACCGTCAAGCGCTTCATTCTGCTTACGGATGAGAAACACGCGAGCGCCGCGGGCACAGGCGATGATCCCTATGAAAGCCTGATCGCCGGGCATGCCGACGACATCGACTGGCCGGAGTTCGATGAGAACACCGCGGTCGCCATGTGTTACACGTCCGGCACGACGGGCGACCCGAAAGGCGTCGTCTATTCGCACCGCTCCTGCGTCATTCAGACTTTCGCGAGTTGCCTGCCGACGGCGCTCGGCTGCAAGGAAGGCGACGTCATTCTGCCCGTCGTTCCGATGTTCCATGTCAATGCGTGGAACATGCCCTATTCGGCGATGATGATCGGCCTCAAACAGGTCTTCCCGGGACCGAGGCTCGACGGGGAATCGCTCTGCGAATTGTTCACGACAGAAAAGGTCAATTATTCGCTTGGCGTTCCGACTGTCTGGCTCGCCGTGCTTCAATATATGGAGAAGACCGGCAAGGAACTCCCGCACCTTCGCAAAGGCCTCTGCGGCGGCTCGGCGCTTCCCGAGGCGCTCATTCGCGGATTTGCCAAGCACGGCATCGAGTTGCAGCAGGGTTGGGGCATGACGGAGATGAGCCCGATCGGCACCGTCAACGTGCTGCCGCCGCATGTCGAGGCGATGCCTCAGGATGAAAAGATCAAATACCAGCTGAAGGCCGGCCGCGCCCTTCCCTTTGTCGACATGCGCATCGTGTCAGAAGACGGGCGCGCGCTTCCGAATGACGGCGTGTCGGACGGGCGCCTGCAGGTGCGCGGCCCGTCCATCGTCAAATCCTATTTCAAGGCGAATGCGGACGCGATGACCGCCGACGGCTGGTTCGACACCGGCGATGTCGCGATCATCGATTCTGAAGGCTATCTCCAGATTACCGACCGCGCGAAAGACGTCATCAAGACCGGCGGCGAATGGGTTTCCTCGATTGACATCGAAAACGCGGCGATGATGCACCCGATGGTCGCCAACGCCGCCGTCATCGGCGTTCAGCACCCGAAATGGCAGGAACGCCCGCTCCTGATCGTCGTGCCGCGTGAGGGCGCCGCGCCGCAGGCCGAAGAAATTCGCGATTTCGTCAAAGGCAAGCTCGACAAGATCGCCTGGCCCGACGCGGTCGAATTCGTGAAGGAATTGCCGCTCGGCGCGACAGGGAAAGTGCTGAAAACCGAGCTTCGCAAGAAGTTCAAGGGCTATCAGCTACCAGCCTGAACCGGAACGCCCCGCGGGGCGCTCCGGCTAGCGTCCAAAGAGTTGCAGCGCGCTATTGCGGCTTCGCGGGATTCTTCTTCGCCTTGGCCGCCTTCCATGCGGCGTATTCGGCCTCGCTGAGGTCTCCCGATTTGTCGGTGTCGATCGCGGCGAGATCTTGCGCCGTGAAATCATCCATCACCGCATTCAGTTCGGCGAGCGAGAGCGCGCCGGAGCTGTCGGCGTCGAGCTTGGCGAAGTCCGCTTCGCCCGCGAGCGCCGTTCCGGCGATGAGAGCGAAGGAAGCAGCGAGAAAAATGGCTTTCATGATTTGTCCTTTCAAGTTGCAGAAACGAAGGGCCCGCAATGCGGATGCGCCAGCCGGCGCCATCTGCCGCCTGCGGGCGTCCTTGGCGACCATGCGACCATTGCGAGGGCGCCGGAGGGCCGCCACTGAAATCCGTGTAAGGATGAATAGGGTTTAATCTGACGATTGGGACAGAATGGCGAAAGGCGCGGCGTCTCAGCGGATTCGGCCGTCCCCTCATCCGCGCGCTGGGCCGGCGCGTATCATGTCTTTTACGAAAGGCCTGACGTTATGAGATCCGCCGCCGCGTTCGCCATCCTTCCGCTTGCCGCCCTGTCGATCGCCGGATGCGCCAGCCGTCCGGCGACGCCGCGCGAGGCGGATGGGGCGCGCCCCTTCGTGGTTGAGCGCGAACTCGCCGGCAAGACCGTCGGGCGCGGTTCGTTCAACAGCATCACCGGCGCCGACCGCGCGTTCACCGCCTATCTCGACGGCAGCTGGGACGGTTCGACCCTCACGCTGGTCGAGGATTTCATCTATGACGACGGCGAGACGGACCGCAAAACCTGGCGCCTGACAAAGATGGCGGACGGGGAATGGCGGGGCGTTCGCGAGGATGTCGTCGGCGAAGCGCGCGGCTATCAGGACGGTCCGGCGTTCCGGCTGGAATATCTGATCGATCTGCCGAAAAAGAACGGCGGCGCGACCCGCGTCGGTTTTCGCGACGTGCTGATCCTTCGCGAGGACGGCGTCGTCTACAACAAGGCGACCGTCGGCTGGCGCGGGCTCGCGGTGGGCAAAGTGGAGCTCGAAATATCGAGGGCCGACGCGCCGCCGCAATAGGCAGGCCGCTGGCGCGATGCCGCGAACGCGGTAGTCTGCGCAATTCGCAGCGCCATCAGAGCGTCATGACAATTCTCACGGCGATCGGCCTCATGAGCGGCACTTCGCTCGACGGCGTCGATGCGGCCATCCTGCGCACGGACGGCGCGTCTGTCGTGGAGCCCGGCCCCAGCGCATTTTTTCCCTATTCGCGCGATCTCAAGATCTTCGTGCGCCGCGCCATCAAGGCGGCGCTCGAAGGGCGCGACGGGGCGGCGGACATCGGCAAGGCGTCGGCGGAGGTGACGAACGCCCATGCGGAGGCGGTTGTCGCCCTCCTTGGCGACGCCGGTCTCAAACGCACCGGCATCGATGTCATCGGCTTTCACGGCCAGACAATTCTCCACCGGCCGAAGCGGTCGCCGGATAGCGTCGGACGCTCCTGGCAGATCGGCGATGCGCGCCTGCTCGCCGAGGAAACGAAGATTGACGTGGTCGCGGATTTTCGCGGCGCCGATATCGCCGAGGGAGGAGAGGGCGCGCCGTTGGCGCCCGTCTATCACGCCGCGCTCGCCCGCGCGCTGGCGCGCGCCCATCCGATTGGCGTCATCAATCTCGGCGGCGTCGCCAACATCACCTATGTCCCGGCGAGCGCCAGCGATCTCGATCTCGTCGCCTTCGATTGCGGACCCGGCAACGGCCTGATCGATCAGTGGACGGAATTGAAGACCGGCGCCGCCATGGACGAGAACGGCGCGCTCGCGCAATCGGGGCAGGTGCATCCCGAACTCCTGCGCCTCTTGCTGCTCAACCCCTTTATCCGGCGCCGGCCGCCGAAATCGCTCGACCGCTATGATTTCAAGATCGACCCCGTCCTGGCGCTGTCGGCGGCGGACGGAGCGGCGACGCTTACCGCCTTCACCGCGGCCTGCGTGCGGGCGTCGATCGCGCATCTGCCTGAGCCTCCCGGCGAATGGATCGTCGCAGGCGGCGGCCGGCGCAATCCCTCGCTCATGACGGCGCTTGAAAAAGCGCTTGAGGCGCCGGTCCTGACGGCCGAGGACGCCGGCTGGCGCGGCGATGATCTCGAAGCGGAGTGCTTCGCCTATCTCGCCGTGCGCTCGCTGCGGCGGCTTCCTCTGACCTTTCCGCGGACGACGCGCGCGCCGCGCCCGCTCCAGGGCGGGGTTCTTCATCGCGCGCCTGCGTGACGCGCCACCGGGCCCCGCGTGGGCCTTTTTCTCTGGCCATTCCGGGGCTTACACTGCTATCCCGCAACGCAATCGCCGCCGCGCCGCCGCGCGGTCCTGCCATCTCGCAGCCGAAGAGGTCTTTCTGATGGAAACGATCCGCGCCGAGTTTGAGCGCACGCTGGAATTCCTGCTGGCCGCCCTGCCCAATGTTCTCGGAGCGCTCGGACTTTCCGTTCTGGCGCTCATTCTGGCGCGCGTCATTTCGGAATTCGTCAGGAAGCGCGTCGACAAGTCCAAGCTCGGCATGGTCGCCAATCGCGAAGCGCTGGGGCCCGGCCGCCCGTCGCTTGGCAAGTCGCTCGGTTCGGCGGTCTTCTGGCTCATCCTGCTGATGTTCATCCCCTGGATCCTGGCGGTGCTCGGCCTTTCCGAAACGCTCGCCCCGCTCAACGCGATGCTGACGCAGGTGATGGATTACCTGCCGCGCATCGTCATCGCCGCCGGCACGATCGCCATCGGCTTTATCATCGCCACCGTCGCGCGCCGGGCGGTGACGAGCCTCCTCTCGGCGGCGCCCATCGACCATGCGGCGAAGCAGGCTGACATCGGCGACCTCATCAAAGGCACCGAAATCGCGCGCGCCGCCGGGCTCATCGTTTATGTCTTCATCCTCATTCCGACCTTCATTGTCGGCCTTGAGGCGCTGGCGATCGAATCGATTTCGGCGCCGCTGACGTCGATGCTGCAGACCATGATGAACGCGATCCCCAGCATCATCGCGGCGGTGCTGGTGCTCTTCGTGTTCACGCTGTTCGCGCGCGCGGTGCGGTCGCTGGTCATCTCCTTCCTGACCGGGATGGGCTTTGACAGTTTCTGGCGTCAGCTTGGCGTCGCCATCGACCACCATGAGGACGAAGAAGCCGCCAAGCGCGCCATGAAAGCGCCGGTGATTTCCCCGACCGTCATCGTCGCCAATATCGCGATGGCGGCGATGCTGATCGTCGGCGCGATCACCGCGGCGCAGCAGCTCAATATCGAGCCCGTTTCGTCCGCGCTTTCTGAAGTTCTGTCGGTCGGCGCGCAGATCCTGCTCGGGTCGGTCGTCATTCTCGCCGGCATTCCGGTCAGCCGCTTCGTCGCCAACACGCTGCGCCGCGCGGGCGACCCGCGCTCGGAACTCGTCGCAACGGCTGTTCAATGGGGTATTCTCGTTCTCGTCACGGCGATCGGCGTGCGCGAAATGGGGCTCGGCGAAGACATCATCTTCGCTGGCTTCGTCCTCATTCTCGGATCAGCGGCGCTCGCCGCGGCGCTCGCTTTCGGGATCGGCGGCCGCGGCGCGGCGGCGCGGTTCCTCGAGCGCCTTGACCGCGAACGCGACGAATAGGCCTCACTGGTTTCGATTGATCCGCGCGCGCCAACCCGCCGTATCGAGATTGTTGCGTTCTCCCGATTGCGGATCGGAGATTTCTCCCCCTCGGATCCGCGCGCACCCAGGCCGCTGGCAACTCGCCCGTTGCCGGCGGCCGTTGCGTATCTGGACTAGAGCGCGGGTTCGGCTTCGGGCGCCGGCGCCAGCATCGAGGCGTGATCGACGATGTAGCGCCAGCCTTCGGGCGTTTTGACGGAGACGTCGAGGAAGCGGCCGTTCCAGACCGTTTCTTCCGTTGCGCCGGGCGCTGTCGCCGCCATCGTCCACAGGCCCCAGGCGGCATGGCTGTCTTTCGACATGGCAAGCTCGCCCTTCTGGTTCAGCGACGCAGAAAATCCATCAAAGCTGTCGAAGAACGACTGCCAGGTCGCTGCGATTTCGAGACGGCCTTTCTGCACCGTGCCGGAAGGGTCATAGCTGTCGGCGTCTTCGGTATAGAGGTTTGCAAGCGCCTCGGCGTCTTCCGCCACGATGGCGGCGACAAAGGCCGCCTGCAGCGCCTTTGGGCTTTCCTGCGCAAAGGCCGGCGATGCAAAGGACGCGGCCGCGATCATCAAAATCGTTCTCATGGAAATCTCCCTCAAGAGGCCGTCTGTGAGCCTCAGCGCTTTGTACGCGGATGAGAACAAAAGAAAAAGCGGCGGGGTTTCCCCCGCCGCTTTCCAGCCGATCCGAAAACCGGCTCTCTCTCCCTTTAGTTCAGGGTGTTGGCGTTCGGCGTGAAGTTGAGCTCCACGATCCAGTTGCCATTGTTCCGAACCGTCAGCGGCCCGCCGGCGACCGACAGGAACGACTGGTTGGACGCGGCTCCGACTGCAGTCGCCTGCAGGCCGAGCAGCGGCGGACGGGGATCGTCCGCCCGCGGGAAGTCGTTGAGCGCTTCGAGCACCACGAAGACGTCAAGCGTCGGATCGGCCGCAAGAGCGGCGGCCGCATTCGCCGAAACCGTCGTCGGGTTGCTGAAGAAGAGCGGCGTCGAATCGCCGTCCTGACCGACGAAGTTGTTCCGGTTAAACAGGTTCTGGCCGAGCGTCGCCGTGCCGTCATTGTTGAGACGGCCGAGGCGGACGGCTGCCCGCTTCCAGACGCTGACGACCGAGGCGTCGAAGACGCCCGTGCGATAGGTCGCCGAAGTCATCGTCGCGCCGCTGTTGAGGAGCGCGAGGACGTCGGCGTTCGCGAACCGCTCAGCGTAGATGACGTCTTCAACGCCGATCGCCGCCCCGGTGCCGATATTGGTGATGGCGCCGGCGTTGCGCAGCGTCACGTCAATATTCGTCGCGACGTTGATGTTGGTCTGGCTCTTGTTCTGGGCGCCCACGGGCGTCGACTGACCCGGATTGGTTTCGATCTCGCCTTCGAGAGCGGGCGAGGACCGGAACTCTTCCGGATAGCCGTGCTGGCCGAGAATGCCGCCGATCTGCGCGGTGATGGAGATGTTCCCCGTCGCCGCCGGATCGCCGTCAAGCGCCTGCATCGCGAGGACATAGGTGCCGCGCGGAACAGGGAGGACATACTGGTCGGAGATCACCGAATTCGTCAGATCGCCGACGAACACGCCGAAGCCGTCCGGGCTGAATGCGCGCGCAAGGCCCGAATAGGAGCTGACGACCGTGCGGCCGTTGGCGCCGGTTTGGGTCGCCGAGATGTTCCCGCCGAGCACGCCGAAGCCGCCTTGCGTGTAGGAGCCGGTGATCGTGCGATAAACTTCACGCCACAGAATGTCGCCCGGCTGGAGCGCCGAGGGGGCGTCGCCTTCGGTCTTGCCTTCAGGATAGATGAAGGACGACCATGCGATGTCGTCTTCATGCAAGGAGCGTCCGCCCAATTCCGAGAAGCGGTCGTCAATGTCGATGAACGGGAACATCGTTGCGCCCGTGCCGTCATTGATGGAGCTCTGATTGACGAAGCTGTGCGCGAGGCCGTGGCTGTGGCCGAATTCGTGCACGGCGACAGTCTCGATGTCGGTCGGCCGCTGCGTTTGGCCAGCCGGCGTCGAGGTCGGCGTCAGTTCCCAAACGACCGCAGGGGCGATCCGGTTGTTGTACTGGACGTCGTTGTCGAGGATCGTGCCAGCGAGATAGTCGCCCGCCGGAAACTCGATGTCGCCGTCGCCGTCAGCGTCCTCGCAGACGCCGCCGCCGGCGACCGCCGGTTCGAAGACGTCGCTGTCGCCGTCGCCGTCGATGTCGTCGCCGGCGACGAAAGTCGCGTCAGCCTGCAGCGATGTCGAAGGCGAGGAGGCGAGAAAGCCCGAACCGACCGGCGTTTCGAAGGTCAGTTCGTTGATGAAATCGAACGTGCGCAGGCCGTTGCCGAGCGTCACCGGATCGCCGACGACGTTCATGTCGATATAAGACGTCGGGATGTCGTTCCAGCTGTCGAACGCCGTCTGCATGACGCCAGACCAGACTGAAGCGGGGATCGTCGAGCCGCCGAGCCCGACAGCCGGGATGTCATCGACGGTGTAGCTGACGTTCGTGCAGCGGTCGTCCCAGAAGATGCCGACGATTTCGACGTCCTCAAAGCCCGGGATGAAGTTCGACTCGCCCGTAAACTTGAACGTGTCGAGCCGGCCCCCGGCATACGCCTGCGTCGCCGCGATCGCGAGCGCGCTTGCGCAAATCAGAATGCGTTTCATGGATAACTCCGAATTTGACTGGTTATGATTTCGCTGGCTCACTCGGCGGTCTCGCGCGCGCCGCGGCGGTCCGCTTCTGCGCGTTCCTTGACAACACGCTTCATCGCTTCGCCGACCTTTTCCGCGCCTTCAGCGCCGGGCAGCATGACCGCGCGGCCTTCTTTGCCTTCGAACACGGCGGCTGCACCCTGATTGACGCCAACAACCGCGAAGGCGTTCGCAGGACCGGCGTTGAGGAACAGCATGTGCTCCGAGCCGAGCGCGAACAGCGGGGTGTCCGCGGTCGATTCGCGGAGCAGGAATTTGCCGGACTTGAAGATGCCGCCGGGGGTTGCGACCTGAACGACCGATCCGGCAGAGCCGACAACGGCGTCTGTCACTTTGAACGACGTGATGGTCATCCGTCCTTCGGTCGCGCTCTCGACGACGCGCGAGTCGATCGCTTCGCCGACGACGACGAGCGCCGAGTCTGCGACGAGGTCCTCAAAGCTCAGTTGCAACATAGTCGTCGCGGAAGCGCTGGTCGCGGCGGCGAAGATGCCGGCGGCGAGCAGGCTCACGCGATGCTTTCTTTTAAGCATGCTAGTCTCCTGGTTACGCTGTGATGAGGGACGGAGCCTCCCCCGGGCCCTCGACGATGAAAAGACGCTATGAGCGCGCTTGGTCAATGTAAAGGCGCGCGCAATCAAAATCGTTTTGCAATCTTCGCGTTGTTTTTTGTTTGCGAAAATTTGCACCAAATGATTGTTCGCGCGCTGGTCGTATCGCAACGCAACAAGCCCCAGCCGCGCGACTGGACTCGGGAAAACAAGCAATTCATCTCGATTTTTCTTGCGCGAATGCGCGCGCGTTTGGACGATCCCGCGCGCCGTGCGTTCGAACACGGCTAGAGCCGCTGTTGATAATTTTCTTCAAGATCAATCGAGAATTTCTGTCAACGCGCAGTGTCTGCTGCGCGGCGGCTCGCGACTGCCGCTGCTGCAAGGCGATGAAAATTGACCGTGCGCTCTAGGCTTCGATCGGCGGAATGAACGCGCGCTCGGCCTTGTCCGCTTTCGCCGCGCGCTTCGCCGCCCGCACTTCGTCGGCGGCGTCGTTTCGTTCAAACCACGACAGGCGCGAGACCTGGTCGATCTTCTCCCGGCTGAGATTGATCTTGTGGATCAGACCGGCGACGCTTTCTTCGGCCCGCGCGGTCGAAACCTTGGCGGTCTCAATCGCGTCAATCATCGCATCGGCGCGCGCATGGGCGTCGGTGAGATCTTTAATTGCGTGCTCGGATTCGGCGGCGATCATGGCGTTCGCCGCCTCGGCCGCCTCCGTGATCGCGGCAAATTTCCGCTTTGCCGCCGCAAGCGTCACAAACGTCCCGATGCCCGCTCCCGCCGCAAAAAGCGCCGCGCCGCCGGCCGCCAGCAATAAGCTCATGAGATACGCCCCAACCACGACGTCCGGACATACAACGTCTGCCCAGACGACCCTCGCCAACCCCGGCAGGAGTGAACGCCGGTTGCGGCCGCTGGTCAAGGGTAGCGGCGGTGCGCTCTCGGAGCATCCGCCGCCGCCTCTATTCTATTGCGTCAAAGGTTGAAACCTCAGGGTGACGCCCGCACGCCGTCAGGACGGTTGCGCCCGTTGAGAGGCGTCGCCGCATAGGGGAATGCAATGTTGTAGGTGATGTCGTTCTCGTTGACCCGGTCAACGTCCGCGCCGGAAAAATCCGTGCCGAACGGACCGGCCGCGCCGAGAGCGATGACCGCGATGTCGATGACGTCGTCGCCAAACCTGCGCCCGTTCGGCCAGCCGCCGGGGATGAACCCGCCATTGCCGAAGGGATCCTGAAACGCGCTCTTCAAGACATCGCCGCCAAATACGGAAAGCCGGTGAAAGCCGCCCTGTCCCGCGAACCGCGCCGGACCAGTCGTCAGATCGACGCGGATCAGGTCGGGCGTGAAGATCGTGCGCAGATCGATAATGGGGCGCACGCCCAAAACCTGCGACAGTTCAGGATTATCGACGGACGAAACGAAAGCGAAATCTTCCGTCGGCGCCGTCTGGTTATAGCGGTCCTTGTCGCGGATCGGCAGCAAGGCCTCGGCGAATAGCGGATTTCCCTGCCGGCCGACCTGATCATAGACGGCGGCGGCGCGAGGCCCCTCCGGCGCATTCCAGCGCTCGCCGCCATTCGTCCGCTTGCGGCTTGTGGTGGCGTAGACGCCGGCGAGTTTCGGCGCCGCTTCGCCGCGCGCGGCAAGCTGGTCGAGCGGAATGCTGAGCACGATCGTGTGGACATTCATGCCGCCCTGACTGTCAAAGGGTTTCGATGAGGTTCCAGTCGCGGCGCCGAACGAAAAATCGAGATCGAAGATCGACTGGATGTCGGCGTAGAACCCATCGTCGCGCTGGCCCGCAAAAGCGAGATAGCCCCCCTTCAGCGAGGCGACGCCGCTTCTCGTGTAAGGATCGAGATCCTGCTGGCGCGCGACGCCGCTTTTCGCCGGACGGTCGCCGTCATTCCCCTGATTGTAGAGCGGCGTCACAAGACCCTGATTGTTCGGCGGCACGATCAGACCGTCGCGCAGGCCATTGCCGATGAGCGCGGTGCGGCCGCCGCGATGGTCGATGCGGCGGACCTGATAGGTCTGCCGGCGGTTCTGGTTCGCGGCGAAGCGTCCCGGCGCTGGCGCGGCAAGCACGCCAAGATAGGATTGCAGGATCGTGCGGCGATTGACGAAGGACGTGTCGAAATCGAATTCAAAAGTGACGGCGGGTGTTCCGCGCGAAACCCCGTCATCGAGCGCGATGTGGAGCGCGTAGCGCACGTCGTCGTCAAATTGATAGGCGTTGGGACCGATGCCGGGCTCTTCGAACGGATAGACCGCGAGCGCGGCCGTAAGGTATTCGCGGCCGGTCTCGTCGCGAGTGACGAAGGCGTAGACGTCAGTCGTGTTGGCTGCATCGTCGAGCGTGATCGCCGGCGCATCCATATGGCTGGAGGCTGCCGCAGACGCCACCATTAGGAGAACGCCGGCGCCGGCGGCTGCGGCGCGGAACAGAAAGGCCATGATCACCTCGTGATGTCGCCGCGGCCGGTCGCACCGAAGGGGCGCGGCGATCGGAGCTTGGTTAATGCAGAGGGAACGTCGGCCGTCGGCCGCCGGATGCGCAAAGCCTTTAAAATAAAGCGGTTGCATTGCGGCGCCGAATGCGGTTTGAACTCCAGCAGAGCATAATGAAATCATCGGCATGGCACTGACCGGACGCGACGCGGGCGACATCGATCGGCTGTTGTCGAGGGTCGCGCTCGCGGATCGCGCCGCGTTCGATTCTCTCTATCAGCTGACGGCGCCGCGCCTCTATGGCGTCGCCTTGCGCATCCTCAACGACCGCAGCGACGCCGAAGACGTCGTCCAAGAAGCTTTTGTCAAAGTCTGGCGCCGCGCGACGCTCTATGTCTCGACGACCGAGGGCGCGCCCGTGCAGTGGCTCACCAGCATCGTGCGCAATACCGCGATTGACTGGCGCCGGCGCCGGAAACTGGCGAACGCCGACCCCTCGATCGACATCGCCGACGACGCCCCGACCCCGGAATCCGCCGCGGAGACGAGCGGCGAGGCGCGGTTACTGGGCGAATGCCTCGACACGCTTGACGCCGACAAGGCGCGCCTGATCCGCAAAGCCTATTTCACCGGCATGAGCTATTCCGAACTGAGCGCGGCGGAGCAGACCCCGCTCGGCACGATGAAGAGCTGGATGCGGCGCACGCTGGCGGCGCTCCGCGACTGCATGGAGGCCGCGCCGCTTAAAAAGTCCGGAGACGGACGATGAGTGATGCAGGAGCTTTAGAGACGCCGCCCGACGACTGGTTGCTTGCCGCGGAATTTGCGCTCGGTCTCACGGAAGGCCCCGAGCGGCTCGCGCTCGAACGCCGCCTGCGCCGCGATCGCGCCTTCGCCGCGTTAGTCGGCGCCTGGGACGTGCGGTTCGCCGCTTTTCATGGCGCGGTGGCGGACGCCGCGCCCCCGGCGTCCCTGAAGTCTCGCATCGACGAGGAACTTTTCGGCAACCCGGCGCGCGCGCCTTCGCAGCCGCGCGCGTCTCGGTCCGCCAGCGCCCTGCCATTCTGGCGCGCCGCCGCGCTCGCCTTTGCGGCGATGACCATCGTCTGCCTTGCATTGCTCGCCCGTCCGCTGCTGTCGCCGACGCCTGCGGCGCCGCAACGCCTGATCGCGGCGCTTGCGCCCGCCGATGCGGCGACGCTTGCCTTTGTCAGCGTCGATCTCGCAGCGCGCCGGCTCGACATCAGTGAACTGGGCGTCGATCCGGGCGCCGGCGACGCCGAGCTTTGGGTGATACCGCCGGGCGGCGCGCCGCGTTCGCTCGGCCTTCTTGAGCGTGGCGCGGCGACGACAAAATCGCTCGGCGCCGATCTGATGGCGCTCCTTGCCGAAGGCGCGGCGCTCGCCGTCAGCCTGGAGCCGCAAGGCGGCTCGCCGACAGGCGCGCCGACGGGGCCGGTTGTGGCGCTTGGGCCCCTGAAAAGGCTCTGACGGTCGATAGCCTGGAGGTCAGGATGCGGAATAGGCTCGTTTTTGCTGGCGCGGCCGTGCTTGCGGCGATGTCTCCAGCGCGCGCGCATGATTTCTGGCTGGAGCCTGAAAAATTTGAAGCCATGCCGGGCGAGGCCATCGCGGTTTATTTCACGATCGGCCACGCCGGAGAGCATGAGGCATGGAACCTCCGGCGCGAAAAAGTCGCCGCGTTGAAGAGTTGCCTCGGGGCGCAATGCTTACCTCAGCCGCCGGTAATCCCCAATTCGCCCGAGCAGCGCGGGCGCGCGATTGTCTCGTTAGAGGCGGCCGGGACCCATGTGCTGGCCTTTGAAAGCCGCCATTCCCTTAGCGAACTCGATGGCGCGGCCTTTACCGACTACGCGCAGAAAGAGGGCCTGACGGCGATTCTGGAAGATCGCGCCGCGCGCAACGTCACTGGCGCGCCGGGGCGCGAGCTTTACAGCCGCCGGGCGAAGGCGCTGATCCGCGTCGGGACCGCCGATCCCGGCGATGTCAGCGCCGCCGTCGGCCATACGCTCGAAATTATCCCGGACAAAAACCCCTACGCGCTGAAGGCGGGCGAGCGCCTTCCGGTTCGCGTCCTGTTCAACGGCGCGCCGCTGGCGGGCGTGACGATCGACTTCGACGATTTGTCCGACCGGCAGGACCCGCTGCAATCCGCCGCGACAGATGGGCAGGGTGCCGCGTCCTTCGCGATCGAGGGGAAAGGTCCCTTCAAGCTCATGGCCATCTGGGGAAAGCCGATCAGCGACCGCAGCGAGGCCGATTATGAAACGATTTTCGCGAGTCTGACCTTCGGGTCGTAATTTTTTGGGCGCGGGCTGCATCCGCCGGGCGCTGGCCCCCGTTGGTTAAGATGTCGTCAACCAATGTGGAGACTGGGGTCCTTATGTCGCGTCCGTTTTTCAGCCGGCTTCTCGCCGGCGCCGCCGTCGCTTCGCTTGCCGCCGCAACGCCCGCCGCAGCGGCGGTTCTTGCCGGGTTCACGCTCGCGTCCGACGGGTCTTCACTCGTCCGGTTCGATCCGACCAATGTCGGATCGACGATCTCGATCGCCCTCAACGGCGCCGGCGTCCGGCTGGACGCCATCGATTTCCGCCCGGCGACCGGCGACCTGATCGGCTATGATTCAAGGCTTGAAGCCTATTTTCTCGTCAATCCGAAAACCGGCCGGCTGACGCGCCTTGACGACGGCATGGTCAGCCCGACCGGCGGCGCGTCCGTCGACATCGACTGGAACCCGACCATCGACCGGCAGCGCACGGTCAGCTCGAACCGCGACAATATCGTGTTCAATCCGGTGACTGGCTCGACGACGCGGGCTGTCGATCTCTTTTACGTCGCGGGCGATGCCAACGCAGCGACAAGCCCCTTCGTCGTCGGCAACGCCTACACCAACAGTTTCGCGGCCAATTTCGGCGGAACGACCGTGCAGTACGTGCTCGATGCGCGCACGAACACGCTCGCGACGCTCGCCAACAATCTTGGCGAATTGCGGACCGTCGCAGGGCTCTCCTTCAACGGCGCGCCGTTCACGCTGACGGAAAGCTCGGGCTTTGATATTCTGTTCGACGCCGCGACCAGCACGAATATCGCCTATGTGCTGGGACAGTCGGGCGGGCTTTCCGATCTCTTCACGCTGGATTTGGCGACCGGCGTTCTGTCATCGGCGCCCGGGACCTTCGCAGGCGGGCTCGGCCGCCTCTCAAGTCTTGCTTTCGGCGTCGTCGATGAAATTCCAATCCCTGCCGCAGCGCCTCTCTTCCTAGGTGCGGTCGCTGGCGCCGCGTTCTGGCGCCGCGCCCGCCGCCGCACGGCGCAGGCGGCTTAGGCGCTGGCGTGCGCGCCCTCGCACGCCAGCGCCGCCCTTCATATCACTTTGCGTGATTTGCGCCGGATACCCACGGGTGTCCGGCGCTGCTCTTTGTTGATCGCCCGATAGGCCGGTCTCATCGAACGACGCGGCGGCGCTCATCGAGCTGGATGGTGAGGTTCGCGCGGCTCGGCAGTCCGGCCATCATGGCCCGCGTGATGCGCTCATAGTGCTGGACGAAAAAATCAATCTCGTCCTCATCGAGCAGACCGGGCGCCTCGCCTGACGGGCGCTGCGCCGCTATCGCCTGTTCAAGCTCCCACCGCCAGTGTTTGACGATGTCGAACGAAGGCGGTCGCAAATAAGCGAGCCGGTCGATCTTTGCGAAAAGCCCCTGATAGGCGCCGGCGAGAGCCGTATTCACCGCGCGGCGCCAGCGGCCATTGCTGTCAAAAATCTCTTCCAGCACGTTGACCGGCTTCTCAAGCTCGGCGTCCGCGCTCGGCCGCGCGCCAAGGCACCAGCCCTCGAAAATCAGGATGTCGACATCGCCCGGGGCTTCGTCCCATTCCTCGACCGGCAAGGGCTCGTCGAGCGCTTTTGAAAAACGCGGCAGACGCGCCGGCTGGTGCGCCTTCAGCGCGTCGATGATCGCGATGCCGCGTCCGACGTCATGCGTGCCGGGCGGTCCGCGCGTGATGAAGAGAGGATGCGTGCGGGCGGCGATGCGGCGGCGTTCCTCACGGCCATAATAAAGGTCGTCGATCGACAACGCCGCGACCTTGCGCCCTTTGGCGCTCAGGCGCGCGACGGCGGCGCGTGCGATCATCGACTTGCCGGCGCCTTGCGAACCGGCGATGGCGTAGGCGAGCGGACGCGGCGATTTTGCAAGCGCGCGTTCCATGTCGGCGATGACAATTTCAGCCGCGTCGTTCCACGCCGTCACGAGACCGGGCTCCGCCCAAACATTTTCGCCGGCATTGTCGCAGGTTGAGCGCCGCGATGGAACGCCTGGCGCTGCCCATCGCTCTTTCGCCGGTCGCCGGGCGGGCTATCATGACGCCAGCCAAGGGAGCGCCCTCAAATGGATTTCGCCTATTCCGCCCGCTGCAAGGATTATCTCGCCAAGGTCACGGCCTTCATGGAAAAGCACGTCTATGAGGGTGACGAGGTCTACGAGCGCCAGCATCAGGCGTTCGGTCCGGGCGAGGGGCGCTGGAAAGTGCCCCCGATCATTGACGAGCTGAAAGCGAAGGCGAAAGCCGAGGGCTTGTGGAACATGTTCCACACCAACCCGAAATTCGGCCCCGGCCTCTCCAATGCCGATTACGCGCCGGTCGCCGAGATCACCGGCCGCTGTCACATTGCGCCGGAGGTCTTCAACTGCGCCGCGCCCGACACCGGCAATATGGAAGTGCTGATGAAATACGGC
>CAZHUI010000070.1:0-17700 GCA_964535605.1 uncultured Caulobacterales bacterium
CCGGCGCGCCGATCATGATCGGCACGAACCAGTTGCCGAAGCCGCCGATCAGCGCGGGCATCACCATGAAGAAGATCATGATGAGGCCGTGATAGGTGATGAGCACGTTATAGAAATGCTCGGCTTCGGCTTCGGTGCCGGTCGGAACGAGCCCGGTCAGCCACTGGATGCCGGGCTCGGCGAGTTCAAGGCGCATCAGCCCTGACATCGCGCCGCCGACAATGCCCGCCATGATCGCGAAGATCAGATAGAGAGTGCCGATGTCCTTGTGGTTGGTGGAGAACAGCCAGCGCACGAAGAACGACGGTTTGTGGTCGTGGGCATGGTCGTGCCCGTGATCGTGGCTATGGCCGGCGCCGTGCGCATGATCGTCGTCAGAGTGAGCGTGAGCCATGGCGGGTTTCCCTTGTGATCTTCGTCATTGCGCAGCGGCGGCGTCAGCGGCGGGGGCGGCGGCGAATTTGCCGGCGGCGGGCGTGAACATCGGGTCCATCCCCGCCAGCGCGCGCTGGCTGTCGATCCAGGCTTCAAATTTCGGGCGCGACACAACTTCGACCGCGATCGGCATCGCCGAATGGCGCACGCCGCAGATTTCCGAGCACTGGCCGTAATAAACGCCTTCGCGGTCGGCCTTGAACCAGGTCTCGTTGAGGCGGCCCGGTACGGCGTCGACCTTGATCGCGAAGTTCGGCAGCGCAAAGGCATGGATGACATCGCGCGCGGTCGTCACGACGCGGATCGTCTCGCCGACCGGCAGGACGACGCGGTTATCGACTTCGAACCGATAAAGCTCCGGCGTCGTTTTCTCTTCAGGCAGCATGTTCGACGCGAATTCGAAATCGCCGAAATCGGGATAGGCGTAGCTCCAGCCCCACTGATAGCCGATGGCCTTGAGCGTCATGGTCGGGGCGAGCGCGATTTCGCGATTGCTGCCCGCGCCGACGAGGCTGCGGCCGGCGCGGATGACAACGGTTTCGCCGGCGGCCGGCGCGGATTTGAACTTCACCGCAACGGTCGAGGAGCCGAGCCCAGCGAGCGTGTAATCGCGGCCATGGACAAGGCCCTCGGCCCCCGCCGCGTTGCCTTTGAAAACCTGCACATGCTTTGGCGCGGCCGCCATGCGCGAGGGCGGAAAATCATTGGCGAAAGGAAAGTCGGTCGTCGCGCCGTCGGCCTTGGCGACAATCTGCTTGCCGTCCGGGATGACGTCTTCCTTGTAGAGGAGGTCGAAGGAGAAGAACGCGATCACGAGGAGGATCAGGATCGGAACGCCCGTCCAGATCACCTCGACAAGGGTGTTGTGGCTGAACTTGCGGGGCTCGGGGTTCGATTTCACATTGTAGCGGAAGACGACCCAGAGGAGCAGCGCCAGGACGAAAACGCTGATGATCGTGATGATCGGCATCAAAATGCCGTTGTGGAAGAAGTGCACCTCCTCCGCGAGCTTAGAGGCCGCCGGGAGCATGCCGATATCGCCGTCGGTCGGGCCGTTCCAGCCGCTGTCCTGCGCGAAGGCGGCGCCAAAGGCTGCCGCGCCGCCGATGAAGCCGCCGAGAAGTCTTTTCATGAAGCCCTCAAGATTGGCGCGTCAGTCGCGCCCCAGAACGCCCCGCCCGCTGAAGGGGGACCCAATCCGGCGCGCTTATAGGCCCTTCCGATCCCCCGCGTCATGGGCGGGCGGGCAGGAAAAATGGTCGCACAAGAAAAGGGCCCTGCCATTGCCGGGCTCGGCCGCGCAGCCTACCTCTCGCCCATGACCCAGTCGCTCTTTTTTACACAATCGGGCCTTGACCGCTCGCGCACCGAAACGATCGTCAATGACGCGCTCAAAGGCGCCGACGATGGCGAACTTTTTCTCGAATATGCGCAGTCGGAGGCCTTTGTCTTCGACGACAACCGCCTCAAGACCGCGAGCTATAATGTCGAGCAGGGCTTCGGCCTGCGCGCCGTTTCCGGCGAATCGACCGGCTACGCCCATTCCTCCGACCTTTCCGAAGACGCGCTGAAGCGCTCGGCGAGCGCCGTCGAGGCGGTGAAGACGGGGCGCGGGGGAACGCTCAGCGAGGGTCCGGCCCGGACAAACGTCAAGCTCTATCCCGACGACAACCCGCTCGACGCGATGTCCTTTGCGGCGAAAGCAAAGCTCCTCGCCGACATCAATGATTATGCGCGCTCGAAGGACAGCCGCGTCCGGCAGGTCTCCGCCTCGCTCTCCGGCGAATGGTCGGCGATCGAGATCCTGCGCGCGGGCGGCGAGGTCGTGCGCGACATCCGCCCTCTCGTCCGGCTCAATGTTTCGGTGACAGCCGGCGTCGGCGACCGGCAGGAATCCGGGAGCTATGGCGCGGGCGGGCGTGAGGGGTATGCGCGCTTCGTTGCGCCGGACGCCTGGTGCGGCTTCGTCGACGAGGCGCTGCGCCAGGCGCTCGTCAATCTCGACGCCGAACCCGCGCCTGCCGGCGACATGGAAGTGGTGCTCGGGTCCGGCTGGACCGGCATCCTCCTCCATGAGGCTGTCGGTCATGGGCTCGAAGGCGATTTCAACCGCAAGAAAACCTCCGCCTTCGCCGGCCGCCTCGGCGAGCGCGTCGCGGCCAAAGGCGTCACCGTCGTCGATGACGGCACGCTCGCCGGACGGCGCGGCTCGCTCAGCGTCGATGACGAAGGCACGCCGACCTCGCGCACCGTTCTGATCGAAGACGGCATCCTCAAAGGCTACATGCAGGACCGCCTCAATGCGCGGCTTATGGGCGTACCCGTCACCGGCAACGGGCGGCGCGAAAATTACGCCTGCCTGCCCATGCCGCGCATGACGAACACAATGATGCTCGCCGGCGACAAGGACCCCGCCGAAATCATCAGCACCGTGAAGGACGGCGTCTACGCCGTCAATTTCTCCGGCGGCCAGGTCGACATCACATCCGGCAAATTCGTCTTCAACTGCACCGAAGCCTATCGCATAAAAAACGGCAAAGTCGGCGCGCCCCTGAAGAACGCCGCGCTGATCGGCGACGGCCCGACCGTGCTGACGAGCGTCTCGATGATCGGCAATGATTTCAAACTCGATCCCGGCATCGGCGTTTGTGGCAAGGCGGGACAGGGCGTTCCGGTCGGCGTCGGCCAGCCGACAATTAAAGTCGATCGCCTGACCGTCGGCGGCGCGGGCGCATAGACTGTCGCCCGCAACGACGCTGATGTCCCTCACCGTTTTCAGCGTCGTCCTCTTCTCCGCGCTGCTGCACGCCGGATGGAACGCGCTGATCAAGGAGCGCGGCGAGCGTTTCCTGTCGATTTCGACATTGGGCGTCGCGCAGGGCCTGATCGCGCTCGCGGCCCTTCCCTTTGTCGCGGTTCCCTCCGGCGCGACCTGGCTTTGGATCTTCGCGTCGGCGGCTTTGCATACGGGCTACAAGCTGCTGCTCGTGCGCGCCTATTCGGCGGGCGATCTGGGGCAGGTTTATCCGCTCGCGCGCGGCGCGGCGCCGCTCCTTTCGGCGCTCGCCGCGCTGTCGCTCCTCGGCGAGTCGCCGGGGTCGTTCGTCTGGACGGGGATCGTCGTTTTGAGCGGCGGCATCGCCCTGATGTCGCTGAAGGGCGGCGGCGCGGCGCAGCTTGGCGGCAAAGCGGTACTCTGGGCGCTCGCAACCTCGATCTTTATCGCCGGCTATACGCTCGTCGATGCGGTCGGCGCGCGCGGCGCCGCTTCGCCGTCGAGCTATATCGCCTGGATGTTCCTGTTCGACGGTTTCGCGATGGGGCTCGTCTATCTTGGCGTGCGCCCGACAGCGGCGCCGGCGCTTGTCCGCGGTTTGCCGCTCGGATTTGCGGCTGCGGTCATGTCGCTCGGCGCCTATTGGCTTGTCATCTGGGCGATGACGCAGGCGCCGATCGGCGCGGTTGCGGCGTTGCGCGAGACCAGCATTCTCTTTGCCCTGATGATTTCCGTTCTGGTCCTGCGCGAGAGAGCGCCGCCCTGGCGGCTCGCCGCGGCCGGCGTCATTCTCGCGGGCGTCGCGCTGATGCGTCTCGACTAGCCGTTTCAGCCGCCGCGGATGACCTGGTTCGAGATGACGCTGCCGACGATCGAGACAAGCGCGATGACGTAAAGCGCGCCCGCGCCGGCGCCGGTCCAGACCGACTTGATCCAGCCCCGCTTATAGCCGCGCTTCACGGCGACGATGAAGTAGAGTGCGAGCGCGATATTGGCGGCCGTGAACACGCCCGGCGCACCGAGCTGCGCCGCGACGCTCGCAAAACCGATCACGGCGAAGGCGGTCGCATGCGCGTAAAGCGCGAAAACGAGATGATCGAACATCAGCGCGTCTTTCCCGCGCAGGAACAGCGCCATGATGAGCGCCAATACGGGCGTCATCAGGAACATCACGCGCGGCAGCCAGTTGTTGACGCTGGCGTTGAAGGCCGCGGGGTCTTCGATCATGCGCGAAATGCCGCCGATCGCGCTTTCGACGAGCGAAACCGCGCGCTCCGCTTCCGCGCGCCGCTCAGCGTCCATCGACGCCTGCGATCCTTCGCCTTCGCGCACTTCGCTGAGGATGCTGTCGCGGCATTGGCGCCCCCCTTCGGCGTCAATCTTGACGTCTTCGGGCTGCACGAAAAAGAGCGTGCGGAAGTTGAGCTCGCAGTCGAGCGCGTCGCCTTCGACGACGACTTCGGGCTCCCGCGTCGCGTCTCTGACGTAAAACCCGTCACGGGCGGCGGTGATTGCTTCCTTTGCCTCGTCGTCGAGGTCTTCGATTCTCTCTTCAAGCGCCGCCTTGTCGGCGGCGATCTGCTCGGCCGACTTCGGCGTCACTTCGAACGCCATGAACATGGTCTGGGTGAAACCGAGCGTCAGGAAGAACAGGAAGCTGACGACGAGGAAGAGCCTCACCGGCGGCGTATAGCGCGAGCGCTTGCCGTGGCTGTAATTCGACGGGACGGTTCCCGGCGCGGCGGCGAGCAGCCCCAGCGTGCGCCACATGCGACTGTCGAACGAGAAGGTGTCCTGAAAGAAATCCTTGACGAGCACGACGGTGCTGCGGCGCATGTCGTCATTGCGCTGGCCGCAGCCCGCGCACCAGGCGCCGGCGATCGCTGTGCCGCAGGAAATGCAGACCGCCGCGGCGACCGTAGCCGCCGCCGCAATTTCCCCGAGGCCGCCTTCCGGCGGCTCAATGTCCGGCGTGTCGCTCGCCATTTCCCCTGCCCTCTGAAGACAGTTTAGCGCGGTCGCCCGCCGCTAAAAAGGGCGCCGGCGCAAGGGTCCGTCGCGCAAACGCTCGCGAAAGACGACATAGAGGATGGTCGCGCCAGCGCGGACGACGCCGCTAATCGTGCCGGAGATCTTCGAGACGCCGATGCGGCGCCGGTAATGGACGGGCGTCTCCGCGACCTTAAGGCCGAGCTTTGCCGCCCGCGCCTGCATTTCGACGGTCCATCCAAAGGCGTCGTCATCCATGGCGAGACGGGCGAGCGCGGCCGCGCTGATTGCGCGAAAGGGGCCAAGATCGGTGAACCGCACGCCCCAGAACAGGCGGATGAGCGCGCAGGCGAGCCGATTGCCCCAGCGCTGTTGCGGCGTCAAAGCGCCTGCGTCAGCGCGGCCGGTCATCCGTGAGCCGATGACAAGGTCGGCGCTTCCCGCCGCCACCGGCGCAACGATCGCAGCGGCGTCCGCCGGGTCGTCCGCGCCGTCGGCGTCCATGAAAAGAATGATGTCGCAGGGAAGCGCCGCGGCGATTCCCGCCTTGCAGGCGCGACCATAGCCGCGCCGCGGCTCGGCGACGACGCGCGCGCCTGCTTGCGCCGCGACATTGGCGGTCGCGTCGCGCGATCCGTTATCGACGACGATGATCTCGGCAAGGAACGATGGCGCTTCGCGGATGACCGCGCCAATCGCGCGTTCTTCGTCAAGCGCGGGGATGACGGCCTTGATGACGAGGCCGGGAAAGGCGTTCATGGGCGCACGCCGCGTCGCGTCGTATAGAGATGAACGGCAAGCGGCAGCGCGACTTGCGCGCCGAGAAGGAGAAATGGCGGCGCCTCACCCGTGAGCGCGTTCGGAAAGCGCAACATGTAAATCGCACCGCCGGCGGCCAGCAGCGCCGCGCCGAGGCTTGGCGCGAAAGGGAGAAACGCCGCAGCCCAAATGACATACCAGGGATAAGCGGTTGGCGATAAGGCGAGAAGGATCATGACGAAGGTCAGCGCGCGCGCCGGCGCCAGCCCTGCGTCGCTGTCAGGCTTCAACGCCAGCGCAAGCGCGGCCGCCGCCGTCGCAGCCGCGACGACCATGCGCGCGAGCGCGCCTGGGTCCGTCATGAAGATGCCCAATGCCTGCTCGAGCGCAGCGAAGGCGAAGGCGTTGCGCGACCACTCGCTCGCATAGGCGAAAAGCCCGCTGTCGCTCGCATTCGCGCTCGCGAGCAACGGCGCCAGCGAGAGCGCGGCAACTGTCGCCATCGCAGCGAGCGCCAGCGACAGCGCGCGCGCATTCCCCGCGAAGCGCCGCAACAGGATCGGCGCCAACGCCAAAGGCCAGAGCTTGATCCCCGCGGCGAGCCCGATTGCGGCGCCCGCCAGTCCGGGTTTGGCCCGGCGCGCCGCCCACAGCGCAGCGAGAAGCGGCGGAACGATCAGCGCGTCCATATGCGCGCCCGAAAATGTCTGCGCGATGACCAGCGGATTGAGCCAGTAGAGCAATGACCACGCCGGCGCGACGCCAAAGGCCGGGAGCACGCGCAAGAGCAACAGGAGCGAGCCTGCCTCGACGGCGAGCAGAATGAAGCGCCACGCATCGAGACTGAAAGGCGCAATCGCATGCGCCGCCGCGAACATCGCCTGCGCGGGCGCCGGGTAGACGCTCGTCAGATAAGGATGGTTGACGAGTTCAGGATAGTCATCGCGCGCCACGCCGAGCCTGCGCAGCGTTTCGACGGCGCCCTGGTTCGACGCGCCGACGGGATTGCCGAAAGCGTCGATCAAGAACCCGTCGGCGGGCGCGTATCGATAGGGATTGACGCCCGACGCGACGGCCGCGCCTTCCCAAAGATAGCGCCGCCAATCGTCTTCAAGGATCGGCTGTGAGCTGAAGAACATCAGCCGGAGCGCAAAGCCGAGCGCGATCAAAACGGGAAATAGGGCGCCGGCGAACGTTAGTCTCCGTATAAGGAGCGCCATGGCGGCGAAGGCGAGACCGGCGAGCGCGGTCAGACCCGCCGCCGCCGCGATGGGCTGCGCCTCGGGCGGCCGGTCAATCGTGAATTCGGGCGCCAGCGCCCGCAAGGCCGCAAGCGCCAGCGCGGAAATCAGCGCCGCAGCGATAAACAGCGCGCGCGGCGTCATCAGCATCGCTGTGTCAGGACCCCGTGCCGTGAGTCGGCTGACCGCCTTCAATTGGCCGCTGGGCGGATCGCGGAAGGAAATTGTCCGTTTTGTAGCTGAAGGTCTTGTAGACGATTGCAGGCGCGGCCGCGAATTTCGTGCGCGCGCGCTCCGGTATGCGCTGTTCGAGATGCGCGCGGAGCGCGGCTTCATCGCCGCCGAACAGCTCGGCCGAATACCAGTCGAAGACGGCGCTGACCTCAGCCCCTCGCTTCGTCAGCTGAAAGCCGGCCGCCGTTTGCAGGTAGGAAGACGCCGCCGCCTCAAGGTCGGCCCAGACACTCGCCCCCCGAAAAGCCGTGCGCGCGATCGAAGGCCCGCCCGCCGATCCCTGATAAAGCCCGTAAAGGACGCGCGGATCCTTCCAGTTGGCGAGAATGATGCCGCGTTCAATGTCGTCGATCGACAGCGCGACGCCATCGACCGTCACGATTTTTGAGGTCCATGCCGGCCCCGGCGCATCGCCGGCGCCGCGATCTTGCTTCATGTCGGCGCGCCCGCCGCTGTCGCTGAGATGGGCGAGCACGAGGGCGTTGCGCACATTCAGCCAAAAAGCGAGCTGGTCGTCGCCGGCGAGCGTCGCCGGAGAAGCGCTCGCAAGGAAATTGGCATACTGACGAAGAAAGGCGGTTCCTTCCCGCTTTGACGCGGAGAAGTTGAACTTCAGCCGCTTCCCGGAAGAGACGCTGAAGACGTCGACATATTTGTCGAGTGGCGCATAGTCAGGAACCGCCGCGCTCGTCTCAGCGCGCGCGGCGAAGCGTTCGAGCCCTTCGGCGGCGGCGGGCGAAAGCGCGAATACGGAGAATACCGCGCCGATAGCGGCGCGGAAGCGGGTATTGCTTGTGCGAGACATGGAATGCTCCTGCGAAGTCCTCGTCTCAGTCCGACACCGGCGCAGAATGTCAGGCAACACCGCCCCGGACACAATCGGGCGAGGCTTCAATGAAAAGCCTGTGAGCGCCGTCCGGCGCGTGGCGCGGCGGGCATCGACGGGTCAGGAGCCGGTCGGATAGCTTGCCGGCGGCGGCGCTTGCCGGCGCTGTTCGCCGGCGACCGTCTGGTCGACGATGCGCTCGACATAGGCGTCCGGCTTGTAGCTGAAATCCTTGTAGGCGATCGTCGCCGTCTTCTCGAGATTGATCCGCGCGCCATGCGTGATGAGCGTCGACAGATGCGCGCGCAATGCCGCTTCATCGCCGCCGAACAGGTCCGCGCCGTACCAGTCGAAGATGGCGCTCACTTCCGCCGCTTTCTTCGTCAGTTCAAAGCCGGTCGACGTCATGTATTTCTTGCCGGCGGCGCCGAGTTCGGTCCAGACCGTCTCGCCGCGAAACGCCTTGCGCTCGGCGGGCGGGCCTCCGGCCGTACCCTGAAAAAGACCGTAAAGGACGCGCGGGTCTTTCCAGTTCGCGAGAATGATGCCGCGCTCGATATCGTCGATCGACAGCGCCGCGCCGTCGACGGTCACGGTTTTCGCGGTCCAGGCCGCGCCGGGCGACGCGCCCGCGCCGCGATCCTTCTTCATGTTCGCCCGTCCGCCTTCCTCGCTGAGATGCGCAAGCACGAGCGCATTGCGAAGGTTCAGCCAGAACGCGAGCTGATCGTCGCCGGAGAGCGAGCCGGGCGCGGTCTTCGACAACGTCTCAATATATTCGCGCAGAAATTTCGTGCCGATGTCCTGCGACTTGTCGAATTTGAACTTCAGTCGCTTCCCGGCGGGAACGCCGAAAACGTCAAGATATTCGTCGAGCGGCGCATAATCGACGACGCTCGCGCTCGTCTCGGCGCGCGCGGCGAATTTCTCGAGCCCCTCAGCGCCGGAGGCGAGCGGAAGGCTGGCGACCGCGAAGGCGCCGAGCGCGGCCGTCAACCGGCGAAATTTGACGAATGACATTGATGTGCCCTCTCAAAGACCCTGCGCGGACTGAACACCGCAACGCCTTTTCCAGCAACCTGACCTGAGACACAATCATGCGAGCCATCCGGATCGCCATGCCGCCCGATTTTGTCACCCGTTTTGCCCCCTCGCCGACCGGGTTTCTCCATCTCGGCCACGCTTTCTCCGTGCTGACCGCCTTCGAGGCGGCGCGGGCCGCCGGCGGGCGCTTTATCCTGCGAATCGAAGACATCGACGCGTCGCGCTGCAAGCCGGCGTTCGAGGCGGCGATTTATGAAGACCTTCGCTGGCTGGGGATCGCCTGGGAGGAACCCGTCCGGCGGCAGTCGGATCATCTCGCCGACTATCGCGCCGCGCTAGACGGGCTGATCGCGCGCGGGCTTTGCTATCGCTGTTTCAAGACGCGCTCGGAAATCCTCGATGAGATCGCGCGCGCGCCGCACCTGTCGCCGGAGGGGCCTGAGGGCCCGGCCTATATCGGCGCGCCGCTCGCAGCCTATGAAGAACGCTCGCTTCTTAGCGAGGGCGCGCCCTTCGCCTGGCGCCTTTCGATCGCGGCGGCCCGCAAGACGCTAAGCGGCGGGTTCGAGAACCTCGCCTTCATCGAAGAAACGATCGACGGCGATGCGCGGCGCGAGGTGCGCGCGACGCCGGAAATTTTCGGCGACGCCGTGCTCGGAAGAAAGGATTCCGGCGCGAGCTATCACCTCGCCTCCGTGCACGACGATGCGCTTGCCGGCGTCACGCATGTCATCCGCGGCGACGATCTTGCGCCCGCCGCGCATCTCCATGCGCTGCTCTACGCGCTTTTTGACGAGCCGGCGCCCGTCTATCGCCATCATCGTCTGATCACGGACGATCACGGCCGGCGCCTCGCCAAGCGCGACAAGGCGGTCACGCTCCGCGCAATGCGGGAAGCGGGCGCGGCGCCGGCAGAAATCCGCCGGCGCCTCGGCTTTACTGATTGAGCGTCGTCGCCGACGTCGCCGGATAGCGATCGCCGACGACCGCCTCGGGCGGCACGGCGCGTTCGATCGCGGCGATGTCGTCCGCGGTCACCGTCAGACTGACGGCGCCGATATTCTCGTCGAGCCGTTCGATCTTTTTCGTGCCGGGGATCGGGATGATGTCGTCGCCCTTCGCCATCGCCCAGGCGAGCGCGATCTGGCCGGGCGTCGCGCGCTTTTTCCCGGCAATGTCGGCGATCTGGTCGACAAGCGTCAGGTTCTTTTCCAGCGCGCCATCCGCAAACCGCGGATTGCCGATGGTGCGGTAGTCGCCCTTGGCGAAATCCTTTTCCGACCGGTAGGCGCCGGTGAGGAGCCCGCGCCCGAGAGGGGAATAGGCGACGAAGGCGGCGCCGATCGCGCGGCAGGCGGGGATCATCTCCTTCTCCATCTCGCGTGTGACGATCGAGTATTCGCTTTGCAGCGCGGCGATCGGATGGACGGCGTTCGCCTTTTTCAGCGTCGTCGCGTTCACCTCCGATAGCCCGAGCGCGCGCACCTTGCCGGCCTTCACCAGATCGGCCATCGCGCCGACCGAGTCCTCGATCGGCACGTTCGGATCGCGCCGGTGCATGTAATAAAGGTCGATGACGTCGATCTTCAGCCGCTTCAGCGAAGCCTCGCACGCCTGTTTGATATAGGCGGGATCGTTCGAAAGGCCGCTCCATCCGCCGTCTGGCGTCCGGACGATGGCGAATTTTGTCGCCAAGACGACGTTCTTGCGGCGGCGCGCGAGAAAGCCCGACAGCTGTTCCTCATTGCGCCCGGACCCGTACATGTCCGCCGTGTCAAAGAAATTGACCCCGCGCTCCAGCGCGGCGTCGAGCACTTTTTCGGCCTCGGCGTTTGACAACGCCTCGCCGTAAAATTCGGCGAGCCCCATCGCGCCAAAGCCGAGACGGGAGACAGAAAGATCTGATTTTCCAAGCGGAACCTTGCGCATGAGACGCTCCATCGAACAGGGGTTTGAAAGGGGCCGCGCGCCGCACCGGCAGGAAAGCGCGTCAGCCGACCGGGCCGGGCTTTCAATGGCGATGATCGAAGGCAAGCGACTGGCGGCGAACGGATCGACGCGAAGTCCGTATAGCGCAAAGCCGCCTGCGACGCAATATCCCGCGTCTGCACACAACCGCCGCAAGAAGCTTTTACTCCGTCTGCGGACGAAATCTTCCGGTGATCCTCCAGTCGAAGAGGACGTCCTCGACCTTTGGACCGGCGCCGATATTGTGCGCGATGAGCGGCCGGCCGGAGGGAGCCGTACGATCTGTGACGACGCCGATATGCGGCAGAAAACCGTCATCGCCCTTCAGGTTCCACGCAACGAGATCGCCGGCGCGATAGTCAGCGGCGGCTCGGCTTGGCGTTAGCCGCCAGCCCCGGCGCGTGAAGAAGACTTCAAGATTGGGCACGCGCCGGTGGTCGATATTGGGATCGGCGCGTTTGAGGCCCCAATGTTTTGGATAGGCGCCGAAATTCGCCTTCATGTCTTCGTGGACAAGCGCCTGCAGGTCGAGCCCGACCGCGCGCAAGCTCCGAATGACGACATCGGAACAGACGCCGCGATCGGGCGCGACATCGCCCATCGGATAATCGAGCGCGACATAAGCGGGATCGTAAACGCCGGGCCGCGCCGTCTGTTTGACCGCCGCCGCCGCGACGGCCGGCCCGATTTCCGCGGCGGCCGGCAGCGCCGCCGCCATCGTGAGGACAACCAGGAGAAGAATTCTTCGCATGCGGCCATCACAATTCTGAAATCCGGCGAAGAAAAGGCGTCCGGCGCCTGCGCGCGCGACCTTGCCGGGATAATCTCCGGTCTGACAGGAGGGCGTCATGAAACCGATATTGCTGTTGATGCTGCGCGTCTCGACAGGAGCGCTTCTCGTCATCTGGGGTCTGATCAAAGCGAAGGCGCCGGAAGCGGCGATCGGCGTTTCCGAGAAATATTATGGCGGCGCGCTAAGCGCCGAAGCGCTGCAGGCGCCGCTCGGCTGGGGACAGGCGCTGCTCGGCGTTCTCGTCATCCTTGGCGCACTGCGCGTGGTGACCTATCCGCTGCAGGCGGCGGTCCTTGTCGCCGGCGCCGCGGCGATCTGGAAATATCTCGCCGACCCCCTCGGGCTTTACCTTCTCAGTGAGGAAACGCGGCAGGTGCTGTTCTTTCCGTCGACGACGGTCGCCGTCGCCTCGCTGATGCTTCTCGCTTTCAAGTCCGACGACCGCTTCGCGCTCGACCGGGTTTTTACCCGCCGCGGCTGACCTTCTGCGACTGGCCGTGCGCCTGGCGCGCCCGGACGCATGAATTTTCCGCGCGGCTTCCTATATGGTCAGCGAAGGAGACCTGACGCACATGCTGCGCGAACACCCGCTGAACGAGAACGACGCGCTCGACCCGCTGTCGTTCATCCTTAACTTGATCTGGCTCGTCCTTGGCGGCGCCGTCGCGGCGTTCGGCTGGTTCGTCGCCAGCCTCGTCATGGTCGTGACGATCATCGGCATCCCCTTCGCGCGCGCCGCTTTCGACAACGGCGTCTACACGCTGTGGCCGTTCGGCGTCAGGTCCGAAGCGCGCGACCGGCTTTACGGCGAAGACATCGGCACGGGCCCGCTCGGCCTGATCGGCAACCTCCTCTGGTTCGTCTTCGCCGGCTGGTGGCTTGCGCTTGCGCACGTATTCGCGGCCGTGCTGTTTGCGATCACCCTCATCGGCCTGCCCTTCGCCTGGGCGCATCTAAAGCTCGCGGGCTTCGCGCTTTGGCCGATCGGACGCTCGGTCGTGCGCCACGACGTGTGGCGCGCGCGGCGGTATTAGGCGCGCTCGTCGACGATCGGCGCGAACCCGCCCCAGAACATGCGCTTGCCGTCGAACGGCATCTTGTCAGGCGTCATGTCCGGCATGGCGTTGAACTCTTCCATGGCGGCTTTGTTGCCGGCGTCGCGCGCTTCCTTCGACGGCCATTCGATCCACGAGAAGAGGGCGACCTCGTCATCCTTGCGCTGAAGCGCGAGGGAGAACGACGTCAGCTTGCCTTCCGGGACGTCATCGCCCCAGCACTCAACCTGGCGCAGCGCGCCGTGCTTTTTGAAGACAGCCCAGCTCTCTTGCGCGAGCTTGCGATAGGCGTCCTTATTCGCTTTCGGCACGGCGAGCACAAATCCGTCGATATAGGTCATCGTGAAATCTCCCAGTTGAGGACGCGTCTTTAGCCCTGCGTATCGGCGATCACGTCGAACCCGCCGAAAATCATGCGCTTGCCGTCGAAGGGCGCCGCCGCCGAGGTGATGCGCGGGTCTTCCATCGCTTTCTTGAATCCGGCGTCGCGCACCGCGCGCGAGGGCCATTCGATCCACCCGATGACGACTGTCTCGTCCGGTTCTTTTTTCACCGCCATCGGGAAGGATGTCAGCTTGCCGTCGGGCACGTCCTCGCCCCAGCAATAGACGACGCGCAACGCGCCGCATTCCTTGAACAAGGCGCACATGACCTTGACGTGCTGCTGGTAGCTTTCCCTTGTCGCGGTCTGCGCCGCGGCGACAAATCCGTCCACATAGGTCATCGACTTTTTCCTTTCATCTGCAAGCGGCCATGATTTTGGCGATGTCGATTTTCCTCATCGGCATGATCGCCTCCCAGACGCGCGGCCCCTTCCCGGGATCGCTCATCATTTTGTCGATCCCCTCCGGAATGATCTGCCAGGAGAGGCCAAAGCGGTCTTTCAGCCAGCCGCACTGGCTTTCCTGGCCGCCGTCCGCCGTTAGCGCGTCCCACAGGCGGTCGATTTCTTTCTGGTCCTCGCACAGGGCGACGAGCGATGCGGCCTCCGTCAGCCTGAAATGCGGGCCGCCATTGAGCGCGGCGAATTCAACGCCTGAAAGCTCGAACCTTGTCAGCATCGCCGTGCCTTTCGGCAGCGGCGCGCCTTCGCCATAGCGGTTGACGCTGATGATGCGCGAATTCGGGAACAGCGAGACGTAAAAGTCCGCCGCCACCTCGCCTTCGCGATCGTACCAGAGGCAGGTCGAGACACGCTGCTTGATCGCCATGATCAGGCTCCCTTGGGTTGATGGTCGCGGAAGACGGCGAGCTGGGCTTCCAGCGCGCGGGCGAAGGCGGGCCGCTCGAGACAGCGCTTGAGATAGGCCGCCAGGATGGGCCGGGATGCAACGAGGTCCGTTCCGTCGGCGAGCCTCAGAATGCTCGCCATCGCGATATCGGCGACCGAGAATGCGCCGTCGAGATAGTCTTTCCCTTCAAGCGCGTCCGACAATCTGTCGAAGCGCGCAGCCGCGAATTTCATCAGGCTCGGCTGGCGCAGCTTCGCCCATTCTTCATCCTTGGCGAAAATGCGAACATTCGTCAGCTCCATCAACATCGGCTCGACCGAGTTGAACGCGGCGAAAGTCCAGCTGATAGCGCGGGCGCGCCGCTGCGGATCGGCGGGCAGAAGCCGCGCGTCCTGTTCCGCGATATGGAGGAGGATCGCGCCGCTTTCGAAGATCGCAATGCCGCGATCCTCGATCACCGGCACCTGACCCCAGGGCTGCTCGCGATAAAAACTCTCCGGCTTGTTCATCACCGAGATGAGGCGCACGGCGTAATCCCGTCCGATTTCCTCGCAGGCCCAGCGCGGACGCAGATCCCGGACGAGCCCCTGCGCGAAAGGCGGCACCCATTCATAGGCGGTGATGGTGATGTCGGCTGAAAGAACGACGCCCATGGGTCAGGCCTCCTTCGCGCAATCGGGCATCGCCTTCGCGGCGGCCGGCTTGATTTCATCCGCGCTCATCTTGCGGAGCGGCGAGGCGATCGCCCAGCGATGGCCGAACGGATTTTCGATCTGGCCGTAACGGTCGCCCCAGACCATGTCGGCGGCGCCAAACGCGCGCTTGTAGAACTCGATCGCGTCCGCCGCGCCGGCGCAGACGAGATGCGGCGCAAGACCCGGCGCCGGCCTGTTATCGTCAGTCATCGCACTCTCCCTTTTTCACGCCCTCTGACGTCCGGTTTTTAGATTCAAATAGTCTGCGCCGCCTCTTCGAGCTGCTGCGCGGCGCTTTTCCATCCGTCGCGAAAGCCCATGTCGAGATGGGTTTTGGCGTCTTCTTCGCTGGCGTGGCGGGCCCCCCAGACCAATCGAGTCTTGCCAACGCCATCGTCCGACAATTCGACAAAGCCGGTCATGAAATGCTTGGGCGCGGGGATAAATCCTTCCGAATACCCATCGGTGAAGACAAGGCGCGATTTCGGTTCGACGCTAAGAACCATTCCCTTGTTATCGTGCCGCTCGCCGGCAGGCCCGGCGAAAACCGTGTTGAAGCGGCCGCCGGGGCGAACATCGAGGTCGGCGCTGTCGACGCGCCATGGCTTCGGGCAGAACCATTTCTGGATCAGCGCGCTTTCCGTCCAGCAACGCCAGACCGCGTCGCGCGGCGCATCGAGCGTGACGTCCAAAATCAGCGTCAGCGCATTTTCGCCTTTCGGGTCGTGAAGCTTCATGACTGCGTTTCCTTTCGGCTGAACAAGAACTGAAAGTAGCGTTTGAGATGATCGACGCAGTCGATCGCGACTTGCGGGTCGTTCGCCGCCTTGGCGAGAATGAAGGCGCCTTGCAGCGCCGCCTGAGTGTAAAGCGCGAGACTCTTTGCGCTAAGCCGATCTGCGACGGAACGGTTCTCCAGCGCGGCGGAGATATCGGCTTCGAGCGTTTCGGCGTGACCTTCGATCGACCGGCGGCACGCCTCGCGAATGTCGTCGGAGGCGCCATAGGCTTCCTGCACCATCGTGCCGACAAAACAGGTGAAATCGGGAATCCCGCCGCGGATCAGGTCCTTGCGGAAATCGATATAGGCGAGGATTCGGGCCGCCGGATCGGCGTGGCGGTGATAATCGGCGCTGGCGAACAGGGCCGATGTCGTCTCGGACCAGTGATCGGCGGCCGCGACGGCCAGCCCTTCTTTCGATTTGAAATGATGGAAAAAGGCCCCCTTCGTCACCCCGGCCCGCGCGCAGAGCTCATCGACCGAGGTCGCCGCGAAGCCCTGTTCCCGGATCACCCCGAGGGCGGCGTTCAGGAGCTTATCGCGAGCGGTGGCGGCCATTTCCACTACATACCAACCGGTTGGTATGTGATCAATTCAGATTTTTCCCCAGGGGTTTAGTCGCGTTTAGATCAAAGTCGGGATTTGCCCGCCGCGTTCATGAGGTGGCGCACCGAGGCGCCGAAAGCTGCCGCAAGGGCAGCAACAGTCGTGACGCCGGCGGCCGCATAGATCAAAAGCGCGACGCCGAGACCTGCGCCGTCTCCGAGGAATGGCGACAGGACGTAGGCGAGCGGTACCGGCAAGCCGATAGCCGCGACGAGGGCGAGGCCCGACCGCCTGTAGACCCGGTCCGGACGGCGCCACGCGGCGAAGCCGATCGCGCCCAGCAGCGCTGCAATCACAAGCAACAAAAAGATCTGTCCCATGAGCGCTCGCCCAAAATTCGGCGTCCGCAGTCTGTCGCGCACCGGCTAATGAAACGACAATGGCCGAGCCCGCGTTTTGTCGCGCCTTATTCCGTCGGCGGCGCTGCGGCGCCGACCGGCGCGCCGGGTTTCACTCGCGCCAGCGCCGCATCTTCGGCGGCGATGTAGGCCTCGAGACTCTCGATCGTTCGCTGCAGCGCCTCTCCCGCAGCTGGATCAATCACGAGCGATCGCGCGATTCGGAGATCGTCCAGCGCGCCCCGATAGTTCTTCGCTTCGATTCGCGCTGCGCCTCGCAAGGGATAGAACGCGGACATTTCAAGCGGCCGGAATTCAGCGCCGAATTTCGCTTCGATCGCATCGAGTTCAGCGAGGACTGCATCATAGTCGGGGTTCTTCTTCAGCAGCTTTCTTCGCGCCGAATTCAATCGTCGGGCGACCTCTGGCCTGATGAGGTCGCTAACATCGTCTACGAGTTCAAAAGTGACGACCGTTTGAACGCCTCGTCTCGGCACGGCGACGCCGTCAAAGATCAGCGGCCGGTAACGCCATCGCATCACGGATTCGACAGCGGGCTTGTTGAAACAGTTTCCGGTCGATTCGATGACCCTGACATTTTCGACCGCGCCTTCAGCCGTGACATCGAATTCAACCAAGACCTTCTCGGAGTCCTTGGCGCTCGCCATGCATCGCTCCGGGTAACGAGGCGGCGAGCGCAAGACCGGGCGGACATCGGAATCGACAAGCCGCGCAGCGTCGCTCAGCTTGTACGTAATTGTCGTTTCGACATCATCTTGTCTGACGGCGACGCCGTTGACGCGCCTTGGCTCAAAACTCCACAAACGAGCGGCGTCAACGGCTGGTCCGTCGAAACAGGCGTTAGTCGACTCGTGAGGCGCCCCCGAATCTTGGACCGCGTTGGGATGGATTTTTCGCGGTCTTTCAC
>CAZHUI010000071.1:0-4639 GCA_964535605.1 uncultured Caulobacterales bacterium
TCCAAGGCCGGAGAAGTCTAGTTTTCAACCCAACGAATTCCCGGGGGGATTACCCGCTTGCGGGAGAGGGGGAGGGGTGAGGGGGAGTCACGGGCGCCGTCTCGCTCATGGTGACGTCCCCGCACCCGGCGCTTCGCGCCACCGCCGGACGCATGGTCCCGCCCTGCAAGCGGGAGAGGGTGAAGAGCGCACCTATTCAAAGAGCTGCCCACCCCCATCGCGCGAATCCGGACAATCCGCACAATATCGCTGATGCCTGCATGGAGTTTGGGAAAGTCCTCGCCCCGAGGCGCCGGAGTGTCCGGACTGTACGGACTTTGCGGAGGCGGGAAATCGCCTGCTCGCGCGGCGGTTGCGGGTCAGCCGCCGTAATAGCCGCCGGAATAGCGCGTCATTTCGCTCGCCGCGCCGATGTCGATCATCACGCGGGCGATGTCGCGGCCGTCTTCGAGCGTGCAGCGCGCGACGATGCGGGCGTAGCGGTCGCGGTCCATTTCCTCGCAGGAAAGCGGCTTGCCGGCGATGAGAGCGGTCAGCGCCTCGGTCGATTCCATGGCGCCGGGCGCCGTCTTTTCCGGCGCGTCGACGCCCCAGAGGCGGATGCGCGTCTCGACGCCTTCAAGATAGAACGTATCGCCGTCGACGATGCGGCCGGCGACGCCGGCGAGCGAAGGCGGCGCCGTTTCCTCCGCAGACGGAGCAGCGGTGTCGAGCGCCGCGTTGACGGGCGCCGCGGCGGGGATCGGCGCCGGCGCCTCGATGATGAGGACGGCGGTCTCGACGGGCGCGGGCTGGGCGAGGGTCTCGATCGCCGAGAGGGCGATAGGGGCGGGGGCCTCCGTCGCGCGGGTCCAGCCGGCGGCGACAAGGCCGCCAAAGCCGACGCCGGCAAAGCCCATCGCCCACATGGCGGGGGAAAACATCGGGCGCGGGCGCGCCGAGAAAGCGCGCCGGCGCGGCCGGAAGACCTGGTATTTTTCTTTCCCGCCCATGAGGAAAGGATGGGCAGGCCCGGCCTAACATCGCGTCTTTCAGGCGCATTCAATTGTCGGGAAGCGGGTAACGATGCGGCGCGGTATTCTTACCCTCTCCCGCTGGGGGCAGTGGTTGGACGCCGCGTATGCGGCGGCAGGGTGAGGGGGCGTCAACGGACGACGTCGCCGCCTCCGGTCTACTTGCCCTCACCCCCGGCCCCTCTCCCGCCCGCGGGAGAGGGGGGAAGAGCCCTACTTCATCCGTGTGCGGACATATTCCGCGAGCGCGGCGCCGGTCTCGGCCGACTTCAGCCCGAGATCGACATTCGCCATCAGCCAGCCGAGTTTCGAGCCGCAATCGTGGATGACGCCCTCGCAAAGGCAGGCGTGGAAGGCTTCTTCCGTGTTGAGGCGGTTCATCGCGTCGGTGAGCTGGATCTCGCCGCCCGCGCCGGCGCCCTGCGTTTCAAGAAGGCGAAAGATCGAGGGCTGCAGCACATAGCGGCCGATGATGCGGAAATTCGACGGCGCCTCGGCGGGCTTTGGTTTTTCGACCATGCCCGTCATCTCGATGAGGTTTCCCTTGCGCCCCTTCGGCGCGATGACGCCATATTTCGCGGTTTCCGATTGCGGCACTTCCTCAACCGCGACGAGATTGCCGCCGACCTTGTCATAAGCCTCGACCATCTGGCGCAGGAAGCCGGGCTTGTGCGGCACGATTTCGTCGGGGAGGGACACGGCGAACGGCTCGTTCCCGATGATGTCGCGCGCGCACCAGACCGCATGGCCGAGGCCGAGCGGCGCCTGCTGGCGCGTGTAGGAAAGATCGCCCGCGCGCGGGATCACCGCCTCGACGCTTTTCAGAATGTCGGTCTTGTTCTTCGCCTTCAGCGTCGCTTCAAGTTCGAAGGAATGGTCGAAATAATCCTCGATCGCGCTCTTGCCGCGGCCCGTCACGAGAACGATGTGCTCGATGCCGGCTTCGCGCGCTTCCGCGACGACATAGTCGATCAGCGGGCGGTCGACGACCGGCAGCAATTCCTTCGGAATCGATTTCGTCGCCGGCAGAACGCGCGTGCCGAGGCCCGCGACCGGAATGACGACTTTTCTGATTTTCGCGCGCATGCGCTCCCCTTGGCTTTAATCGCGGACCTTGTTCACCGGGCTTACGTCGAGGTCAACGGCCTCGCCGATGGGCGCGAGGACTTCCGGGTCGGACTTCAGCCGGCGGGTCAGCGTCGCTGCGCGCAAGGCGGCGTTCGCCTCAAGGTCGAAATAGAAAAGGTTATAGGGCTGCGCTTTCCATTTGGCGCCGTACCAGGCGCTGCGGCGCAGGTAAGTCTGGCGCGGCGTATCGACGACAAGGATGCCGCGCTCGCATTTGGCGCCGACGGCATGCGCGAGTTTCGGCGGGCGCGCGCCAAAGCCGATGCCGGTCGCGGACGCTGCGCCGACATGGTTCTCCGGCGGCTGATAGGTTTCATCCCGCGTCCAGGTCAGCGGGTTGACGCAGACGAGCTTGTCGCCGGGCGTCGATGCGAGATCGCCCGTTTCTTCCCAGACCAGCGAGCGCCGGCGCGCGCGCGCCATCTCCTCGTCGAAGCGCTGTTCGAAATCGACATAGCTGACAAGGCAGCGCACATCGGCGGCGCTCTCGCAAACCGGCAGCGGCGGCGAGAGCTGGCCGGCATAGGCTTCGGGCGTCGCAAAGCCGATCACATAGGCGGCGGCGAGCCGGTGGCGCAGCGGATTGGCCTCGCCCTCGAAATAGTCGTTGAGGAGGCCGAGGACATGCAGGCCGCCCTGTCCGTAGCCGGCAAGGATCAGCGGTCTTTCCCCGTCGCGCGCGGCAAGGAACGTCTCGAACGCCTTGCGCACGTCTTCATAGGCGAGCTTGCGCGCTGCAAGGCCGTCATATTTGTGCGTGAAAAGCGAGAACACCGTCGCTTCGCGATAGCGCGGCCCGTAAACGTCGCCGACTTCAAAAAACGGACCGGCCTCGTTCGGCGCGGCGATCATGCGACGGATGCGATCGGCGTCGTCATGGTTAATCGGCGCGTTCCATCGCCGCCGCCGGTAATAGGTTGTCGAGTGAACATAGAAGACATCGGCCGACTTCGACGGCGCCTCCGGCCAGAGGAGCCAGGCGCCCCGCGCGCCATATTCGGGCGCCGGCGGGGGCGTCGTGATCTGGAACGGCGTCCGCGGGCTCATGACAAAGCGGAAAATGCTGTCCTGAAAAATGATGCCGAACGCCAGGACGGCCGCGGTAAAGACCCCCGCCGTGATCCAGCCCGCCGCAGGAAATTTCCGCTTCGTCAACGCCTTGCGCCGCATTTTCCACGCCGTGCCGACCATATTCGGTCAAACGAGCGGGTCAAACCATGAAATGCGAGGACAGCGAATTGCCGCGCGCCGCGCGCCCCTGTTATGGACCCCTTCGTGATTCGAATGACCCTGTTGCGCCATGACTGACGAAACTGAGAAATCCGAGCCGGCAGCGCCGCTCGAAACGCCGCTGATCCGGCCGCAGAAGCCGAGCCTTCTGTCGGGCGTCCGGTCAAGCTTTATCGCCGGCATTGTCGTCGCCGCGCCGATGGCGATCACGGCGTATATTGTCTACTGGTTCATCACCTCGCCGATGAAGCAGCTCGACAGCTTCGTGCGGCAGATCCTCCCCGCCGGCGACAGCCGCCTCGAAACGATCACGCAGGCGATCCCCGGCTTCGGGCTTCTCGTTGCGCTCATCGCGATCATCGCGCTCGGGGCGTTCGCCAAGAATTTCTTCGGGCGCGCGATGATCCGCACCGGGGAAAAGCTTCTTGATTCAATGCCGGTCGTGCGGAACCTGCACCGGTTTTTCAAGAATGTCTTCGAGACAGCGCTACAGAAATCGGCGAGGTCCTTCAAGGAAGTCGGCCTCATCCAGTATCCGCGGCAGGGCCTGTGGGCGATCGCCTTCGTCGTCGGGGAGGCGGCGGGCGAGGTCGGTTACCGCTTGCGCGACAAGGCCGAGACGCTCGTCGGCGTTTTCGTGCCGACTGTGCCCAATCCAACCTCGGGCTTTCTGCTCTATGTGCCGCGTGCGGACTTTATCCCGCTGACGATGTCGATCGAGGACGCGGCGAAGGTCGTATTCTCGCTGGGGCTTGTCGTGCCGGAATTCTCCGCGCCCGAGGACGCAGTGAAGAAACTCGAGCAAATCGCGGAACAAGCGGCGAGCGAGCGACGCTCGCTATTGCAGCGTTTCGCCGGGAAATGACGCTCAGCCTGCGCGCAAGAGCCTGATCGCGTCGTCGCGCCGGAATAGGTAGAGCAGCGTCCGCAGCGCTTCGCCGCGCGGCGTTTCGAGCTTCGGATCGCGCGCGACGATCATCGCCGCGTCGTCGCGCGCGACGAGCAGCAATTCGCCGTGGACTGCGTAATCGGCGAAAATGAGTTTCGGAAAGCCCGATTGCGCCGATCCCAGAAAATCGCCGGCGCCGCGCAGGCGCAGATCTTCCTCGGCGATGCGAAACCCGTCTTCGGTCTCGCGCAGGATTTTCAACCGCGCCGCCGCGGTTTCGCCAAGCGGGCCCTTGTAGAGGAGGACGCAGCTTGCGGGTTTTTCGCCGCGCCCAACCCGGCCGCGCAATTGATGAAGCTGCGCCAGCCCGAAGCGCTCC
>CAZHUI010000071.1:4649-17319 GCA_964535605.1 uncultured Caulobacterales bacterium
ATGCTCGATCACCATCGCGACCGCGTTCGGCGCATTGACGCCGACTTCGATGACGGTCGTCGCGATCAGCAGCGACAAGGCGCCAGCATGGAAGCGCTCCATGACGCCGTCCTTCTCCGCCGGCGTCATGCGGCCATGAACGAGGCCAACGCGTTCACCGAAAAGGCCATGAAGATGGTGAAACCGTTCCTCCGCGGCGGTCATCGGAACGATTTCCGATTCCTCAACGAGCGGACACACCCAATAGGCCTGATCGCCCTTCGCGATCAGGCGCCCGATCGCATCGACGACTTCGTCGATCCGCTCGACCGGTAGCGCGCGCGTATCGACCGGCTTGCGCCCCGGGGGTTTCTCGCGGATCGCCGTCGCATCCATGTCGCCATAGGCCGTCAGTGCGAGCGTGCGCGGGATCGGCGTCGCCGTCATGACGATCAGATCCGTGCGCGCGCCCTTGGCGGCGAGCGCGGCGCGCTGCTGAACCCCGAAGCGATGCTGTTCGTCGATGACGACGAGACCGAGATCAGCGAAAGCGACGTCATCCTGAAAGAGCGCATGGGTGCCAATGGCGATCTGTGTTCGCCCATTGGCGACCGAGGCGAGCTTGCGGTCGCGCGCGGCGCCCTTGTCGCGTCCGGTGAGGAGATCGAGCGTCACGCCAAGGGCTGTTGCGAGCGGCGTCAGCGTCTCGACATGCTGCCGGGCGAGGATTTCAGTCGGTGCGAGCAGCGCGGCCTGCGCGCCGTTTTCGATGACGCGCAACATCGCAAGGAAGGCGACGACCGTCTTGCCGGAGCCGACATCGCCCTGCACGAGGCGAACCATGCGCTCGGGTGATTGCAGGTCGACCATGATCTCGCGAAGCGCACTTTTCTGCGCGCCGGTGAGCTCGAATGGCAGCGCCTTGACGCCGCGGGCGACGAGATCGCCGCTCGGCAGGAAACTGCGCCCGGCGGCCTTGCGGCGCGCATTGCGAATGAGCGCGAGCGCCAGCTGGTTGGCGAGCAGCTCGTCATAGGCGAGGCGCTGGAGCGCCTTGGCGCCGGGAGCGAGATCGTCGGCGGAAGTCGGGCTGTGAACGGATTTCAGCGCGGAGAGCCAGGAAGGGAACGCGTTCTTCTGGAGCCATGCGCCGTCCTGCCATTCCGCAAGGTCTGGCGCGCGCGCGATGGCGGCTTGCGCCGCCTTGCGCATGACCGAGGACGAAAGACCGGCCGTCAGCGGGTAAACCGGCTCGAACATCGGCAGCGCGTCGGCGCTCTCCGGATCGACGATGTGATCGGGATGCGCGATCTGCCGCGCGCCGCCAAATTCGTCGATCCTCCCCGAAACGATCCGGCGCGCGCCGACCGGGAGCGCGCGCGTCAGATAGTCTGCGCGCGGATTGAAAAAGATGAGCGTCACGAAGCCCGTCTCATCGGAACAGATGACGCGATAGGGCCGGTTATGGACGGGAGACGGGTGATGGCTGTCGACCGTCACTTCAAGCGTCGCGAGGGAGCCGATTTCGGCGTCCGCAACCTTGGGCCGGCGGCTGCGATCGATGAGGCCGTGCGGGCGCGTGAAGAGGACATCGACGACCTGCGGCCCCGACGCTTTCTCGATCAGCGCCGCCAGCCGCGGTCCGACGCCTTTCAGCGCCGTCACATCGGCGAACAGGGGATTGAGGACGTCCGGTCGCATGGCCGTCGCTTTATCGCCTGTTTCGGGTCTTTCGTGAAACGGCTATAGCCCCCGCCATGGCTCTTGATCCTACCGACACGCGCCGCAAACGCCTGCTGCACCGCGCCCGCTATCGCGGTTTCAAGGAAGCCGACCTCCTCGTCGGCGGCTTTGCAGAATCGGCGCTCGCCGGCATGTCGGACCATGAACTCGGCGCGTTTGAAGCGATCCTTTCCCTCAACGATCATGACATTTACGCCTGGGTTTTCGGCGGCGCCGAGCCGCCGGCGGATGTCGACCTTGGCCTGATCACGAGAATGCGCGCTTTCGAGGCTTCAAGGCGCGCTTGAACCTGCGAAGCCGGGCGGCTATCACGCGCAACTCCTTTTCACGCGACCGCCAATTCCGGCGGCCGCGCAAATGCGTTTGAGGCTTGCTTCATGGCGATGGTATCGGGCGTTGCCGCGGTCGCTCCGCAGGAAGCGTGGAGCAGCGATGCGAGCTTCACCGTCTATGATGCGCCCGACGGCGCGGCGGCGATGGCGCTTGCCGAAGCGGCAGGCGCGCGCGGCGGGCTGATTGTCTATGTCGCGCGCGACGCGCAGCGCGCTGCCGACATGGCGGCGGCGCTCGATTTTTTTGCGCCCTCCATTCCGAAAATCGACTATCCAGCATGGGACTGCCTTCCCTATGACCGCGTGTCGCCGTCGCCCGCGGTTTCGGCTGCGCGCATGGCCGCTCTGTCCCTGCTTTGCGAAAGCCGGAAGTCAGGGCCCCTGATCATCGTCACGACCGTCAACGCCGCAATCCAGCGCACGCCGCCGCGCGCCACGATCGCCGCGTCCGCCTTTGAGGCCGCGCCGGGCGAGACTGTCTCCATCGAAAAGCTGACCTCTTATCTTGCAGCGAACGGCTATGCGCGCGCGTCGACCGTGCGCGAGGCGGGTGAGTTCGCAGTTCGCGGCGGCCTCATCGACCTCTTCCCGCCGGGCGCGGACGAACCGATCCGCCTCGACTTCTTCGGCGACACGCTGGAAACGGTGCGCGCCTTTGACGCCGCCAGTCAGCGCACGACGCGGCAGTTGCCCGGGGTCAAGCTCGCGGCGGCGACCGAAGTTCTGCTGACGGACGAAACTGTCGCGCGCTTCCGCGCCGGCTTTCGCGCCGCGTTCGGCGCGACCAGCGACGACCCTGTCTATGAGGCGGTGAGCGCCGGCCGCAAACACGCCGGTATGGAGCACTGGCTGCCGCTCTTTTATGAAGAGACGGCCACGCTGTTCGATTTCGTCACGGATGGTCTCATCTTCCTTGAGCATTTGACGGACGAGGCCGCCGCCGACCGCTTCGCCGCCGTCAGCGATCATTATGCGGCGCGCGCCGACGATCTTTCCGGACCGCGCCCGCGCAACAGCGAGTTCTCGGCGCCTTCCTACAGGCCGCTGGCGCCCGGCGCGCTCTATCTGTCCGCCGTGGAATGGGCCGGCAAACTCGGCAACGCGCCGGTCAGGCGCCTGTCGCCTTTCTCCGCGCCGTCGGGCCAGCGATCCTTTTCCTTCGGCGCCAAGCTCTCGCGCAGTTTCGCCGCCGAGCGGGCGGCGGAATCCGTCAACATCTTCGAAGCCGTCAAGGCGCATGCCGACGCCCTCAAGGCGCAGGGTAAGAACGTCTACGTCGCCTGCTGGAGCGAAGGCTCCGCCGACCGCATGCGCGCCGTGCTCGCCGATCACGGAATGGCCGACATCGCGCATTTCAAGACATGGCCCGATGCGGCGGCCGCGAAAGCAAGGGTTGCGACCGCGCTTCTCGGCCTTGAGACGGGGTTCGAGACTGCCGGCGCCGCTTTCATCTCCGAGCAGGACATTCTCGGCGACCGCCTCGTCCGGCGCGGGCGCCGAAAGCGCGCCGAAAATTTCCTCACCGAAGCCTCGAGCCTCCAGGTCGGCGATTATGTCGTCCATGTCGATCATGGCGTCGCGCGCTATGCGGGACTGAAAACGCTCGACGTGCAGGGCGCGCCGCATGACTGCCTGCAGCTTGAATATGCCGGCGGCGACAAGCTGTTCCTGCCGGTCGAAAATATCGATCTTCTGACGCGCTTCGGGTCCGACGATCCGAACACGCAGCTCGACCGTCTTGGCGGCGCCGGCTGGCAGGGGCGCAAGGCGCGCATCCGCGCACGTATCAAGATGCTCGCGGAGCAGCTTATCGCGATCGCCGCCAAGCGCGAGTTGAACCATACCGATCTGATCGGTCCCCCCGCCGGGATTTATGACGAGTTCTGCGCCCGCTTCCCTTACGCCGAAACGGAAGACCAGGAGAACGCGATCGCCGATGTGATCGAAGACCTCGCCAAAGGACGGCCGATGGATCGCCTGATCTGCGGCGATGTCGGTTTCGGCAAGACCGAAGTGGCGCTGCGCGCCGCCTTCATCGTCGCAATGACGGGCCGGCAGGTCGCCGTCGTCGCGCCGACGACATTGCTGGCGCGCCAGCATCTCAAGAACTTTATCGACCGTTTCAAAGGTTTTCCGCTCAAGGTTGGCGGCCTTTCGAGGCTCATCCCCGCCCAAGAGGCCGCGCGGGTGAAAGCCGGACTTGCGGACGGCTCGGTCGACATCGTCATCGGGACGCATGCTTTGTTAGCGAAGTCGATATCCTTCCGCGACGTCGGCATGGTCGTCGTCGATGAAGAACAGCACTTCGGGGTCAAACATAAAGAGCGCCTGAAAGAGTTCCGCGCCGACACGCATGTGCTGACGCTGACCGCAACGCCGATACCGAGAACGCTGCAACTGGCGATGAGCGGCATCCGCGATCTGTCGCTGATTTCGACGCCGCCGATCGACCGGCTTGCAGTGAGGACCACCGTCGGTCCCTTCGATCCGATCGTCGCGCGCGAAACGCTGCTGCGCGAGCACTATCGCGGCGGCCAAAGCTTCTACATCGCCCCGCGCATCGCCAATCTTGACGGCGTCGCCGAGTTTCTGACCGACCAGGTTCCCGAAATAAAATTCAAGATCGCCCACGGCCAGATGGCGGGCGGCGCGCTCGAAGACATTATGAACGCTTTCTACGAGGGCAAGTTCGATGTGCTGGTATCGACGACGATCGTCGAGTCCGGGCTCGATATTCCGACCGCCAATACGATCGTCATCCAGCACGCCGACAAGTTCGGCCTCGCCCAGCTCTATCAACTGCGCGGACGCGTCGGCCGCGCGAAGCTGCGCGCTTACGCCTATCTGACGACGTCGCCGCGAAAGGCGCTGACGCCTGCCGCTGAACGTCGCCTGAAAGTCATGCAGTCGCTGGACACGCTGGGCGCGGGGTTCACGCTCGCCAGCCACGACCTCGACATTCGCGGCGCCGGCAATCTGCTCGGCGAGGAGCAGTCGGGGCAGGTGAAAGAGGTCGGCGTCGAACTCTACCAGCACATGCTGGAAGAAGCGGTGCTGGAGCTGCGCGGCGTCGAAAGCGCGAAGGAAGACCAGTGGTCGCCGTCGATCAATGTCGGCATCGCCGTCCTGATCCCGGAAAATTTTGTCGCCGATCTCAACGTGCGCATGGGCCTTTATCGCCGTCTCGGCGATCTGCGCGAAGACGCCGACATCGAAGCCTTCGCCGCGGAGCTTGTCGATCGCTTCGGGCCCTTGCCGGGCGAGGTCGAGCAATTGCTGCAGATTGTGAAGATCAAGGACCTCTGCCGGCGCGCCGGGGTCGGCAAGATCGACGCCGGACCGAAGGGCGCCGTCGTCACGTTCCGCCATGACAAATTCGCCAATCCTGCGGGCCTCGTAAAATTCATCTCGGAGACGCAGTTCGACATCAAGCTGCGGCCCGACCAGAAGCTCGTCTTCCAGCAGAACTGGCCCGACGAGAAAGCGCGCCTCAAGGGATGCGGGCGCATTCTGACGCAATTGGCGGAGATCGCGGCGAAAGCGGGCTAGGCTGTCGTCCGCGCCGCCGCTTTGCGGCGCTGCCGCAACTCGGCGACGAGCGCGGCGATGACGCGTTCGAGCTCGACGCCCGGCTCGCGTTCGATCGCGGCGGCGCTGACGTCAGAATGGTCGAGCGTCATGCGCGACTGGGTTCCCGTAACGACCCCCTCAAGACGGCGCGCGACACGGTCGGCGTCCGCCTCGCGCGTTCCGCGCAGCATGAAAACGAGCGTCGTCGCCGTCAGGCGCGCGATCATGTCCTCAGCGCGGACAAGGCGCGTGGCGGTCCTCAGCGCTTCGTCAAGCACCGCGCGGGATGCCGCGGCGGGCGCGCTATCGGATTTCGGCGCGAGCGACAGGGCGACGAATGAAATGGCGCGCCCCGATTCGTCGGAGCGGCGCAGCGTCCGCACCGCGTGTTGCGCGAAAAGGCGCGGACTTGCTGCGAGCGCAGCGCCGCCATTGCCTTCCGGCGACCGAAGAAAGGCGCGCATGCCGGCCGCCATCGCAGAACGCCGCGTCGTCGTTTCAAGGCGATTGTAGAGATCGTCCGCGACGCGGCTCGCCGCCATCACGTCGAGGCCGTCGCGGGCGGCGCGTTTGTCGAGGAGGTCTTCGTCGGCGGACACGATAATGACCGGCAGTCTCCGGTGTTCGCGATGGCGCCGCAGAGCGCGCGCGAGCGCCACCAGAAGGTCATTCTCGTCGCCGGGAATGAAGACGGCGCCCTGAAATTTCGTATGATCGAGCGCGCGCATCGCCTGACCGGCGGAGAAAACGCAAACCGCTTTTTTCGACGCGGCGAGAATCGCGTTGGAGGCGGCGAGCGCGATCGGCGATGGCTTGCCGGCGATCAGCACGGAAAAATCCGCTCCGGCCGGCGGCGGCGCGGCGAAATTCACCGTCCGTCCGTCGGCGACCAGCGTCTTGATACGATCGCCCGCCTCGTCGGCGAGGGTTGAAAGCCGCAAGCGCTCGCGCACGGCGCCGACTAACGGTTCGGCGCTGTTGCGAAGGAATACCGTTTCGCCGAGGCGGGCGAGGCGGCGGCGATCCTCGACGCCGGCGCCGGCCGCCGCTCCAATGACAAGCCCTGCATTCGCCCCGGAGCGGCGTCCCGCCGTAATCGCTTCCATCGCGCCGTCGCTCGCGGGATCGGAGTCGTAAAGATCGATGATTGCGATATCGGGCGTCTCGCCATCCCCGGCGAGACGGTAATGGGCGGCGCCGGCCGCATCGGCGAACGCTGCCGGCGCGGACCGGCCTGACGCCGATATCCACGCGATGACGGCGCGAAACTGTTCCCTGTCGTGGTTAATCATCAAGACCGGTCCGCCAGCGACGACCGGATCGGGACGATTATCGCTAGCGCCCGCCGCCGCCGCCGAAATTATTCAATTTGCGGGCCGGGTCGGCGTCCCCGTGCGGTTTCGCTTCCGCCTTCGGCGTCTGTTTTGAAGAGGCAGCGAGCAGCGCGGCGTCCTCAAGGCAAATGTCCGGCTCGCCGGCCGCGGGAAGGTCGTTGGCGACCGCGCGTTCCTGATAGCAGGGCAGGGCGGCCAGAAATTCCTGCGGCTTATTGATCGGCCCGGCCTCGCGATAAAGTTGCGCTGTCCGGATACCGACATAGCGCCAGTGCCAAGGCTCGTAGGTGTCCTTGCCCGGCAGATAGGCGTTCCCCGGCGGATAGGACAAAATGAAGCCGAAGCGGAACGCGTTTTCTTCAAAGCACTGATAGGCCTTGTCGCTCTGGCGCATGAGGCGCCCGCCGATATCGATGTCGGCGACAAGGCCGAGCTGATGCTCGGAAACGCCAGGCGGGGTCACAGTGCCAAGCTCGCCGATCCGCGCATAAAGATCGCGCTGTGTCGCATAAGAGCGATAGCCGGACCGCAGGCTGATCGTTTCACCCGACTCGGCGCGGCACAGCGAAACAAGCTGGGCTAGGCGCGCCGGCAAATTTTCTTCGCGCGGGTCGTCGTCCGGATCGGCGGCGAGGCGCAGCTTCATCTCGTCGAGTTCGGCGTTCTTCGACAGCGGAATTGAATAGCGGACCGCGGGGACGAGATCCGTCGGCGCATAGGATGACGGCAGCGGGAATTGCATCGAGACCGGTCGATCGATGTCGAGGCGCCGGTCGCGGATGCGGTTCGCCGAATAGCGCTGTGCGCCGAACGCGTCGCGGAAAAGGGCGCGCATATGCTCGTCGAGCGCCTGCGCTTCCGTGGCGCGCCCTTGCTCCTCGTAAATGCCGGCGAGAAGCTTGATGTAGAGGCTAAGCTCCGGATTGTTTGCGCCCTTGGTTTTCTCCTGCGCGTGAAACGCGTCGAGATAGAGCCTCTCCGCGTCGTCGAGCCGGCCCATGCGCTGATAGACCGGCCCCAGCATCAGCGCGATCTGGACCGTGTCCGGATGATCGGTGCCGAGAATATCGCGGCGGATCGCCAGCGAGGACGAAAGAAGCCCGGCCGCTGCGTAAAGCCCATCGTCCTTCAGCGCGAAATAGGCGCCGATCGTCGTCATGTCCTTGGCCGCCGCCAGTTTCGTTTCGCGATCGCCGGTAAAATAGTCGGGATTGCCGGTCGGCTTCAGCGTTTCGGTGAAGAGCACGCCAGCGGCGCTCACAAGATTGGCGTAAAAAGACTCCAGCGACTTGTCGTCAGCGGTCTCGCCGCGCGAGGCCGTGTCCCCCGACAGTTCCAGGAATTCCGCGTAGACGGCGACGGCGCGGGCGAGATCCTTTGAAAAAATGCGCGCGCGCGCGAGCCGATCTTCCAGGAGCGAGCGTTCGATCGCGCCAAGGCTCTTGCCCCAGCCGCTCGCAAGCGCCTCTTCGTAGAGTTCGGCGCTGCGCGCGTAGCGGCGCGAGTCGAAAAGGGTTTGCGCCACCTGCGCCTTGAATGCGGCGAGATCCTCGTCGTTTGCGCCTTCGCGCTTCTTCAACACGAGAACGCGCTCGCCATGCGCCTGTGCGACGCCGGGATAGCCGCCCTTGCGAAGCGCGTCGAAACGGCTCTCCGCGGCCTCGGGATCGCTCCAGACCGTTACCGAATAGCCAGCGGCGTAAACGCCTGCGAGCGCCAGGAAAGCGCACGCGAACATCGGCGGCGGACGCAACTTCATTGTCGTTGACGAGCCCCTCGTCCCACCAATTACCCCTCGGGCGACCCTATCACCGGTTTTTTGGGAGGGCGAGCCGTGACAGCGGGATTTTGAGACCCTAATCGAGGCCGGCGTTAAAGGGCTCAACGATGATCGGAACCGGCAGGCGGCGCATCTATCTGATGCGCCACGGGCATGTGGATTATTTCGCGCCGGGCATCACCGATCCGCGCAGCGTCAGGCTGACGGAGACGGGCCGCGCGCAAGCTGCCGCGGCGCGTGAGGCGCTCGCCGGCATATCCTTCGATATCGCCCTGCACAGCGGCCTGCCGCGCACAATCGAGACCGCGGCGATCGTGCTTGAAGGGAGGGAGGGCCCACAGGCGAAAGCGGAAGAGGGGCTTGAAGAGCTCAAAAGCGGCTGGCTCGTCGCCGAAAGCCGCGAGGAACTCGCCGCCCGGCTCGCCTTCTGTTTTGACGCCGCTGGCGCTGAGGGCGCGCGGTTTCTGCCCGACGGGGAAAGCTTTGCCGGCGCAGAAGCGCGCATCACGGCGGCGATGGAGCGCCTGATCAAGGGCAACCTGTGGAAAACGGCTCTCATCGTCGCTCATGAAGGGGTGAACCGGATCCTCCTTGGCTGGGCGACCGGCGGGGGCCTCAAGACCATCGGCGCGTTCGAGCAGGATCTCGGCTGCATCAATGTCATCGATCTCGACGTCGCGCCGGGCAGCCTGACCGGCAGCCTGGTGATCGAGCGGGCGATCCTGAAATCGGTGAACATGACGCCCTACGACTTCGTAAAGGCGGGTCTGCCGCGCACGAGCCTCGAGCACCTCTTCGATGTCGATTTTGGCCGCGGCCGGCCGCCGGAAGGCTGGGCGAAAGGCGGGTGAGGGCGGCAGGATAGCCGGTTTTCCGCCATTCTCCTGCCAGTTGCGGCTTCCGCGCCCTAGGCCCGGGCGCGTCGAACGGTTAATGTCGCTCCGGGGTACGGGCAGGAAGTTCAGGGGATCGTCATGAGCAGTTACGGAACAAAGCGCGGGATCAAGGCGCCCGGCGAGTACGGCATTTCTGACATGTTCGGGCTGGGGCTTGCCGGCGCGGCGGGGATCGTCGCGGCGCTGGTCACCGACTACCAGCAAAAAGGCGAAGCCTCGGCCCTGTACACAATCAACCAATGGGCGGTGGCAGTCGCGGAGATCTTGGGCTTCGGGCACGTCCCGCTTTGGACGGTGGTGGCTGGATTGCTCGCAGTCGGCGCAGGCTCGATCTTTTACTTCCAGCCGATCACCCGGCAGGGCGCCTTCGCGCAGGGGTTCGGTCTACTTGCCGTCATGATGACCGCGGTTCCTGCAAACTTCGCGGACGGTCTTGAAGCGACCGGAGCGGCGCTTCCCGATCTTGAGCCCGTCGCGCTCGAGCGCGAAGCGGGGATCGACGACGGCATCATGACCGCGAGCTTTTCAGCGGCAGCGCCCGCCGAAGCCAATGCCCGCGTCATCGAGATTCAGGACAGGCAGGCGGCGCGCTACGTCGTCGAGTTGCGCATCGAATTTCCGAATGGCGCGCCGGACGATATCGACCAGCGGATCAGCAAGGGAACATTGCGCGGCCGGCTGCACAACAAGGACACCGGCGAGACCTTTAACCTTTTCCGCAACGCCGGCGGCAATCTGATGATGCGGGGCGACAGCCTCATCATCCGGGCGGGCGTGCCCGCGCGCTCGGCGACGGCAGAACTCTGGGTGCGGATTGAGTGCGAAGGCTATGTGATCGAGGAAGTGTCGAGAACGGCCTCGCTCGACGACCCGTTGAACTGGACGATCGCGATGCGCCCGTCCTCGACGCCGCTCTTTATCCAGCGCCTGAACAAGTCCTACTGGTTCTAGGCGGCCTCGCGCCCGTTAACGCTAATGGCGGCGGCGCGATTCCTGCTTCGGCGATCCTGAAGCGTTCCACCCTCGGAACGCTCAGGATTTATCATGAAGCTCCCTTACTCAACCGCCGCCAAGGCCCGCAAGGAACTCGAGGCCGCTGAAGCGGCGGCGCAAATGCGGATGGTCCGCCAACGCGCGAGCGACCGCATCAAGGATCTGAAATCCAAACAGGGCGCGAGCGCGGCGCGGACGATCGGCGCCGAACTGCGCCGCTGGCCGCGCACATCGGCGTTCAATGTCGCGACCGCCGTCCTCGACACCGGCGCCGAGGTCACCTGCCGCGTCATCGACGTGAGTTTCGGCGGGATGCGTGTCGAATTCGTCGAGGGAACCGCTCCGCAGACGGAGTTCGGCCTGACGGTCCCGACGCTTCGCTTTGTCGGCATCGTGCACGGCGCCTGGTCGAGCGGCGCGCAGGCGGGCGTTGAAATCCTTCGCTGGCGCGAAAGCGCCTGACGGTTTCGTCGAATTCTCAGCAAATTCGCGCCGAATTGAAGCGCGCGCCTAAAGCGCGGCTCAACTCGCCGCGTTCATGATGCAGGACGATATTTCAATCCGTCGTTCCCGAAGGAGCCGTGCGCCATGCTGAACACCGATCGCGTCGCCATTCCGGCCCCGGTCGAAATACGCCTCAAACGTTCGGCCGGGTTTGTCGACAATGTGATGGATTTCGCCCGCGAGGATTTGATCGGCTTCCGCCGTCCGCTGGCGGCGGCGTTCGCTTTCACCGCGCCGTTCGTGATGGCGTTCGCCTTCTACGCGGGCGGGCTCGAGAACACGCTGAAGATCGGTCTCAGCTACATCATCGTCACCGGGGTCGGCCTTTACCTCGTCGGCAGCCGCGAATGGCCGGAGCTGGTCGCGCAGTTTGAGCAAAAGTCGATCGAGAAGCGCCGCGCCGCCGCCGACCTCAAATGCGGGTTCGGCGAATCCTCTTTTCTCAACCTCGCGCGCGCGCCGCATTATTTCGAGCATGAAAACGGCGTCATCGTTCTCGCCGACGCGGGCGATTTCAAGACGCTCTTTTTTACGATCGACCGCGATCCGCGCGACGACCGCTGGAACGCCTATGTGAACGGCGATCTTGACCGGCGCGTCTGGCGCTGGCTGCGCCTGCCGGTCAGCCGCGACATTGTGAAATTCTCGACCGAGGCCTCGAAACTGTCGCGCACCGCTCCTGATCCTACTCGCATCCGCTCGGTCGATGCGTGGGAGGCGGTCAACCTTGCGCTGGGCGAGCCGATGGACGGCGCGGTGATCCATCGCCCGTTCGACGAAGTGGTCGACATGGTGTCGCGCCTCTGCTGAGGCGAGGGGCCTTTCGCCGCCTACCGGAGCGCGGCGGGGCCTGCTAGACGGGGCCCATGGCGACCCTGATCGACAACAAGCCGCCGGCGCGGCATCCGGAAAAGCAGAACCGTCCCGACACGGTCCTTTTGCGCAAGCCTGACTGGATCCGCGTGCGCGCGCCGACCTCTGCCGGTTACGCCGAAACGCGCGAGATCGTCCGCTCGCGCGGCCTCCACACGGTCTGCGAGGAAGCGTCCTGCCCGAATATCGGCGAATGCTGGTCGAAGAAGCATGCGACCATGATGATCATGGGCGACACCTGCACGCGCGCCTGTTCCTTCTGCAATGTGAAAACCGGAATGCCGGGGCCGCTCGACGCCGATGAGCCCGGCAAGGTCGCAAGCGCCGTCGCTGCGATGGCGCTTTCGCACGTCGTCATCACGTCCGTCGACCGCGACGATCTCGACGATGGGGGCGCGGCGCATTTCGCTTCCGTCGTGCGGGCGATCCGCGCGGTCAATCCGGGCACGACAATCGAGATTCTGACGCCCGACTTTCTGCGCAAGGACGGCGCGGAGGAGATCGTCATCAACGCGGGGCCCGACGTCTTCAACCACAATCTCGAAACCGTGCCGCGGCTCTATCTCGGGATCCGGCCGGGCGCGCGCTATTTCCAGTCCTTGCGGCTCCTCCAGAAGGTCAAGGAGCGCGATCCTGCGATGTTCACGAAGTCGGGCCTGATGGTCG
>CAZHUI010000072.1:0-6080 GCA_964535605.1 uncultured Caulobacterales bacterium
CTCTAGCTGAGAGATTCCATCACGTGCGTATTTGCCGCCGACGCCCGCCGTGCATTCGATGCCAGTCATTACGTAGCCAATTGGGGCTTGAATTCCGTTAGCCAATCCCATGAACGGATTGTCAATTCGCACTTTGAAGGGCCGCCGCCTCGTGACTGCGGCCTCGATCTCACTGCTTCCTTGCGGCATTTGTTTCTCCTCTTTGCAATCTAAGTTTGAGGAGCATGCTTATTTGACGCTGTCAATTCTGTGTCTCAAGTAACAAATTCAGCTACTTCCGTTGAAGGCGATATCACAAACTTCAAAAGCGGCGAACAAGCGTTCCGAATTTGAGATCGTCAAAGGTAGGACAGCCACCAATCCTTGCGACGTTTCTTGACGCCCGCGAACCAGAGGCAGGCGGGGTAAAGAATGGCGAGCACGGCGATCCAGGCGAGATAAACGCCGGCAAGCCCGAAGCCGAGGTCGGTGAACTTTTCCGGCGCCATGAAGACATTGATGAGATAATTGAACAATCCGTCGACGTCGCGTCCGGCGGCCGCGTTCGCAGCGATAGCGAGCGAGTGCACGAGATAGATGTGCAGCACATAAAAGAAGAACGGCACCGCGCCGAAAGCGAGAAGCGCCTTCGCGGCAAAGCCATTGATCCTTGATAGCAAGGGAATAAGGAGCGCGGCGACGCCGAGCGTCACGAGCAGGAAGAGCAGCGACGGCGGGTATTTCTGCACGTTGAAGAACGCCATCGCCTGCGCGATCGGGGTCGGCTGTCCGCGCCAATCGCCGGCCGCGCCGTAATTGCCGGTCGCCGCCGCGATCGCCGGCTCGCCGTAAATGCCGGTGAACCGCAAAAGGAAGAACAGCGCCAGCATCGCGGCGCCGATAAGGAGGAGCTTGCGGTCGCGCTCAGCGGCGGGCTCGACGAACAAGGGGCCAGCGCCGTAGCCGACGGCCATCACGCCGATCCAGGGCAGGACCGGATAGGCGGCGAGCCCGATCGGCTGGCCACTGACGAAAATCGGCCCGCCTTCGTGCAGGAAATTCCATAAGAGCGCAGCGCCCCCGAACTGCTGCGGCGTGATCGGATCGAGAAGATTGTGCCCGACGACGATCGCAAGGCCGATCGTCAAAACGGCCATGCGCGGCAGCAGGACCAGCGCCCCGAGTGCGATCATCGACCAGCCGATCGCCCAGATGACCTGCAGAAAAAACGGGTAGGGAAAGCCGAACGACCAGCCGAAACTCAATATGGTCGCCTCGATAAAGATCAGCCAGATCCCGCGCTTCACCAGAAAGGCGGCCAGCGTCGCACCCGTCTTTCCCTTGCGCGCTTGCAGATATGCCGACAGACCGGCGAGGAAAACGAACGCTGGCGCGCAAAGATGGGTAATCCATCGGGTCGCATAGAGCAGCGGCGTTGTTTGCTCCGGGCTGAGCGGATCGAACTGGAACGCGCCCGCATGAAAATAATCGCGGACATGGTCGAGCGCCATCAACATGATGACGAGACCGCGCAGCATATCAATTTCAGATAGGCGCGGTGCGGCGACCGGAGGTTGGTTCAAAGCGGCGGTCATCGGCGCGGCTCGCAGCGGCTTCAGTCGGGCGTTCGTTGCCTCAGACACCCGCCGATCCGCAAGGGCTCAATCGACAAAGCGAGGCCCGACGGCGCCGCTTCGATGATGGCGCCGCAGATGGTCGCTTCCCCTGCCGCCGGCTGAAAGCGCTGGCTCGGCATCTTGGTCAGGAAACGGCGCAGCGGCTCGGTTTTCTCCATGCCGATGACGCTGTCATAATCGCCGCACATGCCGATATCGCTCATATAGGCGGCGCCGCCCGGCAGCACGCGATCATCGGCCGTCGGCGTATGGGTGTGCGTGCCGACGACAGCGGTGACGCGTCCGTCGAGATAATGGCCCATGGCCTGTTTCTCGCTCGTCGCTTCGGCGTGGAAATCGACGATAATGGCGTCCGCCTCGCGGCCGAGCTTGGCGCCGCCGATCGCCGCGTCGATCGCGGCGAACGGGTCATCGCACGGATGCATCTCAACCTGGCCCTGCGCGTGCAGCACCAGAACCTGGCGCCCGCCTTTCGTTTCAAAGAGGCCGGCGCCGCGCCCGGGATTGGATTTCGGAAAATTCAGCGGACGGAGCAGGCGCGGTTCGGTGCGGAATATGTCGACGTCGTCGCGCTGGTCGAAGGCATGGTTGCCGGTCGTCACGACATCCGCGCCTGCCGCGATCAGCGCTTCGACAATCTCGGCGTTGACGCCGAAGCCGCCCGCGGCGTTCTCACCATTGACGACGATGAAATCGAGGCTGAAGCGTCGCTTTAACTTGGGCAGCTCCTCGCAGAGCGCCTTGCGGCCCGACCGTCCGACCACGTCGCCGAATACGCCAATTCTCACTTGAGCCCGTCTTTCCAGCGACGCGCGTCGATCGCTTCGCGTTCGGTGACGATCATGTCGATGCGCTGGTCGTTCTTGCCAAAGGGCATCGTCTCAACTTCCTGCACGCCGAAAGCGAAGCCGACGGCCAGCACGTCATGTTCGGCGCGGAGCACAGCGAGCGTTCGGTCGTAATAGCCGCCGCCATAGCCGAGGCGCTTTCCGTCGCGTGTGAAGGCGAGCAAAGGCGCGACGATCAGCATCGGCCGCACCTCGGGCGCCCCGTCGAGAGGCGTCATCACGCCATAGCGGTCCGGATCAAGCGGGTCGCCGTCGCGGAAAGCGCGAAAGGTGAGGGGTCCGCGTTTTCGCGGCGTGACCGGCAAAGCGATCCTGAAACCGCGCTCCAGCAACGCTTCGGCGAGCGGCTTCGTATCCATTTCGTCTTTCATCGGATGATAGAGCGCGACGGTCGCCCCATCCGGGATTGGCACATGATCCATGAAGACGCGCGCGGCGTGGCGGCCGGCGTCAGGGCGCGCCTTGGCGGCCGCGCGACGCTCCGCCATCATTCGGCGGCGGAGGATTTCCTTCGACGCGAAGGCGGGCGTGATCGGCGGCAGAACAGGCAACACGGGATCGACGAGACCTCAGACAAAAAAGCGCCGCCCTGGCCGTCGGACGAAACGTTCGCCCTGGACCCTAAGGACCAGGTGGGCGCCGCGTGATGGAGACCAAGGGTCCCCGCCAGAGGCAGCTCCCGTTCTGTGAGATACGGCCCCGGGGAAGTTCGCCCTGACGCGCCGGGCAGCCGCTTCGACATAGGCGCGAGGGAGTGGGCCGTAAAGGGGCGCGGCCGGGCCGGAGCGAGCGAGGAGCGCGGCGGTCCGCGTTTACTCGGTCGCCGGACGCATCCTAGTCTTGCCGTTACGCTTTGGGGGCTCAGAGCCATGTTCCGACTTCTTGCCGCTTTCCTCGCGTCTTTCTCCGGCGCCGGTTTCGCCGCCGCGCAAGGGCCGGAAATCCCCCGGCCTGCACTTTACAACATGCGGCTGGAGAACGGCGCGCTTTCGGGTCCCGGCGCGGACCTCATCCTCGGCGACTTGCCGTCGGCTCAGTTCATCCTCGTGGGCGAGGATCACGGGTTCGCCGATCCGCCCGAAATCGCGCTGGCGCTCGCCAAGGCCGCGCGTCCCTACGGGCTCGTCAATCATGTCGTCGAAATTGGTCCGCTGTCGGACGAATGGGCCGAGGGTATTCTGGGCGACGGCGGTCCGGACGCCTTGGCCGCTGCGCTCCAGGGGCGCCCGCTCGCGATCCCGTTCCTCGGGATGCGAGAAGACGCCGTGCTGGCCGACTATTTTCTCAAGAATGCGCCGCGCCGCCGCGACGTTCAGTGGGGCGTCGATCAGGAATTCATCGGCGCAACCCTCATCTGGCTCGAGCGGCTCGAGGCGCTGGCGAAGACAGACGCCGCGAAAAAAATAGTTGGCGACACCCTCTCCGCGGAACGCGCGGCTTTCGCCAACGGCGATTTTGACGCGATGTTTATGTTTACGGCGACGCCGGAGACGTTCGATGCGCTGCGATCCGCCTTCGGCGAGGACAAGGAGGCCGCGGCGATCATCGACGCCCTCAGCGAAAGCGCCGCCATCTATCTCGCCTATAATGCGGGCAAGAACTACACGAGCAACGCCGACCGCATCGCTTATATCCGGCGCGAATTCCTGCGCCAGTATGGCGCGGCGAAAGGGCCCGCTCCCCGCGCGCTTTTCAAAATGGGAGCGATCCACCTTGGGCTTGGCTCGACATTCTTGTCGACGTTCGATCTCGGCGCGCTGACGGAGGGCGTTGCAGCCGGAAACGGCCTCGACGTGTTGCGCGTGCTGATCCTGCCGCTGTCGGGCCGGCAAACGGCGATCAGGCCGTCGGCAGACGGAGCGTTCAAGACGTCGGACATGAAGTCCGATCTGACAGCCGGCCTTCTGAAAGCGATCGGCGTCGAGGAAACAGCGATCGCCGCGGAAGGATACACCGTCATCGCTCTCGACCCTGTCCGCCGCGCGCTTGAGCAAAAGGGGCTAAGCGCGCTGACCAATGAACAGCGCTTCTTCGTTCTTGGTTACGACTATCTTGTCACGACGAAGTCGGCGCGCGCTGCGACGCCGCTGGCTTTAAAATAACCCCTCGATTTCGCCGCGGTGGTTCACGCCGATCCGCTCCGCCGCGGGTGTCTTGGGAAGTCCTGGCATCGTCATGATTTCTCCGCAGATGGCGACGATGAAGCCGGCGCCGGCGGAAAGGCGCGCTTCGCGCACATGCAGCGTATGGCCTTCCGGCGCGCCGAGGCGCGTCGGGTCGTCGGAAAAGCTCATCTGAGTTTTTGCCATGCAAACGGGCAGGCGGCCGAAGCCGAGCTTTTCAAATGTCGCCAGCGCCCGGTCGGCGCCGGCCGAGAACTCGACGCGTGCGGCGCGGTAGATTTTCTCCGCGACAGTTTCAATCTTGGCTTTGAGCGGCATGTCGTCGGGATAAAGCGGGCTGAACATCGCGGCGCCGGATTCAACCAGCTCCACAACGGCGCGCGCGAGGTCTTCCGCGCCGGCTGACCCTTTCGCCCAGTGCTGACACAGCACGGCACGTGCGCCGGCGCGGCCGGCGGCCGCTTCGACGGCGGCAAGCTCTGCGGGCGTATCCGACGTGAACTGGTTGACGGCGACCACGACAGGCACGCCGAAACCGCGCATATTCTCGATATGGCGAGCGAGATTGACCGTACCCGCCGATACCGCCGCGACATTCTCCGCTGAGAGATTATCCTTGGCGACGCCGCCGTTCATCTTCAGGGCACGGACGGTCGCGACGATTACGGCGGCCTTCGGCGACAGGCCGGCCTTGCGGCATTTGATATTGAAGAACTTTTCCGCGCCCAGATCGGCGCCGAAACCTGCCTCCGTGACGACATAGTCGGCGAGGGCGAGTCCCGTGCGCGTTGCGATCACCGAATTGCAGCCATGGGCGATATTGGCGAACGGTCCGCCATGAATGATGGCTGGATTGTTCTCCAGCGTTTGCACGAGATTGGGGAGAATCGCGTCCTTCAGGAGAGCGGCCATGGCGCCGTCCGCTTTGAGGTCCTTCGCTGTCACCGGCGTCTTGTCGCGACGCCATCCGACGACAATGGCGCCGAGGCGTCGTTCGAGATCTTCAAGGTCCTCCGACAGGCAGAGGATCGCCATCACCTCCGACGCGACGGTGATGTCAAAGCCCGCCTCGCGCACGACGCCGTTATTCTCGCCGACGCCGCAGATGATTTCGCGTAGGCTTCGGTCATTCATGTCCATCACGCGCCGCCACGTCACGCGCCGCGCGTCGATATTGAGCGTGTTGCCCCAATGGAGATGATTATCGATGAGCGCGGCGAGGAGATTGTGCGCCGATGTGATGGCGTGAAAATCGCCGGTGAAATGAAGATTGATGTCGTCCATCGGCGCCACTTGCGCCATGCCGCCGCCGGCCGCGCCGCCCTTGACGCCGAAGCAGGGCCCGAGCGAGGGCTCGCGCAGGACAATCGCCGTTTTCTTTCCAATGCGGTTCAAGGCGTCGCCAAGCCCGATCGTCGTCGTCGTTTTGCCTTCGCCGGCCGGGGTCGGATTGTTGGCGGTGCCGAGAATGGGACTGCCGCGCTGGCGCGCCT
>CAZHUI010000072.1:6090-17304 GCA_964535605.1 uncultured Caulobacterales bacterium
CCCCGTGTCGATTTTCGACTTGCCGCGGCCATAGGGAATGACGGCTTCAGGCGGCAGGCCAAGCCTTGCGCCGATGTCGGCGATCGGCAGGAGGCGCGCCGCGCGGGCGATTTCAATGTCGGTTGTCAACGCTTCCCCCTTTTTGACCGGCCGATCCCATAGCGGGCGTCGCGGGGGCCTGTCGCCCCGCCTCCGATAGGGGCTTGCAATTCCTCCGAAACAATCCGATATTTCTGTTATGACAGAAATAACTGACAAACCAATCGAGATGACCCCGGCGGTCCGCCGATTTGTCCTTCACTGGGGCGATATGGGCACGACATGGGGGGTAAACCGGTCGATCGCCCAGATCCACGCGCTGCTTTTCGTCAGCGGACGGCCGCTGAACGCGGAGGACATCGCCGAAGCCCTGCAGATGGCGCGCTCCAATGTCTCTACCTCGATCCGCGATCTGATGGATTGGGGCCTCGTCCGTCGCGCGCCGATCATGGGCGACCGTCGCGATCATTACGAGGCGGAAGGCGACGTCTGGGAGATGGCGTCGAAGATCGTCGCCATCAGGAAGGCGCGCGAAATCGATCCGGCCGCGGAGGATCTGCGCATCGTCCTCGACGAGGCCAAGGCCGACCCGGCGACAAGCCCCGCCGCGGTCGCGCGGCTGAGCGAACTCAAAGGGCTGATCGATCTCCTGAACGGCTGGTACGAGCAGATGAACCGCGTGCCGAAAGCGCAATTGCTGCCGCTCATCAAGCTCGGGAGCAAGGCGGTCGATCTGCTCGCGCCGTTTCTGAAGAAGAAATAAAGGCGCGCGAAAACAGGGGCGGCGACGATGACGGTTGAAGCAAAACTCATCTCCCCGGCGCCTATGGTGGCCGCCGATGCGGCGCACGAACCGAAATCGGACGATCGCTTCAGATCGCTGCTCGCCGCCGACGAGTGGGCGAGCCTGCCGCTGGCGGTGCGCGCGCGATTCTCGGCAAAACCCAAAATCGGCGCGAGCGCACTCTATCGCGGACAGACGACCCGCCTTGTCATGAACTCGGCGGGCCGCGTCTTCGCCGGCCTTGCGCGCGTCATCGGCGCGCCGCTTCCCGTCGACGATCACTGCAATCACTGCGACGCGGTCGTCGCCGTCACGGATGCGGCGGGCGGCGAGGGTCAGGTCTGGACGCGCCTTTACGCGCGCCGCGACGGGTTTCCGCAGGCCATTCACTCGATGAAAAAGTTCGCCGGCCCGACCGGCCTTGAAGAACATGTGGTCGATACGAGGTTTTTCGGCCTCGGCATGACGTTGCGTCTGCGGGTGGGCGCCGGCGGGCTGTTTTTTTCGAGCGTCGATTATTTCGTTCGGCTCGCACGCTGGCGGGTTCGCTTGCCGGCGTCGTTTGCGCCCGGACGGATGGTGATCGGTCATCACGATCTCGGCGCGGGAAGGTTTCTGTTCACGCTCACGCTCACGCATCCCGTCTTTGGCCTGATGATCGATCAGGAGACGGTGTTCGAAGACATGGAGGCCCGTCATGGATAACCCGCTTCTCTGGTCCCTTATCGCGCTGCAGATCGCCTTCGGCGCCTTCGACACGCTCTATCATCATGAACTGACGGAACGGCTGCCCTGGCGCGCATCGCAAAAGGACGAATTGCGGCTGCATGGCGTACGCAATATTTTCTACGCGGCGATTTTCCTCGTCATCGGCTGGACCGAACCGAAGGGTGTCTTCGCCGCCATCCTTCTCGCCGTTCTCGCGATCGAGATCGTCATCACGCTCATGGATTTCGTCGAGGAAGACCGCTCCCGGCGCCTGCCGGCGAGCGAGCGCGTGCTGCACACGCTGCTCGCGCTCAACTACGGCGCCATTCTCGCGCTGCTTGCGCCGGCGCTCGTCGCGTGGAGCGGGGAGGGGACAGGGGTCGCCTTCGTCAATCATGGCGCCATGTCCTGGCTTTGCGTCTTCGGCGCGATCGGAACGGCGCTGTTCGGAGTGCGCGACCTCGGCGCGGCGCGCCGGCTCGCGCGGATGAAGGTGCGCCGGGCGGGGCCGCTGGCTGCGGGTCTGAAGGCGGGCATGCGCATCCTTGTGACCGGCGCGACGGGTTTCATCGGTTCCCGCCTCGTCGAGGCGATGGTCGCCGAGGGCGTCCATGTGACGGCGCTCGTCCGCGATCCGAAGCGCGCCATGGAGAAGCTGCCGGCGCCGATCCGGCTCATCACGGACCTCTCCGCCATCCGCAATGACGAGACCATCGACGCGGTCATCCATCTTGCGGGCGAGCCGCTCGCCGATGGTCTGTGGACGGAGAAAAAGAAGGACCGCGTCACCGAAAGCCGCTGCCTTCTGACGAACGACCTCATCGGCCTGATGGCGCGGCTTGCGAAGACGCCGGACGTCTTCATCGCCGCTTCCGCTGTCGGCTGGTACGGCATGAGCGGCGAGGAGCCGCTGACGGAGAAGGACAGCGCCTGCGACAGCAGCTTCAGCCATGAAAGTTGCGCCATCGTCGAAGAGGCCGCGCGCCGCGCCGAAATCCTCGGCGTCCGCGTCGTTCGTTTGCGCATCGGCCTCGTGCTTGACCCTGACGGCGGCCTTCTCGCTCGGATGCTGTTGCCGTTCGAGTTCGGCATGGGCGCGCCCTTCGGGCAGGGCCGCCAGATGATGAGCTGGATCAGCCGCGACGATCTCGTGCGTCTCATTGTCTACGCGATCCGCAACCCGGCGATCGAAGGCGCGCTCAACGCTGTCGCGCCGAACGCGGTCAGCAATAACGCCTTCTCCAAGGCGCTCGCCGCCGCGCTCGGACGGCCGATGCTGTTCCGCATCCCGGCGGCGCCGCTGCGATTGGCGCTCGGCCAGTTCGCGGAGGAATTGTTGCTCGGCGGACAGAACGCCAAGCCAGAGAAAGCGCTCTCCGAAGGGTTCGTGTTCGCCGACACGGATTTGGACGCGGCGATGACGCGGATGGTGGGAGATGTTCGAGGCTCGCAATTGGGGACAAACGATCACTCTCAGCTTGGGACATCTGACCATGCGATTGGTTGAAGGCTCGCCAAGGATCGTTGCGGCGCCAGATTCTGACCCGACAACTGGGCAGGTGGTCTGGAGCAAAGCAAAGTCAGCGTGGCTAGGGTGCATGACGCTCGCCACCCTTACGTTTGCGCCGGTGACCTTTGGTTTCGCAGAGCTAACCTTGTTTATTACCACTGCGGCTCTCACGCTATGCGCGGGCCATTCTGTCGGCATGCACCGGAGGCTAATTCATAACAGCTTTGAGTGCCCCCGATGGCTTGAATATGTTTTAATCTATCTCGGCGTGTTGGTCGGGATGGCCGGACCGTTCGGAATGATACGACAGCATGATATTCGTGATTGGGCGCAGCGACAGACGGCTTGTCATTCCTATTTGCGTCACGGGCAAGGAATCGTTGAAGACTATTTCTGGCAATGCCATTGCGACTTGCAGCTAGAGCATGCTCCACGACTTGCATTTGAAAAGCGCTTAGCCGTTGACCAATTCTACCTATGGATGGAGCGCACATGGATGTTGCAACAGGCGCCAATTGCTCTCCTGTTCTATCTTTGGGGCGGGTGGAGCTTCGTCATATGGGGCGTGGCGGCGCGGGTTGCAGTTTGCGTTACGGGACACTGGCTCATCGGCTACTTTGCTCATCATGAGGACAGGCAAGCGACGCGCAATATCACTTGGACGGTTCGAAATGCGGCGGTGCAAGGACGTGATGTTCCGGTTGCCGGCCTGATCAGCATGGGTGAAAGCTGGCACAACAATCATCACGCGTTTCCTGGCTCGGCGAAGATCGGCTTGTTGTCTGGCCAGCCTGATCCGGGTTGGTGGTTCATTAAGGTTTTAGAAACTCTCGGATTGGCTTGGAACATTGTCACGCCCGACAAACTTCCAGTGCGGGAGGAACTCGCTCGTCTCAACGAACAAGGAACGGGCTGGTCAATTTGCCGCTTTAGAAGAAGGATGTGGCAAGACTGGTTTGGAATCGCATGACCAAGCCCGACGCATACTCCTACCGCGTCGACGCCCTCGTGCCGCCGTTCGATGACTCCGCGCCGCTCCTCATCTTCGACGGAAAATGCGTCCTGTGTTCTTCGGGCGTTCAATGGATGTTGAAACGCGACCCTGAGGGCGAGACGAAATTCGCCGCCATTCAGGATGAAATACCGCGCGCTCTCTACGCCCATTATGGTCTCGATGCGGATCAATTCGACACCTTTATGGTCCTGGCGGACGGGCGCCCGCATCTCAGATGGGCGGGCGCCATCGCCGCGGCGCGGACGCTGCCGGCGCCCTGGGTCTGGCTCGGACAGGCGGGGCGCATCGTTCCCGGCTTCATCGGCGACGCCGTCTATGATTTCGTTCAGCGCAACCGGATTGGCTGGTTCGGGCGGCGGGAGACGTGTTTCGTGCCGCCAGAGACGGCTCGCCGCCGGTTCCTGACCAAGGAAAGCGCCTTGATCTGACCAGATGGTCAGACTATATGGTCCTGCATGACCATCCAGGTGAACATTGCCGAGGCCAAGGCCAAGCTTTCCGCGCTTATAGAGGCGGCGGAGCGGGGCGAGGAGGTCATCATTGCGCGAAACGGCGCACCGGTCGCGCGCCTTAACGCGCTCGCCGCCTGGCCCCGCCGAAAGCCCGGAATTCTTCGCGAGCTTTACGGATGGACCGGTCCCGATACGCCCTACGACGCGTTTGCGCCTGAACCCGAACACGCCGTTGAGTCGCCGCTCGACCCGAACGATCCGAAAAGCTGACCGCCGATGGCGTTTCTGCTCGATTCGCACGCGCTCCTCTGGTTCCTTGAGGGAAGCGCGTCGCTTTCTGCCGACGTCAATGCAATCATCGAATCGGACGCTGTCCCGATTTTTGTCAGTCCCGCGTCGATCTATGAGCTTCGATACAAGGCCGCGCTTGGCAAACTCAGGCCATTGCCTGTTGAACTCCGCACCATCATCGAGAACGCAGGGTTCGCCGAGCTTCCGATCACGATGGTCGCCGCCGAAGCCGCCGCGCAACTTCCGCAGGTGCTTCGCGATCCGTGGGATCGAATGCTGGCCGCTCAGGCGATTACCTCCGGCTACGTGCTGATTTCCAGCGACCGCAACATCGCTAAACTCGGCGTACAGACGATCTGGTGACCATCCGGCGCGCGCATGCTTGAACCTTGGCAACTCGCGCTGCTCGCCGTCGCGGGGTTCGCCTCGGGGTGGATCAATGTGATCGCCGGCGGCGGATCGCTGCTCACTGTGCCGGTGATGGTGTTCATGGGCGTGCCGGGGCCGGTCGCGAACGGAACGAACCGGATCGCCATCATTGCGCAGAATATCACGGCGGTCGGCGCCTTTTTCAAGAACGGCTTTTCCAATTTCCGCTTGTCGATGACACTGGCGCTCGCGGCCTCGGTCGGCGCCTATTTCGGCGCGCTCGTTGGCGTCAGGCTCGACGGCGCCGCTTTCAATCATGTCGTCGCCGCCGTGATGGTCGCCGTGCTGGTCCTGATGGCGACCGGGGAAGACAAAGCCAAGCCGCGCCCTGACGCGACTGCGGACGCCAGAAATCTCCTCGCCGGCCACCTCCTGATGGTCGGCGCCGGTTTCTGGGGCGGCTTCATCCAGATCGGCGTCGGCTTTTTGATGATGCCGATCCTTTATCGCGTGATGGGCCTCGATCTCGTGCGCACTAACATGCACAAGGTTTTCATCGCGCTTGTCTTTTCCTTCGTGGCGCTGTGGGTCTTCGCCGCGAACGCGCCGATCGCCTGGGACGCCGGCATCGCGCTCGCCGCCGGCAACGCGCTTGGCGGGTGGATGGGCGCTCACGCGACCATCAAGCGCGGCGAGGCGTTCATCAAGCGCGCGCTCTTCGCCGTGCTGGTCGCGATGGCGGTCAAACTCGTCTTCTTTCCGTAAGCCTTCCCCGATGAATTGTTCGTCATGCGCCGCGCCGTTAACGGCGCCGGCGACAATCGCGTGTAGAACTGCGCCGGAGCCCCGAAGCCCCATGGATCGACCTGACATGTTTCGCGCAATTTTATCCGCCTTGCTGTTCGCCTGCCTGTCGGCATGCGCGGTGACTTCCGCGGTGGGCGCTGTCGTCGAGACCGGCGCGAGCGTCGCCAAGACCGGCGTCAAAGCGGGCGGCGCCGTCGCGGGCGGGGCGATCGACGCCGTCGACGCCGACGGCGACGGCGAGCCTTCAGCTCCCGAAGTGCCTGCGGACGAATAGCGGCCGAGCGCTCTTTTCTCCCTCGCCCCTGTCAAGCAATAGTTTTCCGGAGGCGTTTTGCCGCGAAGATTCGCCGCATCCGCGCTTTGACAGGAAAAGGCCGGCGGCGCAGGTTCCCCTCGCGTTTTCCACAGTTGCCGGCCGCGCCGGAAGCGCGCCTCAGGTCCTGACAAACAAGGGAATTTCCAATGATCACGCACGCCGTCCGCGCGCATCGCTCGAAAGACAATCTGAAGCGCGAGGACCAGCTCGCCTGGAAATTCGCCGAGGTCGCGAGCGATCCCGTCGAGGTCGACGCCGAGGCGACCGACATGATCATCAACCGCATCATCGACAACGCCTCGGTCGCGGTCGCCTCGCTCAATCGCGGGCCGATCAAGTCGGCGCGCGCGATGGCCTACGCCCATCCCCGCAAAGGCGGCGCGACGCTTTTCGGCGCGGGCGCTGACCAGACGGTGTGCGCGGAGTGGGCGGCGTGGGCGAACGGCACCGCCGTGCGTGAACTCGACTTCCACGACACGTTTCTCGCCGCCGACTATTCGCACCCCGGCGACAATATTCCGGCGGTGCTCGCGGTCGCGCAGCAATGCGGGCGTGACGGGCGGGCGCTCGTGCGCGGCATCGCCACGGGCTATGAGATTCAGGTCAATCTCGTGAAGGCGATCTGCCTCCACGAACACAAGATCGACCACATCGCCCATATCGGCCCGTCGGCGTCGGCCGCAGTCGGCACGCTCCTTGGTCTGCCGACGGAGATTATCTATCAGGCCATCCAGCAGGGCCTCCATACGACGATCACCACGCGCCAGTCGCGCAAAGGCGAAATCTCGACATGGAAAGCCTTTGCGCCGGCCTATGCCGGCAAGCAGGCGATCGAAGCCGTCGACCGCTGCATGCGCGGGGAGGGCGCGCCGAGCCCCGCCTATGAAGGCGAAGACGGGCCGCTTTCCTACATCCTCAACGGCCGCACGGCGCGCGACAAGGGGCTCAGCCCCTACGAGCCGACCTATCACGTGCCGCTTCCCGGCAAGGGCGAGGCCAAGCGCGCGATCCTTGAGACCTACACGAAGGAACATTCGGCGGAATATCAGAGCCAGGCGCTCATCGATCTCGCCTTCCGCATGGGCAAGGAAATCGAGAAGCGCGGCGGCTTCGACAAGGTGAAGTCGATTGTTCTGCACACCTCGCATCACACGCATTACGTCATTGGCACCGGCTCGGGCGATCCGCAGAAGATGGACCCGAATTCCAGCCGCGAAACGCTCGACCATTCGATCATGTATATTTTCGCTGTCGCGCTGCAGGACGGGGAATGGCACCATGTCCGCTCCTACGCGCCGGAGCGGGCCAAGCGCGCCGACACCGTGAAGCTCTGGCACAAGATTTCGACGGTCGAAGATGCCGAATGGACGCGCCGTTATCACAGCCATGACCCGAAAGAAAAAGCCTTCGGCGCGCGAGTCGTCGTGACCTTTGAGGGTGGCTCTACCCTCGTCGACGAGCTCGGCATCGCCAACGCGCACCCGTTCGGCGCGCGCCCCTTCCGGCGCCCGGAATATATCAAGAAGTTCCGCACCCTGACGGACGATATCCTCGACCCGAAGGAATCGGCGCGCTTCCTTGAGCTGGTGCAGCGCTTGCCGAACCTGACGGCGGCGGAGGTGCTGATGCTCAATCCTGTCGCGCCGAAGGGATATTTGCAGGAGAACCCGGCGAAGGGGATTTTCTAGCTCAGCGGCTTGACCGTCGCCACATGAATTCTTACTATTACCAGTAAGAAAGGAGACTCCGATGCGCGTCACATCCAAAGGTCAGGTCACCATTCCGCAGGAAATCCGGGAAAAAGCCGGGCTCCTGCCGAACACTGAAGTGGAATTTGAATTTGACGGTCGCGTCGTGCGCCTCCGCAAGGTCCGGTCAGGCGGCCGGCCCGCGCGCGGTTTTGCGCTTGTCGCCCGCATGCGCGGGCGCGGCGACGTGAAGCTGACGACGGATGAAATCATGGCCTTGACCCGGTCGAAATGACAGGTGTCCTGATCGACTCGAACGTGCTGCTTGATGTCTTTACGGAGGACGCGGCGTGGTTTGAGTGGTCGAGCGCGGCGCTCGCAGAGGCGGCTGACCGCGCGCGGCTCATCATTAATGCGGTCGTTTACGCGGAGGCCTCCATTCGATTCTCGCGCATCGAGGAATTTGAGGACGCGTTGCCGGCGACGATCGTCAATCGCGAGCCGGTGCCATTCGAGGCGGCGTTTCTTGCCGGCAAGACCTTCGCCGCGTACAAAAAACGCGGCGGGGCGAAATCGACGACCCTTCCTGATTTTTTCATCGGCGCGCACGCCGCTGTCGCCGGATACGAACTGCTCACAAGGGACCCGATGGTCTATCGAACCTATTTTCCGCGCCTTGCCCTGATCACGCCGGAACGCAAGCGCCGGAGCACTTGAAGGCGTTCGCTCCGGGCCGCGCAACACTGGAATCTTATCCATGCTCTTCACCAAAAAACACGCCGCCGAGAAACGCGCCGACTTTCGGGCCAAGCTGAAATCCGGAAAGCTGTTGCAGTTCCCCGGCGCCTTCAATCCGCTGTGCGCGCAGCTGATCGAGCGCAAGGGGTTCGACGGCGTCTACATCTCGGGCGCGGTGATGAGCGCCGATCTTTGCCTTCCTGATATCGGCATTTCGACGATGACGGAATTCGCAGAGCGCGGGCACCAGATCGGCCGCGTCACCGATCTGCCGACCATCATCGACATCGACACCGGTTTCGGCGAGCCGATGGCGGCGGCGCGCACCGTCCGCACGATGGAGGAGATGGGGCTTTCCGCCTGCCACATCGAAGACCAGGTGATGCCGAAGCGCTGCGGACATCTCGACGGCAAGGAAGTCGTCAGCGTCGAGACGATGGTGCAGCGCGTGAAGGCCGCGGCGGAAGCCAAGCGCGATCCGAATTTCATCCTTATCGCGCGCTCCGACGCGCGCGCGGTCGAAGGGCTCGATCAAGCGATCGACCGCATGAAGGCGTATGTCGACGCCGGCGCCGACATGATCTTCCCCGAGGCGATGGCGAACGAGAAGGAATTCGAGGCGGTCAGGAAAGCGATCACGGTCCCGATCCTCGCCAATATGACGGAGTTCGGGAAGTCGCGCCTTCTCAACAAAAAGGAACTCGAAAATCTCGGCTTCAACCTCGTCATCTATCCGGTGACGACGCTGCGCCTTGCGATGTTCGGCGCCGAAAAGGGCCTCGACGCGATCTTGAAAGACGGCGACCAGAACGGCGTCCTCGACATCATGCAGCACCGGCGTGATCTCTACGATCTGCTGCGCTATCACGACTACAACCAATTCGATCAGTCGATCTATAATTTCCAGGTCGGCGACACGCCGAAAGGTTAGGCAGTAGGCAGTGGGCAGTAGGCAGTAGAACAGGAGAGCCGCGCCATGCGTGATGGCGATTCGATTCAGTCCTATCGCGATCTGTTGGTTTGGCAGAAATCGATGGATCTCGCGGTCACCTGCTACGTTGAAACAAAGTCTTTTCCACGTGAGGAGCTTTATGGCCTGACGTCGCAAATTCGACGCAGCGCAGCGTCCGTACCCGCAAACATTGCCGAGGGATATGGTCGCGACAGCAAGGGCGCCTATGGGCAAGTCCTCAAGAACGCTCAAGGGTCCGTCAAGGAGCTGGAGACGCATGTCATGCTGTCGCGGCGCATCGGTCTCGTATCGGAGGAGTGCGAAACCACGTTGCTTGCACGCGCAGACGAGATCGGGCGAATGCTCCGGGCGTTGATACGCTCGATCGAAAGTAGCCCAGCCGTTTGATCGCAACGTCACTGCCTATTGCCTACTGCCTACTGCCTGTTACGAGGGAACTGAAATGACAGAGTCTGACGTTAAATACGGCCTTGCCGGCGTCGTCGCCGATGACACCGCCGTCTCCAAGGTGATGCCCGAGACGAATTCGCTCACCTATCGCGGCTATGCGGTGCAGGACCTCGCGACCAAGTGCCGGTGGGAGGAGGTCGCTTACCTCATCTGGAACAAGGAACTGCCGACGAAGGCCGAGCTCGATGCTTTCAACGCGCGGGAAAAGAGCGAGCGCGGCATTTCGGCGGACATGCTGAAGCTGGTCCGCATGCTGAACCCGAAGGCGCATCCGATGGATACGCTGCGGACGGCGATTTCCTTTATGGGGCAGGCGGACGATACGGCGGAGGACAGCTCGCCCAAGGGCCTTTACGACAAGTCGATCCGCATGTTCGCGCAGATCCCCGAGCTTGTCGCGGCCGACTTCCGCGTCAGGAACGGCAAGGATCCGATCCCGGCGACAAAGGACCTCGGCTTCTGCGAGAACTTCTTCCACATGTGCTTCGGCAAGGTCCCGGCGCCCGAGATCGTCAAATGTTTCGACATTTCGATGACGCTCTACGCCGAACATTCCTTTAACGCGTCGACATTCACGGCGCGCACAATCGCGTCCTCCCTCTCCGATATTTATTCGGCGGTGACAGGCGGCGTCGGCTCGCTGAAGGGGCCCCTCCATGGCGGCGCCAATGAAGCCGTCATGCACATGCTGAAAGAGGTCGGCTCGGCGAAGAACGCCGAGCAATGGATGCTCGACGCGCTGCGCGACAAGCGCAACATCATGGGCTTCGGCCACCGCGTCTACAAGCGCGGCGACAGCCGCGTGCCGACCATGACCGACGCTTTCAAGAAGATGGTCGACGTCATCGGCACGGCGGAGGCGAAGGAATTCTGGGAGATGAGCCGCATTCTCGATGCGACGATGGTGCGCGAGAAGAACATATATCCCAATCTCGATTTCCCGACCGGCCCCGCTTATTACCTCATGGGCTTCGACATACCGATCTTCACGCCGATCTTCGTCATCAGCCGCATCACCGGCTGGACGGCGCATGTGATGGAGCAGCGCGCGGCGAACAAGCTCGTGCGTCCCCT
>CAZHUI010000073.1:0-17238 GCA_964535605.1 uncultured Caulobacterales bacterium
AACGCGATTATCCCGCGCGCGTTTCCGGCACCGATTTGCGCAATCCGGATTTCGCCGCCTACGCGCGTTCTTTCGGCGCCTTCGGCGCGACGGTTACGCGCACCGAGGATTTCCCGGCGGCCTATGCCGAAGCGAAAGCGAGCGGCTTGCCGGCGGTTCTCGATCTTAAAACCTCGGCGAACGACATCGCGCCTGGGCGGACAATCGAGAGTTTGCGCAAGCGCTAGGCGCGTGCGCGCGTCACTTGTTCCATCGTCACGAATTCATCCATCAGCTTCAGTCCCGCGGGCGTCGGATAGCCGTCGCGGTTCAGCCAATGGCGGGCGATGGCGGCTTCGAGGACGCGTTCTTCAGTCTCGCCGCCGTCAAGCTGGCGCACGAATTTGAGGATGGTCCTCGCAATCGTATCGTCGGTCACTTGGGCTCTCCCTTGGACGAGAATGCCGGTCCTTCACCCCCCGCTTGGAGGAAACGGCCAGCTAAGGTCGCCTGATTGGTACGCCTACGCTGTAACGCGACTTCGTCAGTACACACCTTTATGGGGAATCTGGCAAGGGGCGGGCCGCCGCGCGCACGCTGCCAAACCAGCCGGAACGTGCTAAAGCCCCGTAAAACCTTCGCAAATCCTTGAAAAACCGGTCATCGCCATGTCCTTCGGAAAGAACGAATTCACCTCAAATGCTGCGCTGAAAGCCCGCCGCGACGATGCGCTGCCGGCCGGATTGCCTTCCAAATCAGGGGTTTATGTCGCCAAGGCCCAGAATGCGGAACTTTGGGACGTCGAAGGCAAGCGTTACATAGATTTCATCGGCGGCATCGGGGTTTTAAATGTCGGCCACCGCCACCCGAAGGTTGTGGAGGCGATCAAACGCCAGGCGGAACAATTTATCCACACGAGCTTCGGCATCGCCCAATATGAGGTCTATGTCGAACTCGCCGAGCGGCTGAACAAGCTCGCGCCCGGCCCGACGAAGAAGAAAACGGCGCTCTTCAATTCCGGCGCTGAGGCTGTCGAAAACGCCGTCAAATTCGCGCGCCGCATCACCGGTCGCGCCGGCGTCATCGCATTCGAAGGCGCCTTCCACGGCCGCACGCTCTTGGCGACCACGCTGACCGGCAAGTCTAAGCCCTACAAGCAGGGCTTCGGCCCACTGGTGCCAGGCATTTTCCACGCTCCGTATCCGGACGAATATCACCACGTTTCGGTCAAGACCTGCCTGAACTGCCTTGACCACATTTTCAAAACGGCGATCCCGGCGGAAGAAGTCGCAGCGATCATCGTCGAGCCGGTGCAAGGCGAAGGCGGCTTCAACCCGGCCCCGCATGAATTTCTGCAGGCGCTCCGGAAGCTCGCCGACCAGCACGGCATGCTGCTCATCGGCGACGAGATCCAGTCGGGCATGGGCCGCACCGGCAAGATGTTCGCGTTCGAACATGCGGGCGTCGAACCCGACATGATCTGCGTCGCCAAGTCGATCGCCGCCGGCCTGCCGCTCTCGGCGCTAATCGGCAAGGCGGAGCTGATGGACAAGATCGCGACCGGGGGTATGGGCTCGACCTATGGCGGCAATCCGGTCGCCTGCGCCGCGGCGCTCGCCGTGCTCGACATTTTCGAAGAGGAGGGCCTCCTCAATCGCGCGCATGCGATCGGCGAGCGCGTCGCTTCAAGCTGGCGCGGCCTGGCGAACGGCGTCGCCAAGGGTCACTTCGGCGACGTCCGCCAGATCGGCGGCATGATCGCCGTCGAATGCGTGAAAGACGGCGACGCCATGAAGCCGAACGGCGACCTCGCCGCTAAAATCCAGACCGAAGCCCGCGACCGCGGCCTCATCATGACGACCGCCGGCGCCTACGCGCAATGTCTGCGCTGCCTCGTCCCGCTGACGATCTCCGACGCGCATCTGGACGAAGGGCTGAAGATTTTCGCGGAAGCGACGAAGGCGGCATTGGCGGGGTAACAGCCCCTGCGGCGATCGTCTGAGCGCCGTCATTGCGGCGCCTTCTGCGCTTAATTTTGCGCAGATTTCATGAATATTTGAAGAACGGCGTGCTTGCCCTTGCCATTTGGGGGGGGCAACGTCGTATTGTTGCAAAGAGGAGAGTGATTCGATGCGGATAAATCATTTTCAGGCAGGTCGATGAAGATCTTCAGAAACGCCATTCTAATCTTTTCCTTTCTGCTGCTTTCCGGAGGCGGACTCAACTATGCCAATTATTGTGTTGCACCTCTTGAATTCAAAGTCACCCGTTTGACGGAACAGAGAATGATTGAGCTTGTCGCTGATTTGCATATAAGCAGGCTTTACGAAGATGCAGAATTTCTCGCGTCAAACTCAATCAGTCCTCGTGTGACACTTCCGGCGTGCTTCAGCACAATGAAAAACCTGAAGCTGGTTCGCTACTCAAGCGTCGACGAATTTCTAGCTGCCAATCCCGATTGTTGCCACATTGGCGAAATTGGGGAGGAAGAAATTCCGCGCCGCCGGATCGACCGGCTCTTGGGTCGCCACGCCGGTTTTGTCGCCGGCCGCTACTTGGTGACGTACGCCAACGAGTCTGGCGAAACCTGCAGCTATGTTCAACCGATTTGGACCGCTGTTTCGAACTGCGGCGACGCATTCTGGGGCGGAGTTCTTTGGGATAATCGAATCATCAAGCGAGAGACGAAATGACGCTAGGATTTGAGGCGACGCCGCTGACAGCTGATCAGGTATTGAACCTTTATCTTTATGGCGCCGCATCGACACCCGCGGATTTGTTGTCAGCAAATCTTGTACGTTCCGCTGACGCAGAGGCTACGATTTTTTCGGTTTCTCGCGCGTCATACATCACCGAAGGTCCCGGGCGTTTTGCCAACCCCTCCCGATTCGACGTCGTCCAAAGCTTCTTTTCGGGCGACTTGACGAGCGCTATTGATCAAGACCTGATCGAATTCGGGCGTCAGTACACTGAGGACGAAATCGAAAGCATTCTAGAGCAGGTTTCCGGCCGCACGTTTTCAAGAATTATTGAACTCGACCAAAAGCTCTTTGCCGACGATATCGATGACTACGCGGAGCGCGTGCTCATTTGGAACAATACGGCATTCGAAATTGACGAAACAACCGCTAGGTTCGTCGTCAATGCCGACGGCACACGTGAAATTGTAAATTTTCGCGTCAAAGAGTTTGTAAATCCTGGTACATTCGAAAATTTCGACCTGAATGGCGGCGATACGCTGACGAATATTGCGAACGTGTTCCTCGAAGACCGGATCGACCCATCGGGAATCGGCCGAAAAGTAAACTTTATATTCATCGATGACTATCAGGCATACACCTATACAAGTAATTCTTACATCAATGATCTGCTAACTGTTGTCCAGTCTTCAAGTTCAAACCAGCTGAGGTTGCCGGAAATTCTCGATCTAACGGAAAGCGTCTTCAACAATGACGGCGCGATTCGATTTCTTGATGGGATCGAGCGTGTCGTCGTATACGGCTCAATCGGCGATGACACGTTGATCGGAACGCAGGCCAAGAACATCGATGTCGCCAATCAAGCCTTTTTGCAAGATTTCGTTCAAAACGGCGTTGCCTATGTTGCGGGCGAAGGTAATGACATTGTAACGGCGACAGAGGCTGACGATCGGCTGCTTACGGGGGCGGGCGACGATTTGTTGAGCGGCGGCGCCGGCAATGACGAGCTTGATGGCGGCAATGGCGTTGATACGGCGGATTACTCTTCTGAAGTTGGTTCAAATGGAATCACCGTCCTCGCTTTACCCATTCAACCGCCGTTCTCGCTTCCAAATTTTGAGGTCACTGACACATATGGCGACGTCGATACGCTTATTTCCATTGAAGTTCTGATCGCGTCGAACGGCACCGACGTAATCGACCTCGACGGCTTCACCGGCTCAATCGGCATCGACGGCGGCGGCGGGAACGATACGCTGACCGGCGGAACGGGAGGTGACTCGCTTTTCGGGGGAGAAGGAATCGATTCAGTCGCCGGCGGCGACGGCGCTGACATTCTAGGAAATCTGCGGCCGGCATCGTTCGACTACGCCGCGCTTTCACAATCCGAAAGACAGGCGCTTATCGCCACGGAGTTTCTCGACACCGAGATCGTCATTCAACTGGACGGCGGGCTTGGCGATGACATTTATTTGATCGATGTTTCTCAGGAGTATGGGGAAACGAACGTCCACTGGAACTTCTTCTTCGATCAAGACGCCGGCACAAAGCTGTTTGTCCGAAACATTGACACGGGCTTTATCGACGCAGTCGGCGGTGGCATCACCACATTCGCTTTTCTTAATCCCGGAAGCCCCGGCAATATGGAGAATCCCGAGGATCCGATTCCGGGATCGGACCCGATGGCTCATTATCACCACGGTTTTGTGAGCGACAGCGGGGCCTTCTATTATATTGGCATGACAGTTGACGAGGGCTTGGACACATCGACGACTAATCTGTCTCTTATGCGATACTCGAGCATCGAGCAATTCTTGTCAGTTATCGGAATAGGATTTGGCTCGCCGGACGGCGGCGCGCCTTTAATTCAAGCTTCGTTTAGCGATCCGAACGGAGGTCCGAATTCTGTAGGACTTTCCGTCGCCGATCTCGTCAAAGGAACGCTTTCAGATCTCGGACTTGACGACGACGAAACGGCTGAAGACGAGCCGACGCCTTCGGGGTTGATAGCCGGCGTGTCGTTAATGCAGTCGGGATTCGGACAGCCGTTAAACGTTTCCGGAACTGCCGCGGCCGATTTCGTGGTGGCCACCGCGGCTGGCGCGAGCGTTGTCGCGTCGCTCGGCGGCGGCGATGACACATTGAAGTCCGGGTCGGGAGCGGACTCAATCGTTGGCGGACATGGCAATGACTTGCTTGAGGCCGGCGAAGGCGCCGACAGCCTCGACGGAGGCCTTGGCTTCGATTCGCTCGACGGCGGCGACGGCGTGGACGCCGCCGACTATTCAACGCGCTCCGGCGGTGTCAGCGTGAACCTGTTTAGCGGCACAGCGACCACCGGCGGCTCTCTTAACGCCTCGGGCTTCTATTCTGGCGGCGCGCTCGAAGACACGCTGACGTTGATCGAAAACATCCTCGGCACGGCCTTTGGCGACCGCCTCGTCGGCGCGAATGTCGCTTCCGTCATTCATGCGGGCGGCGGCGGCGACCGCGTATCGGGTTTCGCTGGCGCGGACTTATTCTGGGGCGAAGCTGGGAACGACACGCTGGAAGGTGGCGACGGCGCCGATACGCTGGTCGGCGCCGCCGGGAATGACTCGCTGAACGGCGGGGCGGGCGCTGACACGATCGACTATTCGGAGAAGACCGGCGGGGTCAGCGTCAATCTCGTCAACAATGTTGTCATCACGGGCGGCGCGCTGAATGCCGGCGGGTTTTATCAGGGCGGCGCCAATGAGGACACGCTCGCCGCGATCGAGAATGCTATCGGTTCCGCCTATGGGGACCGGTTGGTGGGCGCAAGCGCGGGCTCGTTCTTGTCCGGCGCCGGCGGCAATGACCGGATCAGCGGCGTCGCAGGCGCCGACTCGCTGCACGGGGGATCGGCGACCGACACGCTCGAAGGCGCCGACGGCGCTGATACGCTCAACGGCGGCACTGGTTACGACACGCTCGACGGCGGCGCCAATACCGATACGGCGGATTACTCCGACCGCACCGGCGGCGTGAACATCAATCTCACGAATGGCACAGGCATCACTGGCGGATCGTTGAACGCGTCCGGTACCTATGTTGGCGGCTTCACCGAAGACTCCTTGATCGCGGTGGAGAATGTAACCGGCTCCGATTTTGGCGACAGACTCGTCGGCGTCAGCGCGGGGTCGCGACTCGAAGGGCGCGGCGGAAACGATAATATCTCCGGCCTCAGCGGCGCCGACACGCTGGTCGGCGGGGCAGGGAACGACACGCTTGGCGGCGGGGCCGGGAACGACACGTTCGAGTTCGCGAGCGGCTTCGGCGCCGACCGCATCACCGACCTCGCGGAAGGCGCGGGCGCAGGCGATGTCATCCGTCTCGTCGGGCTCGGCGCGGCCTTCAACAGTTTTGCCGAAGTCATAGCCGCGGCCAGCCAGTCCGGCGGCGACGTCGTCTTCAATTTCGGCGGAGGCAACACCATCACCGTCGCCAGCGCCACCGTCGCCGGCTTCGCCGCGGACGATTTCACGTTTGGGTAGGCGGGAGAGCGCAGCGGGTGCTTGCCATTGGCGACGCGCCCGCATCCCTCGCTTCGGCCGTCAAAGGTCGAAGCTGTGGAGGATGATCGCCGCCAGTCCGACCGCGACCCCGGCGCTCGCCATCAGGTAGCCGCGCTTGTGCGGCGTCCCCGACGCGTGCGGCGCCAGATGAAAAATGATGATGTACAAGAGCCCTCCGGCGGCCAGGCCGAGCAGTGGGCCAATCGGGAGGGACGCGACTCTTTCGATGTAAGACATCGCCAGATACGCCCCGGCGACAGTCGTCACCGAAGCGGCGACGAACGCCCACAGGATCGACGCCGTCCGGTCAAGTCCAGCGCCGCGCGCAAGGAAGTAGGCGATCACGCCTTCCGGGAATTCGTGCAGCAAAAGTCCGAGCGTCGCGATTGTGCCCGTGAAAAACTCGGCATGATAGGTCGCTTCATAAATTAGTCCGTCTACGAAGGAATGAAAGCCGAGCGCGATGATTGAGGCGTAGCCGAACGCGGCTCCCAGAAGATTGCGCTGGCTGTCGGTGAAAAGGCGCAGCAGCATGCCGACGCCGACCATGGCGAAAAATCCGGCGACCACCCAGTTGACGGCGTCATTGGCGTAGCTGAGCGCTTCCGGCGCGAGGTGAAACAGGATGGCGACGAGGAGGACGCCGATCGCAAAAGCAGAAAAATAGGGGCTGTTGCGTCTGCCCCAGTCGCCAAGCGCCGCCATTGAAAGAAGACCGGCCGTGCTGATCGCGGCCGCGAGAAAACTCGCCAGCAATCCCGGCTCAAGACCTGCAGTCAATGACACGCCCACCCTCTTGGCTCACGCTCGCCGCTTGGAGCGAGGCTTGCCGGCCCTGAAAAGGGCCGCCTCCCCAATACGCTCACGCCGGCGGAGACGCTAGCAACTATAACAATATAACGTCACTAACCTCGGCCGGATCAGACCAAACTCGTCACAAAGTTGTTGCTGGCAGTCCACAAAAGTTCCGCGCTAAGGGGAGCGTGCGGTTGCTGTTGTCGGCGGTCCGCGTCTAAGTAGCCCGTGTCGCGCTCTTCATCCTCCCCCCGTGCGTTTCGGCGGATTCAGGCGAGCCAATGACCCATTGTGAGCACGCTCAAGGACACGCCCACCCTCATGCCCCCGGGGCGGCGCACTCCCATGGGCTGACGGGCGGCCATTCCCATGAGTCAGCGGACGGCCGGCGGCTGATCGCCGCGCTCGCCGTTATTTCCGTTTTCATGGTTGTCGAGTTCGTGGGCGGCTTCCTGTCGGGGTCGCTCGCGCTGATCGCGGACGCCTCGCACATGATGACGGACGCTGTCGCGCTTGCCCTCGCCGCCAGCGCGCATTGGCTTTCAATGCGCCCAGCGGACGGCCAATTGCATTTCGGCTATCGGCGCTTTCAGGTCCTCGCGGCGTTCGTCAACGGGATCGCGCTCGTCCTGCTGATGGGATGGATTATCTGGGAAGCGATCCAGCGGTCGATAAATCCTGTGGAAGTCGAATGGCGGACGATGCTGGTCGTCGCCGTCCTCGGGCTTATCGCCAATGTGATCGCGTTCCGTCTCCTTCATGGCTCGGCCACCCACAATATCAATGTGCGCGGCGCCATGCTGCATGTGATCGGCGACCTACTTGGGTCGGTCGCGGCTGTGCTCGCCGCCGTGGTCATTGCGCTGAGCGGCTGGACGCGCATCGATCCGCTGCTGTCGCTTCTGGTGGCGGTCCTTATCGGCTATTCCGCATTCCGCCTCCTAAGGGAAACGGCGCATATCCTGCTCGAAGGGGCGCCCGAGGGGATTGACGCTGACGAACTCGCCCGCGATCTCGCGACCGTCAGCGGCGATATTGAAGATGTTCACAGCGTACAGCTTTGGCAACTTACGCCGGATCATCCGCAGGCGACGCTTCATGTTCGGCTGCGCAGCGGCGCGGAAGGGCTCGGCATGCTCGCTCTCGTCAAGGCGCGCCTCGCCGAGCGGTTCGGCATCCGCGAATCGACAATCCAGATCGAGACCGGCGGCTGTTGCGACGGCGACGAAACGCCCGCGGGCGTTCATGACGGCGACCACGCCCAGGAAACGCTGCGCCCGTCTCGGGCAGGGCGCCTCAGGGTCGTTTGATCAGACGGCGGGGTTGGCTTCTTTTCTGAGCGCCGGGATGGGGCTGCCGCGCGCTGCGATGCGCCAGCCCGGAGACGACTGCTCAAGGCCTGCGGGCGCCATTTCCGACCGCGGCAGGCGCGCTGCAGCGGCGGTGCAGGCGATAACGACCAGATAGCCGTCCCACATTTCAAGCGACGTTGAGGCGCCGCCGACGCAAAAGACGACGAGCGAGATTTGCGCATAGTAACCGAAGCGCGATTTCCACGGTTGCGGCGTTAACGCCGCGCCGTCGCGATAGAGGCGGTTCGATTTGAAATAGGCGGTCGCAAGCAACATCAGGTAAAAGAACAGGCCGACAAACCCGGCGCCGCCGAGCATCTCGAAATAGATGCTGTGCGCGGCTTTCGCGCGCGGCGCGCGAACGGGATCGACCTTCTCCGCCAGCTCCTGCTGATAGGAGTTACGCAGACCGATGCCTGTCAGGGGATGCTGTACCGCGAACTTCGTGTTGATGACCCAGGCGTCGACGCGGCCCATGAAGGAATCGTCCTCGCCGGCTTCGGTGATCGTCGACATGCGCTCGGTCCATTTCGACGGCATGAACGCAAGCGCGGGGATCGCGCAAAAAATCGCCGCCGCGGCGATGGCGACCTTGTTCTTCGACTTCCACCAGAAGAACGCCGCGAACACGATGAGCGAGATGAAGGCGCCGCGCGACTGCGTGCCGACAACCGAGAAAACGGACAGCAGGAACAATGCGCTGAGCGCGTTACGGACCAAGGGTTTGGCGGCGACGCTGCGAAGATAAAGGATCATCGGCAGCGTCGTCGCGATGGCGATGCCCATGTGATTGTTGTCTTCGAGGACGGTGTTCGGGACGCCCTGGACGCGGAATTCGCCGAGCGTTGCGATCGTGAAGACCGCGCCCTTCGCTGCGAAAAAGCCGATCGACAGCACAAAGACCCAGATCAGCGCGTGAAGCCGCAACCGGCTCGTCGCCGTCTGCACGCAAAGGATGACGAATAACAGCGTCTTGGTGAAGCGGTCGAAATATTCGGCGGAATTTTCGGGGTCGAGCGACGTTGCCTGCGAAACGAAGAGCCAGCCCATAACCGCGAGCAGCCAGGCGGTAATTGCGTCAAAGCGGAACTTGAACGCTTCGCCGTTGATGAGGAGGGCGACGATCGTCCATGCGGCGATGATGAGGTTCAGTTGCAGCCCGAACACGCCAAACGCCATCTGGTGCGGCGTCATCAACGAAAACCAGGCCCAGGTGAGAATGCCGGCAAACGGATACCGCAGCGCGGCAAGAAGGCCGAGCACGATAACCAATAGCAAAAGAGCGTCGCGCATCGTTAACTCTGGCGCCGTGCCGGCCGCTGGTTCCGGTTCCTTCAAAAAGCGCGCCGAAGCAAGCGCTTCCGGCCTTTGCGCTGGCGTCTCCGACAGGACTTGAACCTGTGGCCCCCAGATTAGGAATCTGGTGCTCTATCCGCCTGAGCTACGGAGACTGCGCGTGACGCCGCTTTCCCGGCGCCATCCTTTCCTAAGGCGGCCGGGCCCGTTTGAAAACCGCCTTGAAAGCGCCCTGACGCCGCCTGCGAAACTGTTTCATTTGGGCGTTGAATGGCCATAGATAGGGTTAAGAACGCGGGGGACGGGCCGAACCTCTTTGGCCGGATGTCGCGTGAGGGAGAAGGCGGGGATGGACAGAAAACTGATGGTGCTCGGCGCCGGCGCCGTGCTGGTCTCGTTCGGAATCGGCATTTTTGCCGGGCAGGCGATCGATCGCGGCCTGCCGGGCGGGTCGCGGAGCGCCGGCGGCGCCGGGGAAGTCTATGACGTTGAGGCCCGCGAGCACCCGTTTCAGGACGTTCGCTCCGAAAGCGCGAGCCGCGCCGAAGCCGAGAAAGCAAAGACGTTCACCTTTGACCGTCTGATTCTTGAGACCAGCGGGGATGAACCGCGCGCCTGCCTTCAGTTCACCCGCGACCTCGACGCGTCGGGTAAGACGAATTACGCCGACTACGTGCGCGTCACCCCGGACGCCAAGCCCGCCGTGACCGTCGCGGGCCAAAGCCTCTGCCTCACCGGGCTCGCGTTCAACAAGGAATACAAGGCGCGCGTGCGCGCCAACACGCCGTCAAAATCCGGCGAACGCCTTCAGCGCCCCGTCGAAGTGACGATCGCTTACGGCGACAAGCCGCCTTATGTCGGTTTTGTCGGCGACGGCGTCGTCCTGCCGCGCCTTGAGGCCGACGGCCTCGGCCTCGAAACCGTCAACGTCTCGAAACTGAGTGTCGCCGTTTACCGCGTATCGGATCGATCGCTCGCGCGCAAAACGATCGGACGCGGGGAGTCCTCGCCCGAGGACGATTACTTCTACGTCTATGACGAAGAAAGCGGCGAGGACGTCGGCGCCAAGATTTTTGAGAAGGAACTCGCGGTCAAAAAGGTCGAGAACGAAGCCGTTACGACCGTCTTCCCGCTCGGCGCCGCGCTGCCGAACCTCGCCCCCGGCGCCTATTACGTGAAACTGAAAGACGCCTCGACCGGCGCGGACAAATATCGTGCGGCGCAGGCCTATCGCTGGGTGATGTTCACCGACATCGCGATGACGAGCTATTCAAGCGGGGAGGGCATCGACGTCTTCGCGCGCTCGATCGCCAGCGGCAAGGCGCTCTCCGGCGTGAAGCTTGAACTCGTGGCGTCGAACAATGACGTGCTGGCGCTTGCAACGACCTCGGCGGACGGCCGCGCGCGGTTTGAAAAATCGGCGGTCAATGGCGACTATCAGCTGACGCCGCGCATGATTATGGCTTACGGCGCCGATCAGGATTTCGCCGCGCTCGACCTCAATCGCGCGCCGCTCGATCTGTCGGATCGCAATATCGACGGCCGCGCTGCGCCGTCAGTCATCGACGCCTTTCTCTATTTCGACCGCGGCATCTACCGGCCGGGCGAGACCGCGCATATTTCGGGTCTCGTGCGCGACAGCGCGGGGCTCGCCGCCGATCGCGCGCTGACCGTGACGGTTTTCCGTCCGAATTCTACCGAGGCGTCGAAGCAGCGCATTGACACGCTCGATGTCGGCGGCTTCTCGTTCGACTACGACATTCCGCGCTCGGCGCCGCGCGGCCTCTGGCGCATCGAGGCGCACGCGGACGGCGTAGGGCTTGTCGGCTCGGAAACGTTCTCCGTCGAAGACTTCGTCCCGCAGCGGATCGAAGTGAAGCTCGCCGTCGATGAGAAGCTGCCGATGCGCGGGGACGAAGTGCGCGCGGTCGCCGTAGAGGCGAGGTATCTTTACGGCGCGCCCGCCGGCGCGCTCGGCGTTGAAGGCGAAGCACGGCTCCGTCTTGATCCCAATCCCTTCCCTGCGCTTGAAGGCTATCGTTTCGGGCCCGTCGATGGCCGGTTCGACGAACGCTTCCTGACGCTTGCGCGCACGACGACCGACGCAGCCGGCAAGGCGAGTGTCGAACTGCGCGTCGAAGAAGCGCCGAAGAATTTTGGCGCGCCGCTTCGCGCCGATCTTGTCGTCGGCGTTGTGGAGCCCGGCGGGCGCGTCGTTCGCGAGAGCGCGCGCATCCCCGTTCGGCCTGATGATCGTTATCTCGGCCTCAAGCTCGCCGGCGACGGTTATGGCTTTGCGCAGAATGCGCCCGCCGAAATTGATGCGGTGATCGTCGACCATGCCGGCAAACAGGCGGCGGCGAGCCTCGAATGGCGCCTCGTCGAGGAAGATTACTGGTTCGACTGGTATCGCGAAAACGGCGAGTGGCGGTGGCGCCGGTCCTATAAGGATGTGCTCGTTGCGGAAGGCCGAACGGAAGCGACAGCGGCAGGCGCGGCGCGCATTTCGCAGGCGCTCGATCCCGGTTCCTATCGCCTGACGGCGACGGACCCGGCGTCGAAAGCGTCGACGGATATTCGTTTCTATGTCGGCTGGCGGTCCTATGAGTCGGGCGCCGATACGCCCGATCAGGCGACGCTCACGGTGACGAGCGAGAAGGTCACGCCCGGCGCGACGGCAAAGCTCTATCTCGACCCGCCCTATGAAGGCGAAGCGATTGTCGCGATTGCGACCGACAAGGTGCATTCGGTTCAGCGCCTCAAGGTCGGCGACAGGGGCCAGGAGATTTCGGTCGCCACCGATCCTTCGTGGGGCTCCGGCTTCTATGTGCTGACGACGATCGTTACGCCGCGCGACGCCGTGAAGCGTCCGATCCCGCGCCGGGCGATGGGCGTCGCTTATGTCGGCTTCGACATGGGCGCGCAGACCTTCAAGGTGTCCGTCGAGGCGCCGGACCTCGTTCGCCCGCGCCAGAAAATCAACGCCCCGGTGAAGATTGCAGGCGCGGCGCGGGGCGAAGACGTGCGTCTCACCATCGCCGCGGTCGATGAAGGCATCCTTCGGCTGACGAAATTCGCCTCGCCCGATCCGGTCGCGCATTATTACGGCAAGAAGCGGCTCGGCGTTGACGTGCGCGACGATTACGGCCGCATTCTCGACGCCAATTTGGGCGCTGCGCAGCGCTTCGGCGGCGACCAGCTCGGCGGCGAGGGACTGACTGTCGTGCCGGTGAAGTCCGTCGCCTTGTTTGAAGGGCCGGTGAAAGTCGGCGCGGACGGCGCTGTCACCGTGCCGCTCGAAGTTCCGGACTTCAACGGCGAATTGCGCCTGATGGCGGTCGCGTGGAGCGCCGACAAACTGGGCTCCGCCTCGCGGCCGATGACCGTGCGCGATCCGGTGCCTGCGGTGCTCTCGATGCCGCGCTTCCTCGCGCCCGGCGACAAGGCTGACGCGACGCTCCTTATCGACAATGTCGACGGCGCGGCTGGCGATTACGCCGTCGCCGTTCGCGGCAGCGGTCCGCTGACGATGCAGATCGACGAGAAAATGGCGCTCGCCTCGAAACAGCAGACGACCGCGCGCTATCCCCTGTCGGCCGGCGCCGTCGGCGTCGGCGCCGTTCTTCTCAATGTCACGGGTCCCGGCGGCTTCAACGTCGCGCGCGATTACCCGATTGAGGTTCGCACCGCGTATTTCCCCGTGACCGAAGTCAAGACCAGCCAGTTGCTGCCGGGCGAATCCGTGTCGCTCGCGCGCTCGCTGATCGCGAATTACGTGCCCGGCTCGACGAAGACGAGCGTGTCGTTCTCGCGCCTTCGGGGCGTCGATCCGGCGCCGCTGCTTGAGTCGCTCTACCGCTATCCGTACGGTTGTTCGGAGCAGCTCGTCAGTTCCGCCTTTCCGCTCCTCTATATCAACGATCTTGGCGGCGAAGCGGGACTTGGCCCGGATTTCGCTGTTCGGCCGCGCATTCAGGAAGCGGTCAATCAACTGCTCAATCGTCAGGGACCGGACGGCGCCTTCGGTCTCTGGCGCGAACAGGATGCGAGCGCGACCGCCTGGCTCGGCGCCTATGTCACCGACTTCCTCTACCGCGCGAAAGCCGACGGCTATGGCGTGCCGGAAGAAGCGCTGGAGAAATCCTACGGCGCGCTCGGCCAGATCGCGCGCGTCGATCGCTGGGTTTATAGCGGCTATCAGATGCAGGCCTATGAGGGGCCGTGGTCGAACGACACCACCGATCAGCTGCGCCGCCGCTCCGCCGCCTATGTCTATTACGTGCTGGCGCGCGCCGGGAAAGCGGACCTTTCCGATATCCGCTATTTCCACGATACGCTTCTCGATGACACGACGAGCCCGCTGGCGAAGGCGCATGTCGCCGCGGCCCTGTCGCTCATGGGCGACCGCGCGCGCTCGCTGAATGCGTTCGAAAAAGCGATCGGCGCCCTCGGCCATCAGAACACCGGCGACTATTACCAGACGACGTTGCGCGACGCCGCCGGCGTGCTGGCGCTTCTCGCTGAAGTGCAGAACGCGCCCGGCGTCAACGCCGCGTCGGACCGTTTTGTCGAGTTCATGAAAGAGCCGAATGCGATGCACACGCAGGAAAAGGCCTTCGTGCTGCTCGCGGCGCAGGCGCTTCTGCGGTCCGGCGGTCCTGTCGCGCTGAAGCGCGACGGAGCGGCGATTTCGGGCGTCTCGCCTGCGCCGCGCTTCTCGCTGACGGCGGACGAACTCGCCAAGGGCGCCGCGTTTGAAAATGCGGGGCAGGGGCCGATCTTCGCATCGGTTTCCGTCTACGGATCGCCGGCATCGGCGCCAGCGGCGGCGGCGCAGGGCTTCGATCTCACCAAGCGTCTCTTCACCCGCGAAGGCCGGCCGGCCGACACCGCGACGGTTAAGCAGAACGACCGCCTTGTCGTCGTGCTGACGGCGACGGCGAAGTCCGACCGCGTGCATCCGGCGATCATCGCCGACCTCCTGCCGGCGGGCTTCGAGATCGAGGCGATCCTGACGCCGGAAGACGGCGCCAATGAAGGCGCGAACGGGCCTTATCAGTGGGTCGGCCCGATCGCCTGGACCAAGGTCGCGGAAGCGCGCGACGACCGCTATGTCGCGGCGATTGATCTTTATACGCGCGATCCCGTCCGGCTTGCTTATCTTGTGCGTGCGGTGACGCCGGGCGACTTCGTTCTTCCCGGCGCCGTCATCGAAGACATGTACAGGCCGGGCGTTTTCGCTCGCACGGCGGGCGGGCGCGTGAAAATCGCCGCGTCGCAATGAGGAACCGGACATGCGCTTTGCGTGGTCCATCCTTCGTGAAGCCTTCGCTTCGCTACGGCTCCTCAGGATGAAGGGAAGACTTCATCCTGAGGAGCGGCCCCCTTGGGCCGCGTCTCGAAGGATGCTGACAGCCGCGCTGGCGTTTCTCGCCGGGGTCTTGCTGGCCGACTTCGCCCTGCCGCCGCCGATTGAGCGCGCTGACGCCGTCAGCGCCATTGTCACTGATCGAAACGGCTACTGGCTGCACGCCTTCGCGACAGAGGAAGGGCGGTGGCGGTTTTCCGCCGACCTCGACGACATCGATCCGCAATTCATTGCCGACCTGATTGCGGTTGAGGACAAGCGGTTCTGGTCGCATTGGGGCGTTGATCCGCTCGCCGTCGCGCGCGCGGCGCTGTCGTCGGCGCGATCGGGCGAAGTCACGTCCGGCGCTTCGACCATCACCATGCAGACCGCGCGCCTCCTCGAGCCGCGTCCGCGCACGGTAGTCTCCAAGCTCATCGAGATGGCGCGCGCAGCGCAGCTGGAGCGGCGCCTGTCAAAACGCGAGATCCTCGAACTCTATCTGACGCTGGCGCCCTATGGCGGCAATCTCGAAGGCGTGCGCGCGGCGAGCCTTATCTATTTCGGGCGGGAGCCGGAGCGCCTCGCGCCCGCCGAACGCGCGCTGCTCATCGCATTGCCGCAGGCGCCGGAAGCGCGCCGGCCGGATCGGCATCCCGAGGCGGCGAAAGCGGCGCGCGGCGCCGTGCTCGACCGGCTCGTAGAGGCGACCAGCCTCGATCCCGCAATCGCGGAGGAAGCGCGCGCCGCCCCCGCAATCGGCGCCCGCAAGGAATTTCCGCGTATCGCCTACCATGCCGCGCGCATGCTGAGCGCCGGGGCGAAGTCCGGCGAGTCCGTCGTGCCGTCGACGCTCGACATCGCGAAGCAAATGACATCCGAGCGTCTCGTATCGGCGCACGCGGCACAATTCTCCGACGGCGCCACCGCGGCGGCGATTGTCATCGACAATGCGACGATGGAAGTCGTCGCCAGCGTCGGTTCCTCCGGCCTTGACGCCAAAGGCGGCTGGATCGACCTGACCGGCGCCGTCCGGTCTCCCGGATCGCTCCTGAAGCCGTTCATCTACGCCTTCGCGTTTGAGGACGGCGTTCTCGGTCCTGACACCGTGATCGACGACATGCCGCGCGGCTTTGGCGGCTACCGGCCGGAGAATTTCGACCGCACATTCCGCGGCGAAGTGCGTGTGCGCGAAGCGCTCCAGCATTCGCTCAATGTGCCGGCGGTTGCGACGCTCGAAAGAGTCGGCGTCGATCGCTTCAGCGCGGCGCTGAAAGCGGCCGGCGCGAAAATTTTTCAGCGCAAAAGCGCCAAGGACGAAGCGAGCCTTGCATTGGCGCTCGGCGGCGCGGGCGTCACGATGCGCGATGTCGCCGCGCTGTACGCGGGCCTTGCCAATCGCGGAACGATCCGTCCCATGACTTTCATGGGCGGCGCTAAAGGGGAGCGGGACGAGGCGCTATTGTTCTCCGCGGAAACAGCCGACCGCATCAACGCGATCCTGCGCGGCGCCCCGTCGCTTGCGGGCCGCGCGCCGGCGTTGCTGTCGGCTTCCGCGCCTGTGATCGCCTACAAAACCGGCACTTCGTACGGGTACCGCGACGCATGGGCGGCGGGCCATGCGAATGGCCTCACCATCGTCGTCTGGACGGGCCGCGCCGACGGCGCGCCGAGGCCGGGGGAGACGGGCCGCAAGGCGGCGGCGCCGCTTCTCTTCGCCCTGATGGATGCGCTGACGAATGGCGCCGTCAACTCGCATCCCGATGAAGCCGAAATAGTTGAGACCTTCACGCATGTGCGGCTCGACCGCCCCGCGACGGAAACGGCGCCGTTGATCCTTTATCCGGTGCCGGGCTCGGAAGTCTTTCCCGACGCCTTTGGCGGCGACGGCGTCGTCTTTGCGGCGAGCGGCGGCGCCGGCGATTACGCCTGGTATGTAGACGGCGAAGCCGTGACGGGCGAGGCGGGCGACGGCCGCCCCGTCTGGCGTCCCGCCGCGCCCGGCTTTTACGACATCGCCGTTGTCGACAGGCGCGGCCGAAGCGCAAGCGCGAAAGTGCGCGTCGCCTCGATCGAATGATAATGACCCGAAGATCAGCGCTCGCCGGCGCCGCCGCGCTTGCCGTGGCGCCGCCGCAGCGTCCGGATTTTTTCGACGGCCAGACGGCCTTTGTGGGCGCCGAAGAACGTGTCCTTACCGATATCGTCGCGCCATCCCCCGCGCCCCTGCACGG
>CAZHUI010000074.1:0-16910 GCA_964535605.1 uncultured Caulobacterales bacterium
GAAATGCGCCGCGTGAAGTCTATCGACCAACCCCGCTAAAAACGGGGGGATTACCCCTGACGTGCAGACCCGCGATGCACCATCGCTTTTATCTTGCCGTAGCGCCAACCTATTCGCTTCCTTTGCGACTCCGATTGAGCAACGCATTCATCACTGCCAGCGCTAACGCACACGCAACGGCGACCGCTGTGGAGAATAGCAAAAACTGTAGCGGCTCGTTTCTCGGCCCCAGAAACCAGAAGATCCAGAAGATCGGTATTAAGATCAAAAGCGCGCCAACAAAGGTTCTTTTGAAGTTCGGATTTGGTTGATGATTCGGCATCAGCATGGTCCGTCATTGCCACCAGAAGCACTGCAGGCAGCCTGCTCTTTTGCACCTTCAAGTGCGCCCATAAGTTGATCGGCTACACCCTTAGCACCATCGACTGCAGACTGTCCCAGTTGGACTGTCGTTTGTGCGGTCATCGTCACTCCAGCAGCAGATGCCTCACCCACAGCCGCGCCAGCTGCATCCCCAATAACGCCCTTGGCGAGAGCGGCACCGACTGGTGTGCCTAGCCCGCCACCAGCGGCGGCAGCGACAGCTTTGCCGGCATTGATGGGTTTATTGTCGATCGCATCACCCGCAACTGAACCCGCTCCGGCCGCAACTGCTCCGCCCGCGGCGAGGGCACCCGGTTGAGTAGCTAATGCGGGATTCACCGCAACGGCGGCCGCCACAGCGCCGGTCGCTGCGCCCGCACCCAGCGCGGATCCAACTGAAAAGTTATTGAAGCCCCCGTTACTGGCAACTTGCGCAACCGCATTTACGCCAGCGCCGACAATCGCGCCGGCTGCGAATCCTATCGCGCCTCGGACGAAAGGATTGGCAAGCGCTACAATAAACTCGCCGTTAGGATCGATGTTGTTCACCGGATCATTGTGGACAACTAATCCGGCCGCCGAACCGCATCGAAGACGAAGGCAAATTCCTCAGACGCGCCAATGATTTGCGGTCGATTTTCCCTCGATAAGGCCTCCTTTCGCTAAAAAAATCCCTAGACGCGAGTTTGAAGTCTGCACGCAAAAATCGCCCGACGCGAGGAGATTTTTCGGGCGCTCGACGCGAGATTTTTCATCGGATTCGGCGCCTTTTCGGGCGGGTTTTTGATCAAAATTTCGGGCGGTTTTTCGTGCGGCGCGCGCCGTTTTTTAGCGGCTAAAGAGAAGGATTTTGATCGCGGATCGGGCGCGTTTTCGCCCCGGATTCCGGTCCGCCTCCGGCCCTTTTTCCTGGCCGGGAATGATCCTTTCAGGGCTTCCCAAGCCCTCCGCATGGCGTACGGTGGCGGGTCAAGAACGCGCCTTCAGGCGCGCCCGTCAGGGTTCATTCTTGACGCGCCGGCGGCGTCCATGCGCGCCTGAGGGAAGCCTCAAAAGGGGATTGGCGATTGAACAGGCGACCACTCCCTCGACCCAAGGGAGCGCTCTACCTACGCGGCGACCAGTTCGAAGCGCAACTCGCAATCGACGGCGCGCGCCGCGCGGCTCAAGGTATCGAGCTTCACGTCGGCGTTGTCGGGATCGAGGAGCCGGTCGAGCTGGCTGCGGCTGGTTTCCATGCGTTCCGCCATCTCGGTCTTGGTGATGTTTTTCTTCTCCATCTCATGCGCCAAGGCCCAGGCGATGACGCGCTTGATGGCGAGGCCTTGCGTCTCCTCGAAGGTTCCTTCCGCGCGCAGATAATCATCGAAGCTCGACCCGATGCGCGCACGCTTGCCGATGGGGTTTTCTGCGCGTTTCGCGGCGGTTTTCTTCGCCGGGGCGGCCTTGCGGGCTTTACGCTTCACGCTCATTTCTCCAACTCCTTCATGCGCTTTTTCGCGAGCGCCAATTCTTCCGGCGGCGTCTTTTGCGTCTTCTTCACGAAGCCGTGCAGCAGCACGAGAACGCCTTTCCTCGTGCAGAACAACACCCGCGCGATGCGGTTGCCAGCAAGATCGCTCCGCACCTCGAACAGCCCGTCGCCCATCGGCCGGCACGTCGGCATGCCGATCGGCCAGCCATATTCGACGGTCGCGATGTCGAGGCCGATGATCTTGCGGTCCTCCTCATCAAGCCCCTTCAGCCAGCTCCGAACCGGCTCGGCGCCGCTCGCCGTCGCATAGAAGAAGGCCTGCGCTTTCTTCGACGGCTTTTGGGGCGGCCTCGTCTTCTTCGGCGGCGTCGCCATTGCATCCGTTCCGCGCTATGTACCGCGCACGGTACGTTTTGTCAAGACCTCATTGCGGGCGCCGGGCGGCGAGCGCCGACGACGATCCTCCCCGGATTCGCCGTCATCATGACCATGATGATCGTCGTCATCGTCGTCTTCCGTTGCGAGAGCGGCGAGCAGCGCGGCCGTATCCGGCGCATCGAGCGCGGGGGATTCGCGTCGCCCGAGCCTGGCGCCCGGATGGGTCGCCTGATGGATTTCGGCGAGCTTGGCGACGCTGACGCGGGTGTAAATCTGCGTCGTCTCAAGGCTCTCATGGCCGAGCATCGCCTGGATGAAGCGGATGTCGGCGCCGCCTTCGAGCATCAGGGTCGCGGCTGTGTGCCGGAAGAGATGGCACGAGCCCTTCTTGTCGATCGCGGCCTCTTCGACGTAAGCGCGCACGCGCTCCGAAAGACGCTTGGCTTCCAAGGGCGTTCCATGCGTCGAGAGGAAGAGGACCGCTTCATCGCGCCCGGCGACCAGCTGGGGCCGCGCCTCGTCGCGGTATTTTTCGAGCCAGGCGCAGGCTCGCATCCCCAACGGCACAACGCGATCCTTGCCGCCCTTGCCCTGGCGGATGGTCAGTGCGCGCCTCGCGTAGTCGACGTCCCAGAGTTTCAACTCGATCAGCTCCATGCGCCGGATCGCCGTCGCGTAAAGCAGCTCCAGGATCGCGCGGTCCCTGAGGCCCGTGACTGTGCCGAGGTTCGGCCGATGCAGCACGGCTTCGGCTTCCTCCGCCGTCAGCACGGCTTTGGGGAGGCGCATCTCGGGCCGGGGAAGCTCCAGCTCCGACGCCGGATTGAAGAGGATGAGATTTTCCCGCGCCAGCCATTTGAAGAAGGCGCGCACCGGAACGAGGCGCGCGCCTTGCGTGCGGAACGAGAGCGGTTCGCCGTTGGTCTTGCGATGATAATAGAGGTGACGCTGATAGCGCTCCAGGATCGGCTTCGTTATCTCGCGCGGGCCGGTTAGCCCGCGCTCATGCGCCCAGAGCGCAAAGCTCTTGATGCACTGCGCACGGTTCAAGACCGTGTGCGGCGAGTAGCCCCGGATTTCGAGATAAGAGAGGAAGCGGCGAAGATGCGCGGCAAAGCCGTCGGGATCGTCCGGGTGCGGCAGGTCTGGGAGCTTCTTCTTCGGCAAGGGCTCAAGCCCCTGCAGCTACGACGCCGTTGATGTATGACGCGGGCGGTTTTTCGGCCCCGGACGCGCGGTTTCGCGCAAATTCATCCGTATCGAGATAAGCAGCTGTTGGATAAGGGCTATTCGCGATTTCGCCGCCCCGACTTCCCCCCGACATGGGGCCGACTTGGGGCCGACTTGACCCCGACAAGTCGCCTTTTACCCCCGACTTCTTTTCGTCGTAGCTGCAAAAATCGCCGTTCGTTCCCGCGCCGTTCCTCAAGCTCTCGATGTCGATGAGGCCCATCATGAAGGCCGCGCCGTCATCGCCTTCGCCCTCATAGGCGAGCTCGTAAACGAAGCTCGCGCCCCGCATGCCCCGATGCGGGATCAGGTATTCGAGTTCCTGAAGCCGGCTCAAATGCACGCGCACTTGCGTCAGGCCCCAGCCGGACGCCTCGCGCACCTCGCGCCGCGTGAAGCGGTAATCGCTCTGACGCATGCCGGCTCGCTCGCAGGCGGCCTTCACATGCGCGCTGATGATCGAGAGAAGCGCCCGCGTCTGCGGCGGCAGCTCGTCGAGCGTCCGCCCCAGCACTTCGGCGCACAGCGCATTGGCGTGCGCGATGTCATCAAGCGTCGCCTCGACATACTCTATTATCTCGCCGTCGGCGGTCACGAGGGATTTAACGTCGCGCTGATGCTGATGCAGGAGCGTAATCGCCCGGATCAAGGCGAGATACTTGCGATGATCGCGGCGCATCCGCGTCTTGTCGGCGAGGAAGGTCAGCGCTTGCGCGTAAGGGTTCACGACCTTCAAGGGCTTTAGCAAGCGCTGTGCGCATCGGTGACGCTTGATGATGGCGGCGTGCTGCTCGCCAGCCATGAGGCCGGCCAGCGTCTCCTCGTAACGCTGGCGCCGATGGATCGCCGCCGTCTGCGCGCGCGTCTCGTTGACGGCGAGAACCAGGCAACGGTTCTTCAATTCCTCGTCGAGATCGATCGCCGTCGTCGTCATCGCGAGCGCGACGGGCCCCTCGACGCGGTAATCCTGGGTGATCAGCTTGCCCGTCACCGGATCCTTGCCGGTCGAGGCGATCGACAAATCGCCCTGGCTCTGCAGCAGCTTCAACGCGTAGCTCGCCTCGCGCGCGCCTTCCTCCTCGGCGATCGCCAGCACCTTGTGCTTCACGGCTGTCTCGCCGAGATAAAACAGCGCCTGGCCGGTCATCGCGGCATACTGAACGCGCTCTTCCTCCGGAACGAAGTCGAGAACCGCATCCATCAACGCGGATTTCCCGGCCGCACTCGTTGACTGGATCAAGACCGCGAGCGGCTTGTCGAGTTTCCTCGATATGAAGGCGAGATACAGCGCCAGCACGTTCGCGCGTTCGCCGACGACGCCGCAGGCCTCCGCGTCGCTCGCGATGCGCGCCAGCAAATCAGGCGCGCTCAGCAAATCGAGGGCGTCGCGTTCCTCATCCGCCGTCATCGGCGCCGCCGCCGGCGTCGTGTCGAGCGCCGCCTTGATCTGCACGTCCTGCAGCTCTTCGAGCTTCAACAGCACGCGCGCGAGGTCCGCCTTCACGGTCTCGGCCGAGAGCCCGAGTTCGCTCGCCGCCTGCGCGATGAAAGAGGCGCGATGCCTGGCGCTGTAGAGGTCGAAGGCGTCCACATGGAACGCCTCCGCGCCATTGACCGCGCGGCGCGCCAGCAAATTCACGCGCATCGCCTCATAGCTCATGTTCTTTGCGAGGCCCCGCACGCGCCAATGCCGGTCGCCGAACGCAAAGCTGATCTCGTGCTCGCGCACTTCCGCCGCGCTCTCCGGCGGCGCCGATGGCATGGGGGACGCGGCGGGCTCGGGAAGTCCTTCCGCAGGCGCTGCGCTCGCGGCAGGCTCAGGATCAGCAGCTAAAGGGATAACGCCCTCCGGCGTTTTTTCTTTAGCTGCTTCTTCGGACCGCGCGGCAGGCGCCGGCGTCGAAGATCGAAGACCGGCGGCCGGCTTCTCGCCTTTGCCCATCCATTGAGCGGAACGGATCAACGCGCCCAGGCTCTTCGCCGGCGGCGTCACGGCGAGCGCGTAGGCGTTCGCATCCATCCCCTTCGGAAAGAGCACGCGGAAGCACTCGACGCCCGCGGCCATCAATTGTTCAGCGACGCTCTCAGCCGCGCCGTCGCCAGCGGCGTCGCGATCAAAAGCGATCAGCGCGCGTTTGATCCCGTGCATCCTGAAGGCGGCGAGCAAGTCGGGCGTGAAGCCGTTCACCCCGTAAGCGCTCGTCACATTGCGATAACCCGCCGCCCAGAAGGTCAGCGCATCGATCAGCGCCTCGCACAAAATGATCTCGTCCGACGCCGCGAAGGCCTCGATGTTAAAGACGCCGCGATGCGCGCCCGGCAGATACAGATGCTTCGGCGTCCCCGGGCGCAGATTGTCGATGATCTTGCGCCCATACATCCCGGCGACGTTCCCCGCCGGATCGAGGATCGGAATGACCAGCGAGCCCGAGAAGTGCTCATGCCCGCTCTCGCGCATCACCCCGAGCTTCTGCAGGCGCCCGCGCAATTCGGCGCCGGCGACGCGCGTCGAGGCCGGCAGCCGGTAGCCCAAAGTCCGGTTGGCGTAGCCGAGCCGGAAGCGCTCGATCAACGCCGCATCGTCAAGCCCGCGCTTCTTCAGATAGGCCCGCGCCTCCGGGCTCGCCTTCAGCGTCTCGTGATAGAAGCCCGCGACCCGGTTCAGGAGCGCACGATCATCCGCCCCGCCGGCGAAGGCCGGCAAACCAAAAACTTCCGCATCGAGCGGCGCCAGCTTTTGCGCCCGCGAGCGCTGCGCGATCTTCACAGGCTCAGCATCCGCCGGGGCGCCGGCGCCGCGCGCCGGCGCATCGCCCCGCAAGAGCTCGACCGCGTGGCGGAACGACACCCCCTCGCGGCGCATCACGAAGGCGATCGCGTCGCCTCCCGTCCCGCACGCCCCGAGGCAGTTCCAGAGATTCTTTTCAGGGCTCACCACGAAGGACGGCGTCCGGTCCTCATGGAACGGGCAGCGCCCGACAAAATCCTTGCCCCGCCGCTCCAGCTTCACCCCCGAAGCCTCGGCGACCCGGATCAGGCTCACCTCCGTCTTCAGCCGCTCGATTTCGCTTTGCGGAACGCGGGGCATTGGGGCCTCCCTAAGGGTCAAAAACCGGCCCTGACGCCAAAACCCGTCAAGACCGTGTTTTCGGTGTTTTTTAATTGTGATTCTGCTATTATGCAAGAACCCCTTCAAACGGAGCCCCTATCGTGAACCACGCAGAATCATCCCCGTCCGCCTCTCACATGTGGTTCACCATGGAGTTCTCAGAACGGCTCGCCCGCCTCAGGAAGGAAAGGGGCCTCACCCAGAAGGCCCTCGCCGAGGCCTCCGGCGTCCACGCCACCCAAATCCAGCGCTACGAGAGCGGCGCCTTCGAGCCGACCCTCGACGCGCTCCGCCGCCTCGCCAGAGCGCTCGCCGTCTCCGCCGACAGCCTCGTCTTCGACGCCGACGAACGCGCGCCCGGCGACGATCTCAAGATCGTTTTCGAAGCCGTCTCCCGCTTCGCCCCCGACGACAAAGCCCTCGTCAAAAAAATGCTCCAGGGCCTCATCATGCAGCAACAGGCCCGCCACACGCTCGAAGCATCCTGAGCGCGCCAGAATCGGCGTAGCGGATAACCGCCCCAAAGCAGGGCGACAAAATCGGAAAGCGACGCGGCCGCGAAGATCACCCCTTCAGCGGCCTGCAATTCCCGTTCAGCAGCTCTAAAAAAGATGACGACGCCGCGCGCCGCTTCAACGGTTGCGCCCGCTCAACCCGCGCACCTTATCGGCGTAAAAACCTCATGTGCATCCCATGCACCAAATGGCGCCACTCCGCACTCGGATGGCGCCACCAAAACCCGCATAAATCCTGACGTGCAGACCCGCGATGCACCATCGCTTTTATCTTGCCCTCGCCCTCGCCCTCGCCCTCGCCCTCGATTCGCCCACGATCATTTGAACAGCGACCGGACCAGCGCAATGACAAGCAGCGCCACCAGCAACGCGAGTAGGGACACTAGGCAGACGAAAAACGTTTCCGTATCGAACTCGAATGACCTCTGCATATAGGCCGACCAGAGGTACGCGAGGGTTATCGCGCTGGCCACGATCACCAAAGTGGCTCGCACAATTTTCATACCGACCTCATCAGCACTGTTCTGGCATGCAAGCCGGAGAAGTGGGTGCCGCTAGCGCATCTTTGACTGCGACGGCAGTATCGACAACCGCGCTTGTGACAGAGCCCGCCGCCGATGCTGCGCTGTCGCTGAATATCGTAGAAGATTTTGCCACGCCCTCGACAGTTTGAGCAGCGGCGGAACTAAATGCACCGCCGACCGCTCCCGCGACTGCGGCGTCTCTAATCGCCGCTCCATCGGCCGGCCCCGGCGTTGCCGCTTGGCTCACTACTTCCGATGCGACATTGCCGGCCGCGCCGCCAGCCGCATCCGCGGTGGTTGTGCCGACGGCCGTCGCGATCTTGCCTGCTTGGAGTCCGCTCTTAGCAGCAGCGATAGCCCCGGCCGCTTTGAGGCCGCCGCTGACGACGGCGCCGACTTGTCCGCCCACGGCGCCAAGCGCGGCCGCACCGGCAACTTGCAGCGCACCTTCCTTGGACAAGACTGTGCCGCCGGACGCCTTGATTTCTACGATTTTCGCGACGGCGCCGATGACGGCGCCGATGCACCACGGGCATTCGCCGGTCGGGTCCGTAACGTTGACAGGATCATTATAGACAACTAATCCGGCCGCCGAACCGCATCGAAGACGAAGGCAAATTCCTCAGACGCGCCAATGATTTGCGGTCGATTTTCCCTCGATAAGGCCTCCTTTCGCTAAAAAAATCCCTAGACGCGAGTTTGAAGTCTGCACGCAAAAATCGCCCGACGCGAGGAGATTTTTCGGGCGCTCGACGCGAGATTTTTCATCGGATTCGGCGCCTTTTCGGGCGGGTTTTTGATCAAAATTTCGGGCGGTTTTTCGTGCGGCGCGCGCCGTTTTTTAGCGGCTAAAGAGAAGGATTTTGATCGCGGATCGGGCGCGTTTTCGCCCCGGATTCCGGTCCGCCTCCGGCCCTTTTTCCTGGCCGGGAATGATCCTTTCAGGGCTTCCCAAGCCCTCCGCATGGCGTACGGTGGCGGGTCAAGAACGCGCCTTCAGGCGCGCCCGTCAGGGTTCATTCTTGACGCGCCGGCGGCGTCCATGCGCGCCTGAGGGAAGCCTCAAAAGGGGATTGGCGATTGAACAGGCGACCACTCCCTCGACCCAAGGGAGCGCTCTACCTACGCGGCGACCAGTTCGAAGCGCAACTCGCAATCGACGGCGCGCGCCGCGCGGCTCAAGGTATCGAGCTTCACGTCGGCGTTGTCGGGATCGAGGAGCCGGTCGAGCTGGCTGCGGCTGGTTTCCATGCGTTCCGCCATCTCGGTCTTGGTGATGTTTTTCTTCTCCATCTCATGCGCCAAGGCCCAGGCGATGACGCGCTTGATGGCGAGGCCTTGCGTCTCCTCGAAGGTTCCTTCCGCGCGCAGATAATCATCGAAGCTCGACCCGATGCGCGCACGCTTGCCGATGGGGTTTTCTGCGCGTTTCGCGGCGGTTTTCTTCGCCGGGGCGGCCTTGCGGGCTTTACGCTTCACGCTCATTTCTCCAACTCCTTCATGCGCTTTTTCGCGAGCGCCAATTCTTCCGGCGGCGTCTTTTGCGTCTTCTTCACGAAGCCGTGCAGCAGCACGAGAACGCCTTTCCTCGTGCAGAACAACACCCGCGCGATGCGGTTGCCAGCAAGATCGCTCCGCACCTCGAACAGCCCGTCGCCCATCGGCCGGCACGTCGGCATGCCGATCGGCCAGCCATATTCGACGGTCGCGATGTCGAGGCCGATGATCTTGCGGTCCTCCTCATCAAGCCCCTTCAGCCAGCTCCGAACCGGCTCGGCGCCGCTCGCCGTCGCATAGAAGAAGGCCTGCGCTTTCTTCGACGGCTTTTGGGGCGGCCTCGTCTTCTTCGGCGGCGTCGCCATTGCATCCGTTCCGCGCTATGTACCGCGCACGGTACGTTTTGTCAAGACCTCATTGCGGGCGCCGGGCGGCGAGCGCCGACGACGATCCTCCCCGGATTCGCCGTCATCATGACCATGATGATCGTCGTCATCGTCGTCTTCCGTTGCGAGAGCGGCGAGCAGCGCGGCCGTATCCGGCGCATCGAGCGCGGGGGATTCGCGTCGCCCGAGCCTGGCGCCCGGATGGGTCGCCTGATGGATTTCGGCGAGCTTGGCGACGCTGACGCGGGTGTAAATCTGCGTCGTCTCAAGGCTCTCATGGCCGAGCATCGCCTGGATGAAGCGGATGTCGGCGCCGCCTTCGAGCATCAGGGTCGCGGCTGTGTGCCGGAAGAGATGGCACGAGCCCTTCTTGTCGATCGCGGCCTCTTCGACGTAAGCGCGCACGCGCTCCGAAAGACGCTTGGCTTCCAAGGGCGTTCCATGCGTCGAGAGGAAGAGGACCGCTTCATCGCGCCCGGCGACCAGCTGGGGCCGCGCCTCGTCGCGGTATTTTTCGAGCCAGGCGCAGGCTCGCATCCCCAACGGCACAACGCGATCCTTGCCGCCCTTGCCCTGGCGGATGGTCAGTGCGCGCCTCGCGTAGTCGACGTCCCAGAGTTTCAACTCGATCAGCTCCATGCGCCGGATCGCCGTCGCGTAAAGCAGCTCCAGGATCGCGCGGTCCCTGAGGCCCGTGACTGTGCCGAGGTTCGGCCGATGCAGCACGGCTTCGGCTTCCTCCGCCGTCAGCACGGCTTTGGGGAGGCGCATCTCGGGCCGGGGAAGCTCCAGCTCCGACGCCGGATTGAAGAGGATGAGATTTTCCCGCGCCAGCCATTTGAAGAAGGCGCGCACCGGAACGAGGCGCGCGCCTTGCGTGCGGAACGAGAGCGGTTCGCCGTTGGTCTTGCGATGATAATAGAGGTGACGCTGATAGCGCTCCAGGATCGGCTTCGTTATCTCGCGCGGGCCGGTTAGCCCGCGCTCATGCGCCCAGAGCGCAAAGCTCTTGATGCACTGCGCACGGTTCAAGACCGTGTGCGGCGAGTAGCCCCGGATTTCGAGATAAGAGAGGAAGCGGCGAAGATGCGCGGCAAAGCCGTCGGGATCGTCCGGGTGCGGCAGGTCTGGGAGCTTCTTCTTCGGCAAGGGCTCAAGCCCCTGCAGCTACGACGCCGTTGATGTATGACGCGGGCGGTTTTTCGGCCCCGGACGCGCGGTTTCGCGCAAATTCATCCGTATCGAGATAAGCAGCTGTTGGATAAGGGCTATTCGCGATTTCGCCGCCCCGACTTCCCCCCGACATGGGGCCGACTTGGGGCCGACTTGACCCCGACAAGTCGCCTTTTACCCCCGACTTCTTTTCGTCGTAGCTGCAAAAATCGCCGTTCGTTCCCGCGCCGTTCCTCAAGCTCTCGATGTCGATGAGGCCCATCATGAAGGCCGCGCCGTCATCGCCTTCGCCCTCATAGGCGAGCTCGTAAACGAAGCTCGCGCCCCGCATGCCCCGATGCGGGATCAGGTATTCGAGTTCCTGAAGCCGGCTCAAATGCACGCGCACTTGCGTCAGGCCCCAGCCGGACGCCTCGCGCACCTCGCGCCGCGTGAAGCGGTAATCGCTCTGACGCATGCCGGCTCGCTCGCAGGCGGCCTTCACATGCGCGCTGATGATCGAGAGAAGCGCCCGCGTCTGCGGCGGCAGCTCGTCGAGCGTCCGCCCCAGCACTTCGGCGCACAGCGCATTGGCGTGCGCGATGTCATCAAGCGTCGCCTCGACATACTCTATTATCTCGCCGTCGGCGGTCACGAGGGATTTAACGTCGCGCTGATGCTGATGCAGGAGCGTAATCGCCCGGATCAAGGCGAGATACTTGCGATGATCGCGGCGCATCCGCGTCTTGTCGGCGAGGAAGGTCAGCGCTTGCGCGTAAGGGTTCACGACCTTCAAGGGCTTTAGCAAGCGCTGTGCGCATCGGTGACGCTTGATGATGGCGGCGTGCTGCTCGCCAGCCATGAGGCCGGCCAGCGTCTCCTCGTAACGCTGGCGCCGATGGATCGCCGCCGTCTGCGCGCGCGTCTCGTTGACGGCGAGAACCAGGCAACGGTTCTTCAATTCCTCGTCGAGATCGATCGCCGTCGTCGTCATCGCGAGCGCGACGGGCCCCTCGACGCGGTAATCCTGGGTGATCAGCTTGCCCGTCACCGGATCCTTGCCGGTCGAGGCGATCGACAAATCGCCCTGGCTCTGCAGCAGCTTCAACGCGTAGCTCGCCTCGCGCGCGCCTTCCTCCTCGGCGATCGCCAGCACCTTGTGCTTCACGGCTGTCTCGCCGAGATAAAACAGCGCCTGGCCGGTCATCGCGGCATACTGAACGCGCTCTTCCTCCGGAACGAAGTCGAGAACCGCATCCATCAACGCGGATTTCCCGGCCGCACTCGTTGACTGGATCAAGACCGCGAGCGGCTTGTCGAGTTTCCTCGATATGAAGGCGAGATACAGCGCCAGCACGTTCGCGCGTTCGCCGACGACGCCGCAGGCCTCCGCGTCGCTCGCGATGCGCGCCAGCAAATCAGGCGCGCTCAGCAAATCGAGGGCGTCGCGTTCCTCATCCGCCGTCATCGGCGCCGCCGCCGGCGTCGTGTCGAGCGCCGCCTTGATCTGCACGTCCTGCAGCTCTTCGAGCTTCAACAGCACGCGCGCGAGGTCCGCCTTCACGGTCTCGGCCGAGAGCCCGAGTTCGCTCGCCGCCTGCGCGATGAAAGAGGCGCGATGCCTGGCGCTGTAGAGGTCGAAGGCGTCCACATGGAACGCCTCCGCGCCATTGACCGCGCGGCGCGCCAGCAAATTCACGCGCATCGCCTCATAGCTCATGTTCTTTGCGAGGCCCCGCACGCGCCAATGCCGGTCGCCGAACGCAAAGCTGATCTCGTGCTCGCGCACTTCCGCCGCGCTCTCCGGCGGCGCCGATGGCATGGGGGACGCGGCGGGCTCGGGAAGTCCTTCCGCAGGCGCTGCGCTCGCGGCAGGCTCAGGATCAGCAGCTAAAGGGATAACGCCCTCCGGCGTTTTTTCTTTAGCTGCTTCTTCGGACCGCGCGGCAGGCGCCGGCGTCGAAGATCGAAGACCGGCGGCCGGCTTCTCGCCTTTGCCCATCCATTGAGCGGAACGGATCAACGCGCCCAGGCTCTTCGCCGGCGGCGTCACGGCGAGCGCGTAGGCGTTCGCATCCATCCCCTTCGGAAAGAGCACGCGGAAGCACTCGACGCCCGCGGCCATCAATTGTTCAGCGACGCTCTCAGCCGCGCCGTCGCCAGCGGCGTCGCGATCAAAAGCGATCAGCGCGCGTTTGATCCCGTGCATCCTGAAGGCGGCGAGCAAGTCGGGCGTGAAGCCGTTCACCCCGTAAGCGCTCGTCACATTGCGATAACCCGCCGCCCAGAAGGTCAGCGCATCGATCAGCGCCTCGCACAAAATGATCTCGTCCGACGCCGCGAAGGCCTCGATGTTAAAGACGCCGCGATGCGCGCCCGGCAGATACAGATGCTTCGGCGTCCCCGGGCGCAGATTGTCGATGATCTTGCGCCCATACATCCCGGCGACGTTCCCCGCCGGATCGAGGATCGGAATGACCAGCGAGCCCGAGAAGTGCTCATGCCCGCTCTCGCGCATCACCCCGAGCTTCTGCAGGCGCCCGCGCAATTCGGCGCCGGCGACGCGCGTCGAGGCCGGCAGCCGGTAGCCCAAAGTCCGGTTGGCGTAGCCGAGCCGGAAGCGCTCGATCAACGCCGCATCGTCAAGCCCGCGCTTCTTCAGATAGGCCCGCGCCTCCGGGCTCGCCTTCAGCGTCTCGTGATAGAAGCCCGCGACCCGGTTCAGGAGCGCACGATCATCCGCCCCGCCGGCGAAGGCCGGCAAACCAAAAACTTCCGCATCGAGCGGCGCCAGCTTTTGCGCCCGCGAGCGCTGCGCGATCTTCACAGGCTCAGCATCCGCCGGGGCGCCGGCGCCGCGCGCCGGCGCATCGCCCCGCAAGAGCTCGACCGCGTGGCGGAACGACACCCCCTCGCGGCGCATCACGAAGGCGATCGCGTCGCCTCCCGTCCCGCACGCCCCGAGGCAGTTCCAGAGATTCTTTTCAGGGCTCACCACGAAGGACGGCGTCCGGTCCTCATGGAACGGGCAGCGCCCGACAAAATCCTTGCCCCGCCGCTCCAGCTTCACCCCCGAAGCCTCGGCGACCCGGATCAGGCTCACCTCCGTCTTCAGCCGCTCGATTTCGCTTTGCGGAACGCGGGGCATTGGGGCCTCCCTAAGGGTCAAAAACCGGCCCTGACGCCAAAACCCGTCAAGACCGTGTTTTCGGTGTTTTTTAATTGTGATTCTGCTATTATGCAAGAACCCCTTCAAACGGAGCCCCTATCGTGAACCACGCAGAATCATCCCCGTCCGCCTCTCACATGTGGTTCACCATGGAGTTCTCAGAACGGCTCGCCCGCCTCAGGAAGGAAAGGGGCCTCACCCAGAAGGCCCTCGCCGAGGCCTCCGGCGTCCACGCCACCCAAATCCAGCGCTACGAGAGCGGCGCCTTCGAGCCGACCCTCGACGCGCTCCGCCGCCTCGCCAGAGCGCTCGCCGTCTCCGCCGACAGCCTCGTCTTCGACGCCGACGAACGCGCGCCCGGCGACGATCTCAAGATCGTTTTCGAAGCCGTCTCCCGCTTCGCCCCCGACGACAAAGCCCTCGTCAAAAAAATGCTCCAGGGCCTCATCATGCAGCAACAGGCCCGCCACACGCTCGAAGCATCCTGAGCGCGCCAGAATCGGCGTAGCGGATAACCGCCCCAAAGCAGGGCGACAAAATCGGAAAGCGACGCGGCCGCGAAGATCACCCCTTCAGCGGCCTGCAATTCCCGTTCAGCAGCTCTAAAAAAGATGACGACGCCGCGCGCCGCTTCAACGGTTGCGCCCGCTCAACCCGCGCACCTTATCGGCGTAAAAACCTCATGTGCATCCCATGCACCAAATGGCGCCACTCCGCACTCGGATGGCGCCACCAAAACCCGCATAAATCCTGACGTGCAGACCCGCGATGCACCATCGCTTTTATCTTGCCCTCGCCCTCGCCCTCGCCCTCGCCCTCGATTCGCCCACGATCATTTGAACAGCGACCGGACCAGCGCAATGACAAGCAGCGCCACCAGCAACGCGAGTAGGGACACTAGGCAGACGAAAAACGTTTCCGTATCGAACTCGAATGACCTCTGCATATAGGCCGACCAGAGGTACGCGAGGGTTATCGCGCTGGCCACGATCACCAAAGTGGCTCGCACAATTTTCATACCGACCTCATCAGCACTGTTCTGGCATGCAAGCCGGAGAAGTGGGTGCCGCTAGCGCATCTTTGACTGCGACGGCAGTATCGACAACCGCGCTTGTGACAGAGCCCGCCGCCGATGCTGCGCTGTCGCTGAATATCGTAGAAGATTTTGCCACGCCCTCGACAGTTTGAGCAGCGGCGGAACTAAATGCACCGCCGACCGCTCCCGCGACTGCGGCGTCTCTAATCGCCGCTCCATCGGCCGGCCCCGGCGTTGCCGCTTGGCTCACTACTTCCGATGCGACATTGCCGGCCGCGCCGCCAGCCGCATCCGCGGTGGTTGTGCCGACGGCCGTCGCGATCTTGCCTGCTTGGAGTCCGCTCTTAGCAGCAGCGATAGCCCCGGCCGCTTTGAGGCCGCCGCTGACGACGGCGCCGACTTGTCCGCCCACGGCGCCAAGCGCGGCCGCACCGGCAACTTGCAGCGCACCTTCCTTGGACAAGACTGTGCCGCCGGACGCCTTGATTTCTACGATTTTCGCGACGGCGCCGATGACGGCGCCGATGCACCACGGGCATTCGCCGGTCGGGTCCGTAACGTTGACAGGATCATTATAGACATACGCATAAAGATTGAGCTGGTCCTGATACCCGATGGGGTCGGTGGAAAGGAACCGCCCGATGATGGGGTCGTAGTACCGGGCCTGCATGTAATTGAGGCCCGTGGCGTCGTCTTTCAGGTGCCCGGTGTAGGCGGTGTTGTCGGCGTTCAACGGCGGATTGAGGAGTTCCTCGCCGAAGGGGGCGTAGCGCTCGCGCCAGGTGATGGTTCCGGCCGCATTGGTCGCCGCGACCGCCGAGCCCTGTGAATCGAAATGGGTGTATTCGGGGACCGGCGCGCCCGTGCCGGTCTTTTTCAGGCGCAGGGCGGCGCCGCCGACATTGACATAGTCCGTGCGGATGTCGTTCGCGGTCCCGGTCGCGTCGTCGAAGCGGTAAATGAGCCCGCCCGTCACCTTCGAGAAGATATTGTAGATCGTCTTCCCCCCGCGCACCTCCTTCACGCGCTTCAGGTTGCCGTCATAGACATAAGTGGCGGTCGCGCTCCCCGAGACGGCCGTCGGCTGGTTCGAATGGTCGTAGGTGAAGTCCCGGTTCACCCCGCCGATCGCAATCCGGGTCGTGTTTCCGCGCACGTCGTAGGAGTAGTTGCGCGTCGTTGAGCCCTCGACCGCCGAGGTGACGCGGTTCTTCGAGGCCTGATAATTGACCGTGATGAGGCGCGTCCCCAACGCCTGCTCGCGCAAATTCCCGAGCGCGTCATATTTGAAGCTGCCGGAGACCTGCGCGCCGCCTGAGCCCCACGGCCCCAACGCCGAAACGAGCCGCCCGTTCGCGTCATAGCCGTAGGTGCGCCCCTCATTCGCGCCTTGCCCGTCGAGGTCCGACACCGAGGCGATCTTGCGCCGAGCGTCATAGGTGTAAGAGAGCCACACCGCGTTCGGTTGCCCGGACTTCGTCGTCTTCAGAGCGTCGGGCAATTGCCGCGTGTTCAAAGTCTGGTCGAGCGAATAGCCGTTGAGATAGGCCGCGTCGGCGATCAGCCCGTTCGGGTGATAATCGACCGACCCGACATAGCTGGTCGCATCAATCCGCGCCGATTGCGGCCGCCCCAAAGCGTCGGGGTCGAAGCGCCACATTGCGGCGGAGTGCATGTTGTCGCGCCCGCGCAATGCGCCGTCCGTTCCGTAATCGTAAACGAAGGTGTAGGTTCCCCCGTCGATATTGAGCGTCTCGCCGGTGATCTGGTCGAGTTCGTTATAGTCGTAGCTCCAGACATTGCCGCGCAGCACGTCGATGACGTTGCTGTTGGCGTCATAGGTGCGGTTGATGTCGGGCGCGGTGCCGGGGAAGTTGACCGAGGTTTCGCGGTCGAGCACGTCATAGCCGCGCACGACGCGGACATTTTGCGCGATGTCCGTTGCGACCGCCGGGCAGGTTTCGGCGGCGGCGACGCCCCGCCCCGAGGCGATCAGGCGGTCTTCCGCGTCATAGACGAAGACCTCGTCATTGAACTCCGGCGCGCGATGACGGCAGAGGCGAAGGTCCGCGTCGTA
>CAZHUI010000075.1:0-16297 GCA_964535605.1 uncultured Caulobacterales bacterium
GCCGCCGAAAATGTAAACGAGCGTCATCGTATTGCGTGCGCCGAGCATTCTGAGCATCGAGGGCTTCTTGCCGGCGAGGCGGTTTGCGGTTTTCTCATCGGCGAAGACGAAATAAAGCGCGAGCGCGCTGTCGTCTCCGCCCTTCCTCGTCAGGTCCGTCGCGCCGACGCCTTCATCGACTCGCCATGACCAGCGCGCGCTTCGGGGCGAGAGCCGGTCGCCCGCGAGCGGCCGATAGAGCATCGAAGAACTCCTGTCGGCGGTGACGGCGAGACCGCCATCGTGAGCGCGATATTGCGTTGCGGCAAACTTGCGGAAGGTGAGATCGCGCCAGCCTTCCGCATGAAGGTCTTGGCCAAAGCCGATTTCGGCCGCCTCGGCGGCGCCCAACGCTGCCGCGATCGCGGCGATGGCGAAACTTGCAATGACCCGGTTACAAACGCGACGCGCAGCGAACATGCCGGGAGAGTAGATTGCATTGGCCGGCCGGGATAACCTCTGCGCATGGCGATCATGGTCACATTTCGTCGATTGAGCGTCGCCGCAGCGGCAATGATGCTCGCCGCCTGCGCGACGAACGCCGCGTCCGGATTGCGCTGGGCCGCGCATGGCTATCTGACGCCCGGACCCAATGACGACCCGGAAATCATCGGCGCTTATGACAGCGAAGCCGACTGCCGCGCTGCGGTCGACGCTTGGATGAGCCGTCAGGTTGTCGGCAATCCCGTCAGCGGCGAGTGCCTGCCGATCGATAGCCACTGACCCTCAAGCGATGCTCGGAGCCATTGAAGCGGGCGGCACGAAAATGGTTGTCGCTGTCGCGCGGAACGCGGACGACATTGTCGCGCGTCAGGAAATTCCGACCTCAACGCCGGCGGAAACGCTTGGCGCCGTCTGCGGGTTCCTGTCGGGCTACGCGCCGCTTGCCGCCATAGGCGTCGCGAGCTTTGGGCCGGTTGAGGTCAATCCAGCGTCGCCGGTCTACGGCGCTATTCTGAAAACGCCGAAGCCCGGATGGGCAGGTACGAATTTCAGGCAGGAGCTTGCCGCGTTCGGTTGCCCCGTGACAGTCGACACCGACGTCAACGGCGCGGCAATCGCCGAAGGGCGCGCGGCGCGGGGGCAGGGCGTTGCAAATCTCGCTTATGCGACCGTCGGCACCGGCATCGGCGTCGGCATCGTGCGCGATGGCGCGACCCTGCCGGGGCTCCATCATTTTGAGATGGGGCATATTCGCCTGGCGCGCGATGCGGCGCGCGATCCGTTCGGGGGCTGTTGTCCCTTTCACGGCGATTGTCTTGAAGGTCTCGCAAGCGGGCCGGCGATCATCGCGCGCTGGGGCAAGCCGCTGAGCGCGCTTGGCCCCGACGCTGTCGCGCTAATCGCGCACTATCTCGGCCAGATGTGCCTGACGATCGTCCTCACCCACATGCCCGATCGCATCGTGCTCGGCGGCGGCGTGATGAAGGCGCCGGGCCTGATCGAAGGCGTCAGGCACGAAACGCGCGCGCTCCTCGGCGGATATATCGGCGCCGGGCGGCTGAACGGCGATCTCGCCGATTACATCCTGCGCCCCGCGCTCGGCGACAATGCCGGCGTCACCGGCGCGCTGCTGCTGGCGGAGCGGGCGTCCTCAGGCGAACCGGTCGACGTAAGGTGAAGTGCCTACTGCCGAAGGGCCGGTCGCGCCGCCGATCGCATAGATTGAATCGCCGAGCGTGACTGCGCCGAGACCGTGCCTCGGCCGCCGCATGGAAGCGGTGCGGGTCCATTTATCCAAGGCGGGAATGTAAGCGAATGCGTCGGCATAGACGCCGGACGTTTCGCCGAACCACTCGCCTCCGAAAGCAATAATCGATTTGCCGCTCGCCGCCGCCGCGAGGCCGCCTTGACCGGGCGGTGCGTTCGGGTTTTCGGATGCCGGCAACGGCGCGATCTCGCGCCACTTGTCTGCGCTCGGGTCGTAGGCGTGGCAGACCGGCGTGTTCCCGCCGGCGACAGTGCGTCCGCTGATGACGTAAATCTCGCCATCAAGGACAGCGCCCGCCGCGCTGTTGCGTGGGCTCGGCAGGGGCGCGCGCGCTTCCCATTTGTCCGCCTTTGGATCGTAACGCCAGTGCGCGCCCGTGTCGGTCTGGTCTTGCCAATCCTGATTGCGCGCCGATTTCGGCGTGCGCCCGCCGATCAAGTGGACAGCGCCGTCATGCGTCAGCGTCACCGCTTCGGCTTGCGGCGCCGGCAGGGGCGCCGCGGGGCGCCATTGTTCGCGGTTGAGATCGTCGATGCGCCAGACATCGCGTTGCATCCGCCACTGGCCTTCAAGGTCGGCCGCGAAGCCGCCGATGGCGAACAGCGACCCTTGCGCGGCGGCGAGCGCCAGATGATGGCGCGGCGCGGGCAGGCTCGCGCCCATGTTCCAGATGTCGGCGACCGCGACATAGAACGCGCATTTGTCGGTGACGCCGAGGCGCCCGCCTTCGCCCGCGGTGATCCCCCCCGCAACGACGATCACCGGCTCGCCGCCGCAGCGGAACTCGGCGGGGTAAATCTCCTGCGCGGCGAACGGCATGTCGGTCAAAGGCGTCCAGCGGCCGAGATAATCGCCGAGATAATCTTGGCTCGCACGCGCGAGGCTTGGCGCTGTCAATGCGGCGCCGCTCGTGATGATGAATGTGCGACGATCCATCGCCTTACCCCTTAAACGCTGCGCAAAGCACCCTATCCCCCGCGCCGCCGATCGGTTGCGTTGTGTGATCGTCCGGGTTCGCATGGATGATGATCGCGAAGCCGTCATCGTCAAGGAGCGGGTAGGGGCCGTTTTCCGTCGCTGACTGCTCTGACGGGCTGAGGTGCAAATTCGCGCGGTAGAATTCGACGGTCGCGCGGCCATCCGCGCCGGCATAAATGTTCGGCAGATCGCCGCGTTCGGATCCCGCGGCGTTTTCCAGTCCGTGGTCGTGGTTCTCTGGATCGAAATGCGCGCCTGACGCTTTGAAGCCGTCCGCGGCGTCGTCGCAGGTTCCCGTCATGTGGAAATGCGCGCCGTGCCAGCCGGGCGTCAGGCCCTCGACGCGCAGGCGGAGGAGCACGCCGTCCTTGGCGTCGACGACGACAGCTTCGCCGGACGGTTTGCCGCTATTGTCCGTGAAGCGGGAAGCGACGCCGTTCCATGTCGCGGGCGCAAGCGCGGTCGGCGATGCGCTAGCAGTCGCCGCGGCGTCTTCCTTTTTCCCGCACGCGGCAGCGGCGAATATGAGAGCGATGACGGCGGCGCGGCGCATGGTTGGGCTCCTGAGCACTTGACTGGCGTTTTACCGGAAGCGGCGCCGGAAGGCCATGTTGCGCCGGGTCGCCGCCCATCCTTCGTGACGCGCGCCAAGAGGCGCGCTCCTCAGGATGAAGTGTTCTCTGCGCCTCAAGAGCCCTTCATCCTGAGGAGCGGCCCCCTTGGGCCGCGTCACGAAGGATGACGGACGCGGGAACAACACCGCATCAAGCAAGCCGCTTCGCCGCCGCATCAAGCGCTTCGCCGAAGCGGCTGACGACGGCTTTGAGGTCGCTTTCCGAAATGATCAGCGGTGGACAGAACGCGACCGTGTCGCCGAGGGCGCGCACGAGGAGGCCGCGGGCCTTCGCTTCGGCCTGCACGATGGCGCCGGCGCCGCGGGCGGGGTCGAAGGGTTTGCGGCCGCTCTTGTCTTCGCTGAGCTCGACGGCGGCGATCATGCCGATGCCGCGCACCTCCCCGACGAGCGGATGGTCTTCATACTGACGAAGCCCGTCCTGCAGCACGGGTGCGCGCGCGCGGGCCATGGCGACGATGTCGCGTTCCTCGTAGATCTTCAGCGTCTCGAGCGCGACAGCGGCGGCGACCGGGTGACCGGAATAGGTGAAGCCGTGCCCGAAGAGCGTGATCTTGCGGCTTTCCTCGACCATCGCCGCGAAGACGCGCTCGTTGACGAGGAGGGCCGCCATCGGAATGTAGGAGGCGGTGAGCGCCTTGGCGCAAGTGAGCATGTCGGGCTTGAGGCCGTAGGTCTGCGACCCCCACATGTTCCCCGTGCGCCCGAAACCGCAGATCACTTCGTCGGCGATCAACAGGAGATCGTATTTCCGGCAGAGCGCCGCAACGCCTTCGAAATAGCCGCGCGGCGGGGGAATGACGCCGCCGGCGCCCTGCAGGGGTTCGGCGAAGAAGGCGCCGACCGTGTCCGGCCCCTCCCTGACGATGATCGCTTCGGTCTCCGCGACCATGCGCGCGGCGAAGCCTTCTTCCGTCTCGCCGTCATGGGCGCCCTTCCAGTAATGCGGGCAGGGCGCGCGCAGGATCCGCGCGATCGGCAGGTCGAAATCGGCGTGCATGCGCGGCAGGCCGGTGAGGCTCGCCGAGGCGATGGTCGAGCCGTGATAGGCCTTTTCGCGGGCAATGACTTTCTTCTTCTCCGGCTTGCCGCTCGCATTCCAGAAATACCAGACGAGCTTCAGCGCGGTGTCGATCGCTTCCGATCCGGAATTCGCATAGAGCGCGCGCGAGAGGCCCTCGGGCGCAATCGAGATCAGGCGTTCGGAGAGTTCGATGAGCGCCGGGCTCGTCCGGTGCGCAAAGGTCGAGCAATAGGGAAGCTCGATCATCTGCCTGTACGCCGCGTCGGCGAGGCGCTTTTCGGAGAAACCGAGCGAGGCGGACCACAGACCCGCCATCGCGTCGATATAACGCTTGCCGGCATCGTCGATCACGGAGGCGCCGTCGCCCTTGACGACGATAAACGGGCCGTCCTTCAGATGCGCGTCGAGATTGGTCTGCGCGTGGACGTGATAGGCGATGTCGCGCGCGGCGTCGGAATTCGGTTTCATTGCGCGGCCGTCCTTTCCTGCGCGGGCGTCGCTTCATCCGCCATCGCGCGTTCGTAAGCGTCGATCACCTGTTTCGGGTCGCCGACCATGCGCGCCTTGCCGGCGTCGATCCAGAGGCAGCGGTTGCAGACGCGCTCGATGAGGCGCCGGCCGTGGCTCGCGAGCACGACAATGCCCGCAGCGGAGACGAAGCGGTCCATCCGCTCGGCGGCCTTTTTCTGGAATTCGACATCGCCTGCGCTCAGCCATTCGTCGAGCAGAAGAATTTCAGGATCGAAGGCGGTGGCGATCGCGAAGTTGAGACGCATGCGCATCCCCGCCGACAATGTGCCGACCGGCATTGCGAGAAAAGGACCGAGGCCTGAGAAGTCCTCGATCTCGTCCTGCCGCGCGAGGATTTCCTTCTTGCTCCAGCCCGCCGCGAGACCGCGCAGCATGATGTTGCGCCGTCCGTCGGCTTCGAGCTCCATGCCGAGATTGATGTTGATGAGATTGGTCGGCCGCGAGCTCATCTCAACGACGCCTTCGTCGGGCGGCAGCAATCCGGCGAGCACCTGCAGGAAGGTCGACTTGCCCGAGCCGTTGCGCCCGATCAGCGCGAAGCGGTCGCCCTTGGCCGCTTGAAGCCCGATGTCGTCAAGCGCCTGCACGCCGGTGATGGCGCCCGACGCGCTGCGGATAAGGCGGGAATCGTCAAGCCCCCGCGGCGCCTCGTGGCCATAGGTGTTCGGGCCCGATCCGCGCAGGACCGGAAACCGCACTTTGACGCCTTCTGCTCTGATATAGGCCACGCGTTCGCCTCAGACGAGATAGGGAAGGCGGCGGCGCAGGACCGCGCCCGCCAAAATAGCCGCGCCCCAAATGGCGACGGTCGAGCACCCGACGACAATCCAGTTCAGCGCGGTCGGCGCCGCGCCGACCAGCGGCGCGCGGAAAAGCTCGACGAAATGCGTGATGGGGTTGAAGTCGGCGAGCACGCGGCTGATCCCGCTCGTTCCATCATAAGTCCACAGGATCGGCGTCATGAACAACAGCACGCGAAGGATCGTTGAGATCATGTGCTCGATGTCGCGGTAGCGCGCGCTGAGAAAGCCGAAAAACAGCTGCATCGCGATCGCGTTAAAGACGATGATCGCCGCCGCGGCGATGCTGATCAGCGCGACGGGCTTGAACGTGTGCCCGATCGCCAGCGCGAACAGGAACCACGAGGCGACTTGCAGCGCGAACGGAACGAGCGTCCGCGTCACGTTCTTCAGCGCATAGACCGAATATGGCAGCGACACCGATTTTATCCACGCAGAAGAACCGGTGAAGACAGCGGCGCCGTCCTGGATGTTTGAGGTGATCAGCGCGAAGGCGGCGTAGCCGAGCGCGACATGCGTCGCGAATTGTTCGATCGTCTTGATCTGTTCGGCGGTCTCAAGGTTGAAATTGCCGAAAAAGAGCGCGACCGCCGCGACAAACGCGACATAGCCGATGATGATCCAGAGGAGGCCCAGCGCGCTGCGCCGATAGCGGCGTTTTGTCTCTTCCCAGGCGAAGGCGCGCCACACCCGGCCGGCGCGAAAACCGCCGAGAATGTCGGCCAGCATGCCCCCGGCCCCGGCGTGCGACTGCGCCGAGAACACGAACGGCTCGGGCGGCGCGCCCGCCGAATGTTCCTTCCAGATGACCGTCATGTGCGCCTTGGGAACGGCGAGGGGGGCCGTCTTGCCTAGATTTGCGGTTTCCAATACCCCCTGTCGCATTGTTTTCAAATGCTTCAGGCGGACGGCGGCCCATGCCGCGCGCGGGGGTCAGGTAAGAGTATGCGCGATACGGACAGCGACTGGCGCGAGGTCGCCCGCAAAGAGCCCTATTGGGGCGTGATCAGCGTCGACCGCTATAAAGGCAAAACGCTGAAGGATCAGGACCAGAAGACCTTTTTTCAAAGCGGCCCGGTCTATGTCGAATACGTCCTCGCCCTGACGCGGATGCTGCTTGACCCAAAATTCGAGATCAAGCGCGCGCTCGATTTCGGCTGCGGCGTCGGGCGCCTGGCGATTGCGATCGCCAAGGTCGCCAAAGACGAAGTTGTCGGCGTCGATGTTTCGCCAGACATGCTGCGGCTCTGCGCCGAACACGCGAAAGAAGCGGGCGTCGGGAATTTGACCCTCGTTGAAAGCGACGACGATCTCAGCGCCGTCAAGGGCACGTTCAATTTCATCAACACCTATATCGTGCTGCAGCATATCCCGCCGCAGCGCGGCCTCGCTCTCATCCGCAAGCTGCTGTCGAAAGCGGACAATAACGGCGTCGTCGCCTTGCAGCTGACCTATGCGAAAGCGCGCAAGTTCCTGCACCACGAGGACGGACGCTCGGCCTATTACCGCCGCGAGGGCGGATCGATCGTCGAACTCTCGCCGCGGGAGGATCTGCGCCCCGAAGGCTCGATCACCATGTACGACTACGACCTCAATCAGGTGATGGCGGTGATCCAGGAGGCGACCAAATATCCGATGGTCGTCAAGCCGACCGACGACGACGGCCATATCGGCGTGCAGATCGTCCTGAAAGTCGTCCGCTGACCGGCTTTGGGCCATAGTTTCGTGACGACGCTTTCGGTCATCATTGTCAATTTCAATTCCGGCGCGCGCCTCACGCGCTGCCTTGAGCATTTGAGCCGGCAAACCTATCGCGATTTCGAAGTCATCATCGTCGATAACGCGTCCGTAGACGGATCGCTCGACGAGGCGCTTGAAGCCGCGCCGACGCCGCTGATCCCGCGCGCGATCCGCTCCGATACGAATTCGGGTTTCGCCGCCGCCAACAACACCGCCGCGCGCGAAGCGAACGGCGACTGGCTCGTGTTTCTCAACCCTGACGCTTATCCGGAACGCGACTGGCTCTCGGCGCTCGTCAGCGCCAGCGCGCGCTACCCCTCGGCGGACGCCTTCGGTTCGACCCAGCTCAACGCCGAAAATCCCTCGATCATCGACGGCGCCGGCGACGTCGTCCACATTCTCGGAATTCCCTATCGCGGTCATTTCGGCTGGCCGGCGGACATGCTTCCCGAGGACGGCGAATGCTTTGCGCCCTGCGCCGCCGCCGCCATGTACCGGCGCAAAACGTTTCTTGCGCTCGGCGGGTTCGAGGAGCGGTTTTTTTGCTATGGCGAGGACGTCGATCTCGGCTTTCGCTTGCGCCTGGCGGGCGGGCGGGCGGTGCAGGTGAAGAACGCGAGGGTCCTCCATGAGGGATCCGGCGTCTCAGGACGGTACAGCGACTTCACCGTTTACCATGGCAACCGCAACCGGATCTGGATGACCTACCGGAACATGCCGGGCGCTCTTTACTGGCCGTTCTTGCCGCTGCGCCTTCTTGCTGACGCCTATCTCTGCCTCCGGGCGTGGAGCGTCGGCACCGGGCGCGCCTACACAAGAGGGGTTTGGGACGGGTACGGAGGATTGGCCGCCTTCGCCGCCGACCGCCGGCGGTTGCAGAATTCCCGCAGGGCGGGCGTCGGCGCGCTGGCGCGGGCGATCACCTGGTCGCCGATGAAAGTGTCAAGGCGCGAAGCCTCGCTGCGCCCGATTTCACAGCGTTAATCGCCCTTGCCTTACCCCCGCCATGATCGCGGGCGAAGCGTCGATGGCGCACGGCGGGATGGCACGTTTCTTGGTCGGCGACAGGACCGGAATTCTTGATCCGGCGCTCATTTTCTGATTGGAGGCGCCGCGGCGAGGGGCTAAAGCCGGGCGCGGTCAAAGGCCTGTAACGATATCGCCGAAGTCGCATGTCGCGTCCCGGCAGCAGTTGGAGTTTCATAATGACGGTCGAACTTTCCTCGCTTAACGGCGCTAACGGTTTCAGGGTGTCGGGCGAGCTAGCGGGCGACCGCGCAGGCTGGTCGGTTTCCGGCGCCGGCGACATCAATGGCGACGGCGTCGAGGACTTCATCATCGGCGCCTATACCGCCGATCCGAACGGCTCTGACTCGGGCGCGACCTATGTCGTCTTTGGGCGGACGACCGGATTCCCGGCGAATTTTGCGCTCTCATCGTTGAACGGTTCGAACGGCTTTGAAATCACCGGCATCGCGGCCGGGAATGACAGCGGCTTTTCGGTTTCGAGCGCCGGCGACGTCAACGGCGACTCGATCGACGATCTCATCATCGGCGCGCCGTCGGCGAGCGGCGAGGGCGAGGCTTATGTCGTGTTCGGCCGGTCGACGGCCTTCGGCGCCGAGCTTGACCTTTCATCGCTCAATGGAACAACGGGCTTCCGGATCGCGGGCGAAGCGACGAACGACCGCTTCGGCCATACGGTGTCTTCGGCCGGCGACGTCAATAATGACGGCATCGACGACGTCATAATCGGCGCCGTCGATGCGACGGTGACGGATATCGGCAGGGCGTATGTCGTTTTCGGCAGATCGACCGCCTTCGCCGCGACGGTCAACGCGTCGTCGCTCAACGGAACGACCGGCTTTCGCATCGACGGCGGCGAGGACGAACAGTCGCTCGGCCAGGCCGTATCGTCGATCGGCGACATCAACGGCGACGGCGTCGACGACCTGATTGTCGGCGCGGTCGGCGACGGCGCCAACGGCGCCGCCTTCGTCGTGTTCGGCCGGACGTCGGCCTTCGCGTCGGCGATCGATGTTTCAACGCTGAACGGCGCCAACGGCTTCAAGCTTGTCGGCGCGGCCGCCAATGACGGGTTCGGTTACGCAGTCTCGGAAGCGGGCGACATCAATGGCGACGGCATTGAGGATCTGATCGTCTCGGCGGTCGGGGCCGATCCGGGCGGCGTCTCGAGCGCCGGCGCGGCCTATGTCGTGTTCGGCAGATCGACGGGTTTCTCCGCGACGCTGAACGTCTCCACGCTCAATGGAACGAACGGCTTTGCGCTCAACGGCGCGGCCAATAATGACGAGGCCGGCATTGCGGTCGCCGGCGTCGGCGACGTTGACGGCGACGGTTTCGACGATCTTCTTGTCGGCGCGTTCTTCGCCGATCCGGACGGCGCGACGGATGCGGGATCGACCTATCTCGTCTATGGCAAGGCGGGCGGCTTCTCGGCGTCGCTGGCGCTCGGCACGCTACAAAATCCCGACGGCGTCATCATCGAGGGCATTGGCGCCGACTCGTTCAGCGGCGGATCGGTCGGCGCTGCCGACATCAATAATGACGGCCGCAGCGACATCATCATCGGCGCCTATGGCAACAATCTGACGACCGGCGACGCCTTTGTGATCTTCGGATCGACGGGCCTCGGGATCAATCCGACAGAGTTCAACGAGACGCTGCGCGGCAATAATTCCGGAAACAACATCAACGGCCTCGGCGGCGCCGACTTCATTCACGGCTTCGGCGGCAACGACACGATTTTCGGCGGCACGAGCCCGGATACGATCAATGGCGGGCTCGGCAACGACACGCTCGACGGCGGGACGGCGTTTGACACGCTCGATTATTCCGACCGGACGGATGGCGGGGTGAACGTCAACGTCATCAACGGGGTGGCGCTGACGGGCGGGTTCATCAACTCGGCCGGTTTCTATCAGGGCGGCGTGCAGGAAGACGTCATCTCGAATTTCGAGAATATTTTCGGCACGGCGTTCCGCGACCGGCTGATCGCGGGCTCGACCTCGGCGCGCATTGAGGGCCGGGACGGGGATGATTTCCTGTTCGCCTTCTCGGGCAATGACACGCTGTTCGGCGGGAACGGGAACGACTTCATCGCGTCGGCGAAGTCGTCGGACCAGCTGTTCGGCGAGGCGGGGAATGACACGCTGAACGGCGGCACGGGCCTCGACACGCTGAACGGCGGGGCCAATACCGACACCGCGGATTATTCGGACCGCGAGGGCGGGGTCAGCGTCAATCTCGTCAGCAATGTCGCGATCACCGGCGGCGCGCTCAACGGTTCGGGCTTTTATGCGGGCGGGTTCACCGAGGACCAGCTCGTCTCGATCGAGGCGGTGTTCGGTTCGAATTTCGGCGACCGGCTGGTGGCGGGGAATTTCGCCTCGCGCCTTGAGGGACGCGGCGGCAATGACAACATCTCCGGGCTCGGCTTCAATGACACGCTGATCGGCGGGGCGGGCAACGACACGCTTGGCGGCGGCGCGGGGAATGACACGTTCGAATTCGCGAGCGGCTTCGGCATTGACCGCATCACCGACTTCGCGGAAGGGGCGGGCGCGGGCGACGTCATCCGCCTCGTTGGGCTCGGGGCGGCTTTCGACAGTTTCGCCGAAGTGATCGCCGCGGCCAGCCAGTCCGGCGGCGACGTCGTCTTCAACTTCGGGGGCGGCAACACCATCACCGTCGCCAGCGCCACCGTCGCCGGCTTCGCCGCGGACGATTTTACGTTCGGGTAGAGAGGCCCTAATCCCGCCATATTCTGACCTCGACATTGGTTGACGCGCCCGCGGGTTGAACTCGCCGGGCGCGTCGGCTTAAAGGCGTCTCGTCCGGCGGCGGCGGGGGCCATCGCCTTACCGGCGAAAAGGACCAACCCCGCCCGCGCCGAAATCCGGCGCTTCGGCCCAGTTCAAGGACTTACCGATGATTTTCGGCACCGTTCTCAATGACACTTTTAGCGGCGGCGTAGGCGCCGATCATATTGACGGGCTCGCCGGCGACGACACCATCGCCGGGAATGACGGAAACGACACCATTGTCGGAAATGTCGGCAATGACAGCGTCGGCGGCGGCGAAGGCAATGACAGCATCGATGGCGGCGTCGGGGCCGACCTCCTTTTCGGCGGCGCAGGCAATGACACGCTGATCGGGTCGGTCGGCAATGATGCGCTTCAGGGCGACGACGGCGATGACGTTCTGAGCGGCGGAACGAACAGCGACACGCTGAACGGCGGCGCCGGCAACGACCGGCTTTCAGGCGGGGGAAGCGGCGACGTGATCCTCGTCAACGTTCCCGCGTTCGGCAATGACACCGTTTCCGACTTCGGCGTCGGCGACCGGATCGATTTCTCGGCGACGGATCTGACATCCGGTCAATGGACCATCGCGCAGAATGGCGCGGACGTCCTGCTGTCGAACTCAGCCAACACATCGACGATCCGTCTTACAGGCGTCAACGCCGCCAATGTGGTGATCGACGGCGACCAGATCTATTTCATCACGGGCGCCGGCCTGACCGGCGGCGCCGGGGCCGACGCCCTGCGCGGCGACGCAAACGCAAATGCGCTCGCCGGCAATGACGGCGACGATTTCCTGAAAGGGAACGGCGGCAACGATACCGCCATCGGCGGCAACGGTCTCGACACGCTGCTCGGCGACGACGGGGCTGACAGTCTCGACGGCGGCGCTGGCGATGACGCGCTTGAGGGCGGATTGCTCGGCGATGTCCTGATCGGCGGCGACGGCCTTGATCGCATCGACGGCGGCGCCGGCAACGACACGCTGACGGGCGGAACGGACGCCGACATTTTCTATTTCGGCCTCGCGGATTTCGGCGACGACGTGATCACCGATTTCGATTTTACCGACGTGATCGAGGTCGATCGTACGCAGATCAATCCGCTTTCCATCACCATCGTTCAGGACGGCGCCGACACCCTCATCACCTATGCGCCGACCGGAGACACGATCCGCCTTGCCGGCGTGACGTCGACGCAGGTGTTCGTCGACGGCGACAATATCAGGATCGGGGCGCCAGCTGGGCTCAGCTTCGCAGGAACCGCGCTCGACGACAGTCTCACGGGCAATACCGGCAATGACACGCTCGCCGGGGCCGGCGGGAATGACTCTCTCTACGGGCGCGACGGTCTCGACAGCATCACCGGCGGCATTGGCAACGATTATCTGGTCGGCGATTTCGGCAATGACACGCTGTCAGGCGATGACGGCGCCGACGTCATTCATGCGGGGGCCGGCGTGGATAACCTCACCGGCGGCGCCGGCGGGGACACGCTGAACGGCGGGTTCGGCGCGGACTCGATCGATGGCGGCGCCGGCGCCGACACGGTCGATTATTCCGACCGCTTTGACGCTGTGAACGTCAATCTTGCGAACGGCACGGGCATTTCCGGCGGTTCGTTCAATACGTCCGGCGTTTATGCGGGCGGCACGCTGGAAGACGTGATCACGGGCGTTGAAAACATCATCGGCGGCGGACTGGGCGACCGGCTTGTCGGCGGCTCCGCATCGACGCGCATTGAAGGGCGCTCCGGCGACGACCGGATCGTGGCGTTCGCCGGCAATGACACCTTGCTCGGCGAGTTCGGCAACGATGTTCTTGAAGGCGGCAAGTCTTCCGATCAGCTGTTCGGCGGCGACGGCGCCGACACATTGAACGGCGGCACCGGCTTTGACACGCTGAACGGCGAAGCGGGGCAGGATGCGGTGAGCTACGCCGACAGGTCGGCGGGGGTGAGCGTCAACCTGACGAGCGGCGTCGCGCTGACCGGCGGGTTCCTCAACGCATCAGGGTTCTATCAGGGCGGCTTCGTCGAGGACCAGATCATCAGTGTCGAGAGCATCATCGGCTCAAATTTCGCCGATCGCCTCGTAAGCGGCTCGGGGGCGGCGCGCATTGACGGCGGCGGCGGCAATGACAACATTTCGGGGCTCGGCGGGGCCGACACGCTGAATGGCGGCCTCGGCAATGACACGCTTCAAGGCGGCGCCGGCAACGATGTTTTTGAATACGGCGCCGGGGGCGGGCTGGACCGGATCGTGGATTTTGTCGAAGGAACAGGCGCCGGCGACGTCATTCGTTTCGTCGGTCTTGGAAGCGGTGTCGACAGTTTCGCCGAGGTGATGGCGCTGGCGTCCCAGTCCGGCGCCGACGTCGTCATCACATTCAGCGGCGGCAACGCCCTGACGATCGCCAATGCGACGATCGGCGGCCTCGTCGCCGACGACTTCACCTTCGGATAGAGGGCGTCAGCCAAAAGCGAAATCGTCCGGCGCGAAATCGGCGATAATCGCCGACGCGACTGTGATTGCGTCGCCCGCGCCGAAATCGAAGATCACGTCGTCGCCGGACTGCGCGGCCGCGGCGATCACGTCTTCGAAACTGTCAAAGGCGGGCCCAAGTCCGGCGAGCAGGATGACGTCTCCCGCGCCCTCGAGAAAATCGACAATCCGGTCCACGCCGAAGCCAAGCGCGAATTCGAAAATGTCGGCCCCGGCCCCGCCCGAAAGCGTGTCATCGCCAAGGCCGCCGATCAAAGTATCTGCGCCGACAAGGCCGGATATGTTGTCATTGCCGCCGCCGCCGTCGAGCCGCGATCCCGCCGCGGCGCCGACGAGGCGGTCGCCGAAAGCGCTGCCGGTCGCATTTTCAATGGCGATGAGCACGTCTTCGTTGAAGCCGCCGGCGTAAAAGCCGGAGGCGTTCAGCGCGCCGGCAGTGCGCGCGACGCCCGAAAAGAGATTGACGCTGACGCCGCCGTCGCGGTCGGCATAATCAGCGGTGTCCGAGCCGTCTCCGCCGTCCAGCGTGTCGAAACTGGTGCCGCCGTTCAGCGTGTCGTCGCCGTTTTCGCCGAAAAGCTGGTCGGACGACTTCGCCGAGGCGATGAAATCGTTTCCGTCGCCGCCGAACAGCGTGTCATTGCCTGAAAAAGTGAACAGAAAGTCGTCGCCGTCGCGGCCCTCGATGCGCGCGCTCGTCGAACCGGCGATCAGCCGGTCCCGAAACCCGGTGCCGAGAATGTTCTCGAAATTCGAGATCGTGTCTTCCTGAATCCCGCCCTGATAGAAACCTGCGCTGTTGATGAAGCCGCCGGTCAATGCGACGCCGTTGATGACGTTGACGTTCACGCCGCCGTCGCTGCGGCCGGAATAGTCGAGCGTGTCGAACGCCGTGCCGCCGTCGAGCGTATCCGCGCCGGCGCCGCCGGATATCGTGTCGGCGTCGCTTCCGCCGTCGATCCGGTCCGTATTGAGGCCGCCGCGCAGGAGGTCCGGGCCGCCGAGGCCGTGAATGATCTGGCCCGATCCGGGAAGGCCGGCGGCAGCAAGCGTGTCCCCGAATTCGGAGCCTTCAAGGCCCAGAGGCACGCCGACTATATCGCCCTCTGCGTCTCCAAAGCCCGCAAAGCCCGAATCGATATCGACATGAACGCCCGCTTGCGAGGTTCGATAGGAGACAGTTTGGTTTATTGACAGGAGATCAAATGTGTCGGCGCCGGCGCCGCCGACGAGCGTGTCGCGGTCATCGCCAGTCAAGGTGTCAGCGCCGTCGCCGCCGAAAACGAGATCGTCGCCGGCGGCGCCGTCCAGCAGGTCCGCCGCGTCCCCGCCGATAATCGTGTCGTTGAACGGCGATGCGACGAAGCGTTCGACCTCGATGAACGCGTCGCCTGCTGCATCTCCTGCGCTGGCGCCCGTCAGCAGGTCGAGCAGCACGGCCGCCGTCGCTGAAAGATACAGAACCTCGTCAAATCCATCGCCGCCGTCGAGAATGTCAGCGCCAGCGCCGCCGTCGAGAAGATCATCGCCCTGCGAGCCGATCAGTGTGTCAGCGCCGGCCCCGCCGTTCAAGGTATCCCGCCCGAGCAGTCCGTCGATGAAATCATTTCCGCCAAGCGCGTCGATCGTATCGTTGATCGTATAGCCGCGAAGAACATCGGCGCCGGCGGTCGGCGCGCGCAGGGGAACGCCGAAGTCCTGAGCGATGGCGGTCTCAAACGGAAAAATGAAGCTTGCGACGCCTGAGGATATCTGCGGACGGAACAGCCGGAAGCTCAAGCTTTGCGACACATGCGCAATGGAATCGTCGAGCGGGATCGGGCCGCCGAAGGCGGCGACGGCGTTCGGCCCGTTGAACGAGAAATTACCGCCCGACTGCGTGACGTGCCGGTCGAAAGTCGACCGGTCATTACCCGGTTCATCGAGAAACGAAAGAAGTCCAAGACCGTGGCCGATCTCGTGCAGCAGCACGGTGAAGAGATCGGTCCGGCCGGGCGTCGGCGTGGAAATATAGCCGTCTGCCGGCGCGCCAAGATAAAATCCGTTCGAAGCAAGGCGGCTAGAATCGATCGTGATGCGAATGTCCGGCGAAGAACCGTTGGGATCGACGCCGGTGCGCAGTTCCCGGACCGGGTTCGGCTCGAAAAAATCGAGGCCGCCCGAAGAATTCAGGAACTGAAAATCCGTTCCTCCCGTCGCCAGCGTGGTGCCGTCGAGGTCGGTGAAACTGACACGGATGGTGATATTGGCCAGCCGGTCATCGACGTAAAAGCCCCAGTAATTGGCTGCGGCCTGGGTGAGACTGAGGACGGTCGTCACCATCGCCTGTGAGACGCCTGAAACAGTTCCCTGGACGACGGACCACATTGGCGGCCCTTCCTACCCGAACGAAAAATCGTCGCTGTTGAAGCTTGCGACGGTGGCGCCAAGGACTTCGATCGCATTCCCGCCGCCGAAATTGAAGACGACGTCGCCGCCGGACTGGCTGGCCGCGGCGATCACTTCGGCGAAAC
>CAZHUI010000076.1:0-16120 GCA_964535605.1 uncultured Caulobacterales bacterium
CGGCTGACGGCGCGCGATCCCGATCTTTCCGCGCTGGTGACGACCGGCACCGTCACCTCGGCGAAACTGATGGCCGACCGCCTCCCCGCCCGCGCCTTTCATCAGTTCGTGCCTGTCGATCATCCGCGCTTTGTCGCGCGGTTTCTCGACCATTGGCGCCCGGACATGGCGCTGTTCGTCGAATCGGAATTCTGGCCGAACCTTTTGTTGCAGACGCGCGCGCGCGCGCCCTTCATGGCGCTCGTCAACGGGCGCGTGTCGCCGCGCTCCTATCAGACCTGGGTGAAGCGGCCGCGCACGATCCGGTTCCTTCTGTCGCAGTTCGACGTTCTGATCGCGCAGGATCGTCAGAACGCGGAGCGTCTCTCCTCGCTCGCCGATCGCGCGGTCCCGTCTTTGGGCAATCTCAAAAACGCGGCCGCGCCCCTTCCCGCCGACGACGCCGCGCTCGGCGCCTTGCGCGCGGCGATCGGCGCGCGCCCGGTTCTCCTCGCCGCCTCGACGCATCCGGGCGAGGAAGAAACCGTGATCGCGGCGGCGAAACTGCTGACGGCGGACATCGCCGGCTTGTTGACCGTCATCGCGCCGCGCCATCCCGCGCGCGGGGCCGAGGTTGAGGCGCTGGCGCGCGCGGCCGGCCTGAAGACGGCGCGGCGCGCGATCGCAGCGCCGATCGATCCGGATACCGCGCTTTATGTCGCCGACACGCTCGGCGAATTGGGGCTCTTTTACCGCGTCGCGGGCGCGGCCTTTGTCGGCGGCAGTCTCGTCGACAAGGGCGGGCACAATCCCCTTGAGCCCGCGCGGCTCGGCCCGGCGATCCTCCACGGGCCGCATGTCTTCAATTTCGAGGAGACCTATGCCGGCATGCGCGGCGCGGGCGGGGCCGCGCTTGTGCGCAACGAACGGGAACTGGCGGTCGCCGCGCGCCGTCTGTTCGCGGACGAGATGACGCGCAGCGCCATGGCCGGCGCGGCGCTCGCTTCGGCGGAGGCGAGCGGGGAGCGCGTCCTCGCCGACATCCTCGCCGCGATCGACGCCGCGCGGGGCCATGCGCGCAAAGCCGCCGAATGAGCGAGCCGTGGTTCTGGCGCGGCCGGTCGGCCGGCGCGCGCGCGCTGCGCGCGGCCCTGGCGCCGGCTGCGGTTCTCTATGACGCCGGACAGCGTCTGCGCTGGCGCCTGACGGCGCCGGTTGACGCGGGCGTTCCCGTCCTTTGCGCCGGCAACGCCAGCGTCGGGGGAACCGGCAAGACGCCCTTCTGCCTGATGCTGCAACGCCTGCTCGCGACCGAGGAGATCGACGCGCAAGTCCTGACGCGCGGCTATGGCGGATCGCTGAAAGGGCCGATCCGCGTCAATGCTCAGCATATGGCGGAGGACGTCGGCGACGAAGCGCTGCTCCTTGCAGCGGCGGCGCCCACATGGGTTGCGAAGGACCGCGCGGCGGGCGCGCGCGCCGCGGCGAGTGCGGGCGCAAAGCTTATCATCATGGATGACGGGTTCCAGAATCCGGCGGTGAAGAAGGCGCTGTCGTTTCTTCTTCTCAGCGGCGATGAGGCCAGCCTCGCGCAGTTCCCCGCAGGCCCGATGCGAGAGCCGGTAGCGCGGGCGATGGACCGGGCGGATGCGCTCGTGTTCCCCTCTCCCGCTTGCGGGAGAGGGGTGAGGGGTGAGGGGGAGTCACAACGTACGGCGCTCGCTTTCGACGACCCCTCACCCCCGGCCCCTCTCCCGCTGAAGCGGGAGAGGGGGGAAGGCGCAAGTTTCACCGTCTCCTCGACCAACGCCCCCTCCAGTCCCCCGCAGCGCGTCGTCGCCTTTTGCGGCATCGGGCGCCCTGCGCGGTTTTTCGACGCTCTTGAAGAGGCAAAGTTCACGCTCGCCGCGCGCGCGGCGTTCGCCGACCATCATCCGTTCAGCAATGCCGAGATCGCGTCCTTGCGCGTGCGCGCGACGGCTGAGAACGCCGCGCTCATCACGACGGAAAAAGACCTCGTCCGCCTCGCGCCGGCGGATCGCGCAGGGATCGCCGTCGCGCGGCTGACGCTCGTCGTCGACGATCCCGCCGCGCTCATGCGCTTCGTCCGTAAAAGGATCAATCTGTGAGCGCCGCGGAAGAAGAGATCGAGCTTCCCGCGCCGCGCTCCAACCGGCCGGTGACGCTGCTTCACCGCGTCGAATATGCGCTGGCCCTGACGCTGGGCGGTTTCTTTCGCCTGATCGGGGTCGATGCGGCCTCAAACCTTGCCGGCGGCTTTTTGCGCAGGATCGGCCCCATGATCGGCCCCATCCACCGGCGCGGGGTCGCCAATCTGAAGATCGCTTTCCCCGACTGGAGCGCCGCCGACATCGAGCGCACGCTGCGCGAGACGTGGGAGAATATCGGCCGCACGGCGGGCGAGTTCTCGCATCTTGAAAAATTCGATCCGGACGCCGGCGGGCGCGTCGAGATCGCCGGGCGCGAAAAATTCGGCGCCGTGATCGCGAGCGGCAAGCCCGCCATTTTCGTCTCCGGCCATTTCGCCAATTGGGAAGTGACGCCGCGCACGATGCATGCGGCGGGACTCGATTACAGTTTCGTCTATCGCGCGGCGAACAATCCGCTTGTCGACGGGCTCATCATCCGGACGCGCGGGGCGGTGATGTCGCGCCGCCAGATTCCAAAGGGCCGCCGGGGCGGGCGCGACCTGATCGAGGCGCTGAAAGACGGCGTCTCGCTCGCCATGTATGTCGACCAGAAACTGAACAGCGGCGGCGTTCCGGCGCCCTTGTTCGGCCGGCCCGCGATGACGGCGACGGCGGCGGCGCGGCTCGCGCTGAAATACGGGGCGCCGCTCATACCGGTCGATCTCGTGCGCCTTGAAGGCGCGCGCTTCCGCATGACGGTCGGCGATCCGATCGCCTTCGCGCCGTCGGGCGACACGAACGCCGATGTCGAAGCGCTGACGGCGCGCATCAATCTCGAAATCGAACGAATGATCCGCGCAGCGCCCGGCCAATGGCTGTGGTTCCACCGCCGCTGGGGCAAGGACCTCGCCCCGTGACCCGCGATCGTCCGCCCTCTGACAGCGGATAACGTGGTGACGGGCGAATTTGACCTGTAGAAGGGCGGCAGGATCAGGGGGCGACGATGCTGACCAGACAGTGTTTCTTGTTGTTTGCGTCGGCCGCGCTGGCCGTGTCCTGCGCAACGGCCCCGAAAGCGCCGGCCGTCGCGGAACGCGCCGGGGCGCTTCTGGCGGAAGCGCATCAGGCGGGCGCCTTCAGCGGCGCTGTCATTATCAGCCGCGATGGCAAGACGCTTTATCAGGGCGCATTCGGAAGCGCCGGCGACGGCCGCCCCTTCACGCTTGATACGCCGGTCGACGGCGCCTCACTGGCGAAGACCGTCACCGCGGCGGCGATTTTCCTCCTCGTCGATGACGGGAAGGTCGAACTCGATCGGCTCGCCGCGGACTACGCGCCGGCAATTCCCTATCCCGCCGTCACCGTGCGCCATCTCCTCAGCCATGCCGCCGGCATGCCGGACTACACGGACTTTGAAGCGGAACTGACAAGCGGCGCGGTGATCGACAATCGCGCGCTGATGCGGCTCGCTGGCGCGCGTAACCCCGCCTTCGGCGCAGGCGCGGCGTTCAGCTATTGCAATCTTTGCTATGACGCGCTCGCGCTGGTCGTCGAGGCCGTGAGCGGCCAACCATACGAAGCGTTTGTGCGCGAACGGCTGCTCATCCCCGCCGGGGCAACGAACGCCTTTCTGCGGCCGGCGCGCTTCGCCGACTGGAACGGGCCCCGCACCCTCGGCTTCCGCTCAAGCCTTCCGGGCGCTGACGTGTTCGATATCTTCGACAATGAGGGGTTTTACGGCGCGGCGAACCTCTATTTCAGCGCTCGCGATCTCGACGCCTGGGCGCGCGCCTTCGCCAACCGGCGCGTCCTTCCCGCCGCCGTCGAAGAAGCGGCGCTCGCGCCGGCGATGATCGGCGAGCGGCCGTCGCACCTCGAACTGGCGAGCTGGTATTGCGACGACGGCGCGCCGCGCTGCCACTACACCGGCCACCATCAGGGATTTTACAATCTCGTTTACTGGGACGCCGCCGACCGGCTGACGATCGTCTTTGTCAGCAACAGCGCGATGCCGGCGCCCGTGCAGGCATGGCTCGGACCGGCGCTGCGCGGGATCGCGGATGGGGAGCGTGTGACGGATCGCCCGGCGTTCGACGGAATGAAAGAGCGATCCGTCGACCTCGCCGCCGTGCAAGGCGCCTATCGTTTTTTGAGCGCCGCGCAGAACACCGTTATCGAGGTCGATGGAGAAACGGCGTTTCTGACGTCGCCGGATCGCCCGCGTCTGCAACTGCATGATGTCGGCTATGACACGCTCTACGCGCCGGGCGCCGACGCCTATCTCTCCTTTTGCGGCCTGAAGGATGGGCGCTACCGGAGCGTCCACTGGCGCGGTATGCAAGGCGTGCATCGCGGCTTCCGCGCTGACGGGGACACAGTTTCCTATGCAGCCTGCGACGAGTGAGCCGCGGGCGGCGGCCTGCGCCGCATCGCGTTCTTCCAATGACGAATCTGTGAAAATTGCGGGCGATTGGCGATTAGCTGGCGTTAATACTCAACCGTAACTTGCGGTTGCGTAATCGCGAGGCTCTATTGCGCCGATGTCGATGCGCCCCATCAAACGGGAAAACCCCTTCCGCGCGCCCGTGCTTGATCTTGCCGCGCTCGCCGCAGCGCCCTCGCGCGCCGATCTATGGGTCCGCGCCATCGAAGCAGCGGATGTGCGCGCCATGGCGGAAATCGGCGTCTGGAAAGGCGCCTTCGCGCGCCAGATTCTCGAGCGCTGCGCGGGCGTCGAGCGCTATTTCATGATCGATCCGTGGGCGGCCTTGCCGGACTGGAACAAGCCGCTGAATGTCGAACAGGCGCGCTTCGACGAGGTTTACGCCGAAGCGATGGCGGCGACCGATTTCGCGCGCGCGCGGCGCACAGTGCTCCGTGGCCGGACGAAAGACGTCGCGTCGATGATCCCGGACGGCGCGCTCGATTTCGCTTATATCGACGGCGACCATACGCTGCGCGGCGTGACGATCGACCTGCAGCGGATGTTGCCGAAGGTCAGGCCCGGCGGCCTCCTCGGCGGCGATGATTTCTCCGAAAGCCCCTGGCAGCACGATGCGCGCTATGAGCCGACGCTGGTTTTTCCCTATGCGGTCTTTTTCGCCGAGGCGATGGACTTGCCGATCGCTGCGCTCCCTTTCGGCCAGTTCCTGATCCGCAACGCGCCCGAAGACGGATTTTCCTTCGCCGATCTGACCGGCCGCTATGGAGATGTGTCGCTGAGCGGCCTGTCGCGGCAGGGGCCGGTCTCGCGCCTCGTCAGCAAGGCGGAGCGGCGGCTCGGGCTAACGCGCTGACAGCGGCCGCGCTCCCGTGACCATCCTTCGTGACGCCTTCGCTGCGCTCCGGCTCCTCAGGCTGAAGAGAGCGCTTCATCCTGAGGAGCGGCCTTTTCTTAAGGCCGCGTCTCGAAGGATGGGCCGCGAGCGCCGAAGCTAAAGCGTTCGCCATGCCGCGCCGCGCTCCGCCGCCACCATGTCATCAAATGACGGGCGTTGCCGGATCACTGCGAACTGCGCGCCGTCGACCATCGTCTCAGGGATCAGCAGGCGCGAATTATATTGCGACGACAGCGCCGCGCCGTAAGCGCCCGCCGTCATGACGGCGACGAGATCGCCGGGGTCGAGCGGCGGCAACGCCCGCGCCTTCGCGAAACGGTCGCCGGTCTCGCAGACCGGGCCGACGACGTCATAATCGCGCATGGGACCGCCCTGCGGCTCGACCGCCAGAATTTCGTGAAAGGCGCCGTAAAGCGCGGGACGCAAAAGATCGTTCATGCCGGCGTCAAGGATGAGGAACGGGCCCCGCTCGCCCTCCTTCACATAGAGAACGCGCGCGACAAGGACGCCGGCATTCGCCGCGATGACGCGGCCGGGCTCAAGGATCAGCTTTAGCCCCAGCGGCGCGGCGAGGCGCCTGATCATCGCCGCGTAATCCTCCGGGGACGGAATATTGGCGGACACGGCCGGATCGCCATAGGAAACGCCGAGCCCGCCGCCGAGGTCGAGCCGGTCGATCGCGTGCCCGTCATTGCGCAAGTCGGCGACGAGACCGGCGACGCGCGCGAAGGCGCGCTCGAAGGGCGCAAGGTCGGTGATCTGCGATCCGATATGCACGTCGACGCCGACGGCCTTCACGTTTTTGAGGGCCGCGGCGCGCGCATAGATCTCGCGCGCGCGGGTCCAGGGGACGCCGAACTTGTCTTCCGCCTTGCCGGTCGAGATCTTGTCATTGCCGCCCGCCGCGACATCGGGATTGACGCGGAAGGCGACCGGCGCGACGGCGCCAGCCCCGCGCGCGACGGCGTCAAGCGCGAGGAGTTCGGGCTCGGATTCGACATTGAACTGGTGAATGCCGGCGCCGAGCGCCAGCGCCATTTCCGCAGCCGTCTTGCCGACGCCCGAAAAGACGATCTTTGAGGGCGCAATCCCGGCTTCGAGCGCGCGGGCGAGCTCGCCGCCCGAGACGACATCGGCGCCGGCCCCTTCCGCCGCCATCAGGCGCAGCACGGAGAGGTTCGAATTGGCCTTCACCGAATAGGCGATCAGCGCGTCCATGCCCGCGAACGCCTCGCGAAAGACGCGCACATGCCGGCGCAGCGTCGCCGCGCTGTAACAGTAAAAAGGCGTGCCGACAGACTCGGCGAGAGCCTTGAGGCTCACGTCCTCCGCTTGAAGAACGCCGTTGTTATACGTGAAGTGGCGCATGCGTGGCGTCGCTGATAGCATCGGCCGCGAGAGGCGCAAATGAGGGGGGCTCCCATGAAGTCAGCAATCTTTCAGGCTGCGCTTGTCGTCCTTGGCGTCGTGCTGGCCTTCGCGGCGAACGAATGGCGCGAGGCTGCCGCAGAACGGCGCGAAGCGCACGAGGCTCTGGCGAGCATCCGCGATGAACTGGCCGCCAATCGCGAGTTGGCGGCCGCTTCGGCCGCCTATCACGCGGAAAAGCTTGCGCTCATCGCTGAGCGGGACGCTGCGGGGGCGGCCTTGACCTTGAGCGACTTTCCGCGCGGCTTCATTTCGCCGGCGACGTTATCGACCGCCGCCTGGACCAGCGCTTCGGAGACCGGCGCGCTCGCGCATCTCGACTACGCCGAGATAGTCGAGCTTTCGCGCCTCTATGACATGCAGACGGTCTATCTGAACCAGACGGTGACGGCCGGCGACATCATCTATGAACGCATGTTCGACGACGGCCTTGCTGCGATCCCGGCGAACGCGGAAGGTTTGTCGGGCTTCATCGCGACGTTTCGCTACCGCGAGGAGGCGCTGGTCGCGGCGTATGACGCGGCGCTGAAATAGCGCTCTTGCGGAATGTCCGGGGAATTTCACTCGCCATGGCGCGGGCGCCTGCGTTAAACGGCGCTGATGGCTGACGCTCGCCCCTCGACAACCTCGCTTGCGCTCGCCGCGCGGCTGTGGCGCGATTTTCTGGGGCGTCACCGGGGAAAGCTCTTTCTCGCGCTTCTTGCGATGGCCGTTTACGCGCTCTCCGCCGCGGCGATTCCGGCGGGCGTTGAATGGATCAATGCGCGCCTCTCGGGGACGGCCCCCTCGTTCGGCGCCCTTTCCGGCGATGTCGCGATCGTCGGCCCGGCGCTCGTCATTCTCCTCGGCCTCGTCAACGCCGGCGCGCAATATGTGCAGGCGCGGCTATCCGCGTCGGCCGCGCTCCACGCGCTTCGCGACATGCAGCTCGCGATATTCGAGAGGCTCGTCACGATTGACGACGCGCAGCTGCGCGCGCTCGGGCCCGGCCAGTCGATCTCGATGCTGACGAATGACGTGACGGTGCTGCGCGAGACCCTGCAGCGCGCGCTGACCGCCGTGCGCGATCTCCTGACGCTGCTCGCGCTCGTCGCGGTGATGATCTGGTATGACGGGGTTTTGTTCCTCGTCGTCGCCGGCATTTATGCGGCGGTCGGCTGGCCGGTCGCCCGCATCGGCGCCGGCCTCAGGAAGGGCAGCCGCGCGGCGCAGGCGCAGTCCGGCGACATTGCAGGCCTTGCGAACGAAGCGGTCGCCGGCGGGCGGACGATCCGCGCCTATAGTCTAGAATCGTCGCGCGCGGGCGCGGCGCGCGCCGTCTTCGACGCGCGGCTGAAAACCCTCCTCAAAATGGCGAATTTGCGCGCGCTCAACGAGCCGTTCATCTTCCTCGTCGGCTCGGTGGCGATGGCGATCGTCATCGGCGTTGTCGCGCTGCGCATTTCCTCCGGCGCGCTCAACGTGCCGCAATTCATCTCCTTCATCATCGCGCTTCTGATGCTGTCGCAGCCGGCGCGCGGGCTCTCGACCTTGAACGCCGTCGCGCAGGAAGGCTTCGGCGCGTTCGAGCGGATTGCGAGCCTCCTCGACACCGCGCCCGAGATCAGGGACCCGGCGGGCGCCAGGCCGCTCGCGGTGACCGGCGGCGCCGTTTCGTTCCGCGATGTCGTGTTCGCCTATGAGGAAGGAAAGCGCGCGCTTGACGGCTTTTCGCTGGAGGTTCCGGCGGGCAGGACCGTCGCGCTGGTCGGGGAATCGGGCGCCGGGAAATCGACGGTCTTCACGCTCCTGTTGCGGCTTTACGAGCCGGACGCCGGCGCCATTCTCATCGACGGCCAGCGCATCGACGCCGTGACGCTCGCCTCCTTGCGCGAAAGCGTCGCGGTCGTCTCGCAGGACGCGTTTCTCTTCAACGACACCGTCGCGGCGAATATCGCGATGGGAAAGCCGGACGCTTCGCGAGGCGACATCGAAGCCGCCGCCAAAGCCGCAAGCGCCGACGCCTTCATCCGCAGGCTGCCGAACGGCTATGAGACGCGCGTCGGCGAGGCCGGCAACGCGCTCTCCGGCGGCGAGCGCCAGCGCATCGCCATCGCGCGCGCCTTTCTGAAGAACGCGCCGATCCTGCTCCTCGACGAAGCGACCTCCGCGCTCGACGCCGAGAGCGAAGCCGCGATTCAATCAGCGCTCGCGCGCCTGATGAAGGGCCGCACCACCCTCGTCATCGCGCATCGCCTCTCGACCATCCGCGCCGCCGACCTCATCGCCGCCGTCGACAAGGGCCGCGTGATCGAGACCGGCCCGCACGAGGCCCTGCTCGCCAAAGGCGGGTATTACGCGAGGGTCAGCGGCTTGCAGCGGGCGTGAGAGGCGGCGCGAATCGCTAACGCGTTGATAACGCGTATTAAAATAACCTGTTGATTCTCTTGTGTTTTCTGCTACTATCTCCTTAGGGGCAGGAAAACAGCAAACAATGGGCAAGCTCGTCGCAAACAGCGCAGCCAGAACGATTCCTTGGTTCGATGATCGCAAAGCCGCGCAGGTTGTTGCGTTTTTCGTGAACCAAAGCGGCGGATCTATCAATGTCCTTAAAGCTACGAAGCTGTTGTACTTGTCCGACCGCACCCATTTGGAGCGGTTTGGGTTTCCAATTACCAATGATCACTACGTATCAATGCCGTACGGACCCGTGAATTCGCTCAGCTACAGCGCCGTTAACGGCCAGATTAAGGCGGAAGGATGGAACGAGTTCATTGCCGATAAGGCTAATCATGAACTAGCGCTGAAGAAGCCGGTCGATAATGCGAATTTGGACGAATTGAGCGATGCTGAGTTGGAGACGCTTGGTTCCGTCTGGGAGAAGTTTGGAACCTTGGACCAATGGCAAATCGCCGAATGGACTCACGACAACTGCCCTGAATGGGAAGACCCCGACGGGAGCTCCTTTCCCATTCCACATGAGCGAATCCTAAAGTTTTTGGGTCACGCAAACGCGAGCGAATTAGCCGGCGAGATACTGGCGCAGATGCAATTAGATAAGGTATTCGCTAAACTTCGCGTGTGAATGCGCTCTTCATACCGATTCGGTCCGGCACGCTGTTGATTCCATCGGGCACAGCGCACGACCCTGACCGTAGGCATCTCCACGTGATCTGCACAGACCCGGACGCCGAACAACAGGTATTGCTAATCAGCATTACAACTTGGACGAACGATCTTTGTGACGCGACGTGCGTCCTTCAACCGGGATGTCACGAGTTCATTCGCAAGAAAAGTTGGGCCTTTTATCGAAAGCCGCGCATTGAAACGACGGCTACGCTAATAAACGGCGTGAAGGAAAACATTTTCATTCCGAAGGCATGCTTGGCAGCAGCGGACTTTGAACGGCTTTGCGCCGGTATTCTGACTTCCCCGAACACTCCACGAAAGACAAAGTCGTATTACGTCGCTGCTCAGGCCAAGCCACCCGCTTGAAGAGCCTAACCCGTCTACTTAGACTACTTACGCCGCTTGACCCGCCCTGCGGTCGATTTGATATGATAGGCTCCTAAAGACCGCGTCCTTCGCGGGGGGCCCTTTGGCGGACGTTTTCATCAGCTACAAGCGCGAGGAGCGCGACAAGGCCAAGGCGCTCGCCGAAGCGATCGTCATGCGCGGCTATTCCGTCTGGTGGGACGTCGACCTTCTCCCCGGCGACCGCTTCGCCAAGGAAATCGACGCCGTCATCGGCAAGGCGAAGGCCGCCGTCGTCCTGTGGTCGAAAGCCGCCATTGAAAGCGACTGGGTGATCGCCGAGGCGACGGAGGCGAAAAAGCGCAAGATCCTCGTGCCGGCGATGATCGAGACGGTCGAGCCGCCGCTCTATTTCCGCGCCGATCACGCGGTCGATCTTTCCGGCTGGAACGGTGACCCGGAGAGCCCGCTCCTTGATCCCGTCATCGCCGCGATCGAAAAGCGCGCGGGCCCGCCGACGGAGAAGAAGGCGGCCGCGCCCGCCGCCGTCGCCGAAGCGCTCGCCGCGCCGAACATGGAAGCGGAGTTCTGGCGCACGGTCTCGGCCGCGCCGAACCAGACCTGCGGCGAATATGAAGCCTATCTTGCGAAATATGGCGCGAGGGGGCTGTTCGCCGATGTCGCCAAAATGCGGATCGCCGCGCTGAAATCGCTGGAGCCGCGCAACAAGGCGTCGAAGCGCATCGAGGTCGCGCGCAACATTGTCGCGGTCGTCGCCTCGGTGTTCGCGATCATCGGTGTCGTCCACCAGATTTCGAAGAGCGGCGAGAACGCCGACGCGCCGAAGAAGCCGGCGAAAGCGCCGGCGGCGCTCGCCGCCTTCACGCCGGAGCGGTTTCTCACCGACCCCGAACTGATGCTCGCCGACGAGGCGCTCGCCGAAATGCCGATCGGGAAGCTCGAAGCGGCCGCCGAAGGCAGCGCCGTCGCCGCGACGCTCGCTGGCCTTGCCTACGGGTTCGGCCGCGCCGATGTCGCCACCGACGATTACAAGGCGACGCAGCTTTACCGGCGCGGCTGCGACGGCGGGATCGGGCGCGCCTGCTACCGGCTCGCGACCAACTACAATTACGGGAAAGGCGTGACGCCCGACGCGGAAAAATCCGCGCAGATCCTCGGGCGCGGCTGCGATCTCGGCGACGCCGACAGCTGCACCGATCTCGGCTATTATTACGAGCACGGCAAAGGCGTCGCCAGAAGCGACATCAACGCGACGGATTATTACCGGCGCGCCTGCGACGCGGGCAACGCGCTCGGCTGCAACAATCTCGGTCACCGCTATCAGACCGGCAAAGGCGTCGCGCAGAACGAATCCGAAGCCGCCGATCTCTACCGGCGCGCCTGCGAGGGCGGGTCGGGCCTCGGCTGCGGCAATCTCGGTTTCCTCTATTCCGGCGGCGTCGGCGTCAGCCAGAGCGACATCGAGGCGGTGAAGTTTTATCGCTTAGGCTGCGACATGAATGACGGGGCGAGCTGCGGCAATCTCGGCTACATGATCGACGCCGGGCGCGGCGCGGCGAAGAACGATGTCGAGGCCGCGTCGAACTTCCGGCTCGGCTGCGAGCGCGGCCACAAATTCGCCTGCGCCCATTACGCCGTCGCCCTCGACAACGCCCGGGGCGTCGCCAACGATCCGGGCGGCGCCGTCCGCAATTATACGATCGGCTGCGAGGCGGGGTTCATGTTCGCCTGCACCAATCTCGGCTTCATGTATCAGGGCGACCGCGGCGTTCCGGTCAATCACGCCGAATCGCTCCGGCTTTACCAGATCGCCTGCGACGGCGGGGAGAGTTATGGCTGCAACAATCTCGGCCACATGCACATGACGGGACGCGGCGTCGCGGCGGACCTGACGCGCGCCATCGCCCTTTTCGAGCGCGCGCTGAAGCTCGACGAGACCAATCAGTATGCGAAGGATAATCTGAAGATCGCGCGGGACGGGGCCTGAGTTGGGTTTTAGGTTTTAGGTTTTAGGTTTTAGGTTGTGCGCCGCTGTTGTTGATCGCATCACAACCCAAAACCCAAAACCTAAAACCTACAACCTCACTCCCGCCGCAAAATCCGCTCCGTCAGCAAATTCCCCCACCATTTCCCGGCGTGCTCGGCCTTGAGGCGGGCGGGGTCGTAAGCGGGGCTTTCCGCCCAGCGGAGGAACGCCTCGACATCGGTGAGGGAGATCTGCGCTTCGCGCGCATGAGCGAGATAGGCGTCGAACGCCGCATCGATGACGCCGGTTTTTCCCGCGCGGATATGGCCGTAGCGCAAGGACAGCTGATCGAGCGCCTGATCGAGCGGCCGGCCCCCTTTCATGAAAAGATAAAGCGCCGCCACAAGACCGACGCGGTCCGACCCCGACTTGCAGTGGAAGACCGCCGGATAGTCGATCGTATCGAAGAGGCGCCGCAACGCCTTCAGCGTTTCGGCCGACGGCGCCTCGCGCGAGAAGACGCGGAACGAGACGAGGGTGAGGCCGAGCCGCGCGCAGGCTTCTTCCTCAAGGAACAGGGCCGCGCTCGGTTTCTCGCCCCGCAAATTGACAATCGTCCGTATGCCCCGTTTCGCCCATTTTTCGAGATGGGCGGGCGACGGCTGGAAGCTTCGCCAGACGCCCGGCGCGAACTCGTGACTGTTGTCATAAAGCGCGCGCAACGCCGCGTGATCGCCGAACGCGAAATCGCGCAGCGCGCGCTGGCGCCCGGCGGGGGTCTCGAATTCTGCGCGGGTCAGCGGGGATGTCATGGGCTGGTGTTGCGCCTTCTTCTCTGGGTCGGCAACTTGGATGAAGCCCTAGTTCTCGCGACTCATCCTTCGTGACGCCTTCGCTTCGCTACGGCTCCTCAGGATGAAGCCTACTCTTCATCCTGAGGAGCGGCCCTCTTGGGCCGCGTCTCGAAGGATGGGCCGCGGACGCCCCCACCTCAAAACTTCCCGTCGCCGTCGGGATCGAGGAGGCGATGCAGGTGGACGATGAAATAGCGCATATGCGCGTTGTCGATCGTCTGTTGCGCCTTCGCGCGCCAGGCCTTCTCGGCCTCGGCGTAACTCGGAAAGACGCCGACAATGTCGAGCCCGCCAAGATCGCGGAACTTCACGTCTTCAAGATTTTCAAGCTCGCCGCCGAAGACGAGGTGGAGGAGTTGGGATTGGGGCATCGGGAGTCCTTAGGAGGGCAGTAGGCAGTAGGCAGTAGGCAATAGAAAGAGTGAATTCAATTTCAACCGCTCCGAAATTCCTACTGCCTACTGCCTACCGCCTAACTTTCACTCCCCCGCCACCGTCATCTCGCCGACAAAGAGCGAGGGCGCGTTGGTCGAGCCGCGGAATTCGAGATCGTTCGCGGCCTCCAGGCTCTGATACATCTCGAACAGATTGCCGGCGATCGTTATCTCGGAAACGGGCCAGGCCTTCGCGCCGCCCTCGACCCAGAAGCCGGAACAGCCGACGGAATAATCGCCGGTGTTGGAATTGACCTGCGGGCCGAACATGTCGGTGACGAGAAGGCCCGTTCCCATTTTTGTCAGCAGCGCTTCAGCGGTGAGCGCGCCGGGTTTCAGATAGAGGTTCGTCGGCCCCGACCCCGGCCCGCCGGAAACGCCGCGTGTCGCGCGCGCATTCGTCTCAAGGCCGAGCTGGCGCGCCTGCGCCGAATTCATGAACCATTCGGTCAAGACGCCGTCGTCGATCAGATGATAGGCGGAGGATTGCAACCCCTCGCCGTCGAAGGGGCGCGAGCCATGGCCGCGGCGGATGAACGGATCGTCGATGACCACCGCGCCCTTCGGCAGGATGCGCTCGCCCTTTTTGGTCTTGAGAAAGCTGACGCCGCGCGCGATCGCCGCGCCGTTCGCCGCGCCCGCAAGATGGCCGAGCAGCGAATTCGACAGGCGGTTGTCGTAAATGACTTTCGCCTTGCCGCTTTTGACGCGCTTCGGCGACAGGCGCTCGACGGTCAGCTCGCCGGCGCGCCGCCCGATCGCCTCGGGCGATTTCATGTCGGCGTAGTGCGTCTTTGAATCATAGTCGTAATCGCGCTCCATGCCGTTGTCGTCGCCGGCGATGACGCTGACCGATACCGAATGGGAGGAGCCGCCCGTTTCGCCGAAAAAGCCGTGGCTCGTCGCAAACCATTTGCGCCCCTCGCCATAGGAGGCGCCGGCGCCCGAAGAATTGGTGACGCCTTTGACGGCGAGAGCCGCGGCCTCGCAGGCGCTCGCGCGGCGTTTTAATTCTTCGGTCGAGGGTTCGGCGTAATCGCCAAGATCGAGATCGGCGAAGGGCGCCCGCGCGAGGCGTGCGGCGGGCGCAAGGCCGACATAGGGGTCTTCGGGCGCGGCTTTCGCCATCGCCGCGCAGCGCTCGATGAGGGCGCCGAGCGAGGCCTCGCCGGTGTCGGTCGTCGAGACGACCGCCTGCCGCTTGCCGACGAGAATCCTGAGCCCGAGATCGGCGCCTTCCGAGCGCTCGACATCTTCCAGCGCGCCCATCCGCCACGAGACGCTGGAGGATACCGCGTGATAGAGCACCGCGTCCGCCGCCTCGGCGCCGGCGGCTTTGGCGCGCGTCAGAACATCGTCGAGAAGGGCTTGCGCTTTTTTGCTGTCCATGGCGCGGGAGATAAGCGAGAGCGGGGAGACGCGCAACGCGGGGGCGCGCTCCTGCCCCCCTCTCCCGCCCTTTGCGGGAGAGGGGAGAAGTAAGCGGAGCCTTTCTTGCCCCTGTTCTGGTCCACCCCCATCCTCGGCCCCGCGGCGATCGCGCTGTGGCGGATGGATGCGCGGCGCAAGGCCGGCTGGATGGCGGAGAGCCTTCGCGGCGCGGCGCGTATTCTCGAAGTCGGCTCGGGGCCGGGCTCGCTCGCCGAGGCGCTGCGCGCGCGCGGTCACGAAGTTGTCGCGATCGACGTCGATGACACCGCCTATGATACGAGCCTTCGCCCGATGATTTTCGACGGCGTGACGTTCCCGTTCGAAACGCGCGCCTTTGACGTCGCGCTCCTCGCGACGACCTTGCATCATGCGGCCGACCCCGACCGCCTCATATCGGAGGCCGCGCGCGTCGCTGGCCGCGTCATCGTCATTGAGGACATTTATCGCTCGGCGCTGCAGCGGCGCCTCACGCTTTTCGCCGACAGTCTCACCAATATGGAATTTGATGGCCACCCGCATACCAACCGCGACGACGCAGGCTGGCGCGCGGCGTTCGCGGCGGCCGGGCTCCGCGTTCTCCGCGCGGAGACGAAACCCTATGCGGGCCTCTTCCTGCAGGCGCTTTATGAGCTTGAAAGATGAGCGCGCGCGTTTCAATCATCGCGCCGATGGTGAACGAGGCGCAGGAGATCCCGCGCTTTGCGGCGATGATCGCCCGCCTCGACCCGCCGCCCTTTGAGACGATCCTCGTCGACGGCGGCAGCGCGGACGGCTCGGCGGCGCTGGCGGAGCGCCTCGGCCTGCGCGTCATCCCTTCGGACCGAAAAGGGCGCGCCGCGCAGATCAACGCCGGCGTCGCCGCCGCGGCGGGCGAGCTCGTCTTCGTCATTCATCTCGATACGGAGGTTCCGGCCGACGCCTGCGCCGTCGTTGAGGAAACGCTTCGCGACCCGCGCACCGCGCTCGCCGGTTTCACGCCGGTGATCGCCGGGCCCCATGGGCGCCGGCCCGTTTCGACCTTTCACAACTGGATCAAGACCTGGTACGCGCCGGCGATCTTCCGCCC
>CAZHUI010000077.1:0-16086 GCA_964535605.1 uncultured Caulobacterales bacterium
TGGCGTCGACGATGTAGATGCGGCCGTCCTCGCGATTCCTGAGCACGTCGAGCCCGCCGAAATCGAGCGCCATCGCCTTGGCAAATTCGCCGATCTTCGCCTGCTCGTCTTTCGACAGCAGCGCGTCGGCGGGCGCGAGATCGACGCGGTGGTTCTCGTTTGAAAAGCGGAGGTCGCGCGTACGGCGTTTGAGATAGACGAACGGCGCCTTGCCGCCGACGACGGGCGTTCTGATGTCGACATATTCGCGGCCGTCAAACGTATTGTCGATCAGACGCTGATAGACGCGGTCGCCGCGCGGCTCGGCGACCGGGCACTCGACGATGCGCCCGTCATGCTTGCCGTTGAGTTCCGATTTTTCGACCGCCGCGCCGCGATGCGTCGACGGATCGATCGTCAGCGAATAGCCGAACGTCTCTTCGAAGATGCGCCCGACGACGCTCTTGCGGATGTCGTGGCAGCCGACATTGAAGCCGGGCTTGTTCGACGGCGCCGGCAGGGGCCCGGTGCGGAACTCGCGATCCTCGAAATAGAAGTGAAGGTCCGCCTCAGAAGGATCATCGACGATCTTCACGTCGGCAAGCTGGCAGACCGGCCAGATGGCGTAATAACTGCGGGGCTTCTTCGGGAAGAACGAGATACGCGCCCGCGGCTCGCGGCCCTTGAGAACGCGGCTCGCGCGGATGCCCTGCACGAAGCCGATGAAGGAGGCGATGCTCATGGCGTCGCGCCAGAACGCCGGCGACCAGCGAATGACCGCGCCCGTCTCCTTGGCGACAATGCCGCCGCCGCTGAACTCAAAATCGGAAAAAAACGTCATACCCGCCTGAAGACCGCGCCGCGCCGGCCCCTGACCCCGAGCCGCCGTTCAACATGGCTTTTTCCCGCCTGACAAGGAAATAAACTCACCGCGAGAAGCCGTGAACGGGCCCTGCGGCCAAGGGCCTCGTCCTTGCGACGGCCCGGGCGATGTGTGCCAACCGTAAACAACTCGTTAACGCCGTTTTCGCCGCCGTTTTCGCCCTCTCGGGCGCAGCGTCGGCGCAAGGCCCTGTCGGGTCGGCCGGCGGGCTCGCCATCGGCGAGGCCCACGGCGGCATCGCTGATGAAGCCTTCGTGATCGCGCCGCCCAATTATCTCTATGTCGTCGAGAAGGAGCCCGGGAGTTTCCTCGACTGCGGCGAGGGCCAGGAAACGCGCGTGACGGATGCGGCGGGCCGAGACGCCGCGGCGCTTTCCTGCGGCGTCACCTTGACCGAAACGATCGTCATTCCCGCGGCCTCGGCGAGCGCGCGGATAATCGTTCATTATTAGCGCCAGGCCCGTCTGGTCCTGAACACGCACGGCGCCTGCCGAATTGGAGCGGCCCCAAAAGAAAAGGGCGGCCCGAAGGCCGCCCTTTCACCCTCTGATCTCCTCGAATTCCTAGAAGACCATATTGATGCCGACGCCCCAGCGGCGCGGTTCCAGAAGGAAGAGGTTCTGGAAGTTGCCCGCGCCCTGGCCGACGTCAAAGATGCCCGTGATGGCGTCGTTGTTAGTGACGTTCTGCATGAACACCCGCGCCGTCCAGTTTCCTTCGGTCGGCCCGAATTTGATCTGCGCGTTGACGTAAGCGTAGCCGTCAACGAGATCCTGTTCGGTGTTGAAGATGTTCGTGTAGAAGCTCGACTGATAGAAGGCGTCGACGCGCGGCGTCAGCGCATGGTTCTCGCCGACGGCGAATTCGTACTGCACGCCGCCGGAGATCTTGAAGTCCGACGAGCCGGGCAGTTCGTTGCCGTCAACCGACTGTTCGATGCCGTCGACGACAGCATAGCCGTTAACGCCGCCAGTCGCGAGGTTGATCGTTCCGATATTGTTGCGCAGCTGGGCGCAGATCGAGAACGGCGAGGCGACGATCGGGTTGAGGGCCGCGAACGGTCCGCCGAACACCGTGCCGATCAGCGGCGCGCCGCCCGTGCGGGTGACGACGCAGTTCGAGCCGTTGGTGATGTCGGCGATCAGCTCGGCGTTGGCGGCGCCGGCGACCGGATCGCGAACGTCGATCGTCGCAAAGTCCTTCGCCTCGGTGTTGAGGTAGGACGCGTTCATATTGACGATCAGGCGATCGGTCGGGCGCCACACGAATTCGCCTTCAAGACCGAACACCGTCGCGTCAATGTTCTCGTTGATCGAGGTGTTTGCGAAGATGCGTGAAATCTGCAGACCGCTATAATCGTAATAAAAGCCCGTCAGGTTCGCCTGCAAATTGCCCAGCTGCGACTTCACGCCGACTTCATAGGCCTTGATGATTTCCGGCTCGAAGGTGAGCGGCACGGACGCGAAGAGCGTGCGCGGGTTGAAGCCGCCCGGCTTGTAGCCGCGCGTCCACGACGCATAGAACTGCACGTCGTCGTTCGGCGTCCACTGGAGAACCGCGCGGCCGGTCGTGGCGTTGAAGTCCGCCTCGACGACGCGGAAGTCGTTGACCCCGCCGTTCGGGTCGGCCTGGCACGCCGCGACATTGAGCGGATCGGCGCACTGGACAAGCTCGTTCGCGTCGAGAAGGCCGCGAACCGACGGCGTGCCGAACGGCACGATCCGGACTAGCGGATTGACGGCGCCGAGCGATTCCAGAAGGTTGCCGCGATCGCGCAGCCCTTTGGTGTCCCAGTTCTGGCGAATGCCGCCGGTCAGCTTCAGCGTGTCGGTGATGTCGAAATAAACCTCGCCGAAGATCGACGTCGATTCGAGGAAGGAATCGTCGGTGTCATTCCAGAAATAGGGCGTGTAAGCGCCGAAGCCGATGTTTGCCGCGTTCGGAACGCCTGCGCCGACGGCGGACAGGGTGCCGAGCGTATAAGCGAAGTAGTCAAGGCCGGTCGTTGCGACGGCGTAATCGGCATAACCGTTCGATTCCGCCTGGCTCGCGCCGATCAGGAAGTTGAACGCGCTGTCGAAGTCCGTCGTCACGATGGCTTCGGCCGACCAGTAGTCAGTTTCGCCGATGGAGAGGTCGACCGCGCGGTAATTGGTCGAGCGGTCCTGGATGTTGCCGCCAATGACGCCGACAAGGCCGTTATTGCCGCTGGTGATGCCGACGTCGAACGCCGACAGCGGGAAGGACGCCGGGCCAGCCGGGCCGCCGAGCAGGTTGCAGACGGCAGGCAGGCCGCCGAACGCGACCGGCGCGCAGATCACCGGCGGACGGGTCAATTCAGGACCGACGCCGCCGTCAAAGTCCGTCGTCGTCGCAATTTTCGAATTGCCCCAGCCGCCGTTCAGCTTGACTGAGAAATTTTCGAAATCGTGCTTGGCGTTGACCTGGAACGTCGTTTCTTCCGCGTCATATTGCGGGCGCGTGTCGGTGTTGACCTGACGCAGGTCGTCCGGCTGGTCGTCGCCCAGCACCGGGCCTGACGCCAAAGAGAACAGTCCATAGGCGGCGGCCGCCGGGTTGCCTGTGGCGAGCGCGAAGGTCTGCGCCGAGGTGTTGGCGAAGAACGTCGCACGCAGATCTTGCGGATCGAACGCGCGCGGGCCGTCCGGGTCGCAGCCGAGCAGCGCCTGCTGCGGGCCGGCTTCGCAGGCGCGTTTTTGCCAGCGGGCGCGGCTGTCGCTTTCGCGCATGTAATTCGCTGTAAGGTCGATGGTCGTGTTGTCGGTCGGCAGCCAGCGCGCCGATCCGCGCAGCGCGTAGATATTGCGGTCGTCAATGTCGCGGCCGTCGAACACGTTCTCCGTGTAGCCGTCGCGCTGGATCGTCGTACCGGCGAGGCGAACGGCGAGCGTGTCGCTGAGCGGCACGTTCAAAGCGCCCTGCACCTTCACCGAATTGAAGTTGCCGTATTCGGCGTCGGCGTAACCTTCGATGCCGTCCGTCGAGGCTTTATTGGTGATGACGTTGATGACGCCGCCGGTGGCGTTGCGGCCGAACAGCGTGCCTTGCGGGCCGCGCAGAATTTCGAGCCGCTCGACGTCAAAGAATTCGGTTTCGAACAGGCGCGGCGCCTGAATGTAGACATCGTTCTGGTGGATTGAGGTCGAGGGTTCTGTCGAAGCGCCGACCGCCAGCGCGCCAATGCCGCGGATCGAGATCGACGAGCCGGTGAACTGCGAGCGCGAGAACGCGAAGTTCGGAATGTTGAACTGAATGTCCTGGAAGCTTTCCAACTGGCGCGACGCGAGATCGTTGCCGCTGAAAGCTGAAACGGCGATTGGAACATCCTGCGCCGATTGTTCCTGACGCTGCGCGGTCACAACAATCTCGTCGTCAATCGACTGCGCGAACGCGCCGGTCGTCGCGATCGCACAAACAGCAGCGCCGCCGAGCAGACGGCCGGTCACAGACTTACGGCCTTTGGAAAGGTTCATCGAGGTAACCCCTTTTTCGCGCCCCTCCCTGACGGGGCAAGTTGGACGTCCGTCGCAAATTCATTCACGCCGGCGTTATCGTCACTCATTGCGCGTCTCATGGTGACCGTAAAGTAAACGCCGCACCGGTGATTCAAGGCGCAGAAAGACAGTCGCATAATTGCCACAAGCGATGACCGCCCGGTTACCGGCGTTCAATCAAGCATGTTGCAATGCAGCAATATGGCGTTTGCACAATTTGAGGGCGCCGCTTCGTTCATCTGCCAGCGCACCGGGCCAATTTTTTCTTGAGGACGGGGAAGGAAAATGGTGGGCGCGGCAGGGTTCGAACCTGCGACCCCTACGGTGTGAACGTAGTGCTCTACCGCTGAGCTACGCGCCCGGAACCGGCTCCTCTTAGGGCCTTCCTCCGGAGCGTCAAGCAGCCCCGGCGACCGGGTTGGCGCCGCGAACGCGCGACGCCGGCAGGACGATATAGGCCGTCGTTCCCTTGCCGGGCGCTGAGTCGAGTCGGAAACGCCCTTCGTGGGAAGAGATGATCGCGCTGACAAGGGGCAGGCCAAGGCCCAGGCCTTCCTTCGACCGGCGAAGCGACATGTCAGCCTGATTGAAGGGCTGCATCGCGACGGCAAGCCGCTCAGGCGGCATTCCAGGGCCCGTGTCGCGCACCAGGAACACGAGATCGCCGCTGCGCGTCAGCGCCGCGCCGATCGTCACGCTGACGCCGCGCGGCGAAAACTTCACCGCGTTTTCGATGAGCTTTCCGAGCGCGCGCGCAATGAGCGCGCGGTCGCAGCAAAGTTCGAGGCCGGGATCGCGAATCGCGCGCTTCAGATCGGGCTGGGCGAGGGAGAGCGTTTTTTCGAGCGGTGACAAGGCGAGATCGACGATCTCCTCCGTCGTGCAGTCGACATCATTGAGGGCGATCGGGCCGGTACGCGCGTCGGAGGCGAGCAGCATGTCCGAAACCGAATTCAAGAGCCGCTTGCCGCCGTCGACGATGTAATCCGAATATTCCTTGTGAACGGGGTCGTTTTCGCGTTCGAACTGCGTCGAGAGGATCTGCCCGAAGCCAATAATGGCGTTCAGCGGCGTCCGGAGCTCGTGGCTCATCACCGAGAGCAGGTTGTCCTTGAACTGCGATCCGGCTTCGGCCGCGTCACGCGCAAGGCGCAGATCGCGCTGATCGGCGTCCGACTTCAACACGAATCGGACCGAATGCGAAAACAGCGTCCAGTTGATCGGCTTGGCGAGAAACGAGGTCGCGCCGGCGGCGAAGGCCGCTTCGACCGCATTCGGGTGCTCGCTGCCGGTAATGACGATGACGGGAATTGCTTGCAGCGCAGGATCCGCGCGCAGCGCGCGCGTCAGGTCAAATCCATTCATCAAAGGCATGTCGACATCAGTGATGATGAGCGACGGTTTGACGTCTCCGCGCGCCGCCGCGAGCCCTTCGGCTCCATTGGACGCGACGATCGGCACGTAGCCCGCTTCCGCGAGCTGGGCGGCGGCGAGTTCGCGCATGACCGGATCGTCATCGACGACCAGCACCCGCTCTCTGTGCGCGCGATCTTGCGCCATCGCCGGAGACCTTCCCCACTGCCCCGCCGTCGGGGCTCGCCGCCCCGCGGTTGTCGCGGGTGACGGGGACACTCTGCGAATTATTGCTTAACATCGTCTTGCCGGCCGATCCCTTCGCCAAAAGGCGCGAAAGCAAATCGCAATCTATTCTCTCCACAACCCGTTGGGTTAACAGCGCGGCGGGACGGCTGGCGTGGCCGGTAGACAATCATCCTTGCGGAACCAGCTGACGACGCTCGTCATCGTGGCGGTGTTCGGCGCTGTCGTTCTGGCGACCGGTTCCTTCGCGCTTCGCGAGGTCAATCAATACGGCGCCGAACGCTCGCGCGAACTGCACGCGAACGCCGTCATCTTCGCGGCGACGATTTCAGGTCACGTTCGCGCGGGCGACGAACGGGGCACCCTCGAAGCGCTGCGCGCGATCGGTTCCCTGCCTCACATCAACCATATCCGCGTCACGCAGGCGGACGGGGAGATATTCGTCGAGCTTGGCGGCGCCGTGGCGCTCGCGGGCAAAGACGGGCGCCCGAATTTTCTCGGCGTGCTCGGCGCGATCGGAGAGCGGTCGATTGCGGCGTCAGCGCCCGTCGTCGACAGCGGCGAGACGGTCGGCGCCCTGACAATCACGGCCGACACGTCGGAGCTCGGCGAAAAGATCGGCGAAATCGTCTGGGATGCGTTCGTCGCGGCGCTGTTCTCGGCGACGATGGCGTTACTGCTGGCATTGCGCATGCAAAGGGGCGTCACAAACCCCATCATCGATCTCGTGCATGTCATGCGCAGGGTTCGTGAGACGGACGATTTCGGCGCCCGCGCAAAGCGCGCGCGGCAGGACGAAACCGGCGAGCTCGTTGAGGCGTTCAACGACATGCTCGACAAAATCCAGGATCGCGACGCGCGCCTGCTGGCGCAACAGCAGAATCTTCAAAAGATCGTCATGCAAAGAACGCGCGAACTGAAGCTCGCCAAAGAGGCCGCTGAAGCTGCGAACAGCGCCAAGTCGGAGTTCCTCGCAACAGTCAGCCACGAGATCCGGACGCCGATGAACGGCCTTCTCGTGATGGCGGAGCTGATCAACAATTCCGATCTGCCGCCGCGCCAGAAGCGCTACGCCGACGTCATCGTGCGATCGGGAAAGAGCCTCCTCACCATCATCAACGACATCCTCGACTTTTCCAAGATCGAAGCGGGCAAGCTCGACCTCGAGCGCATTCCGGTGCGTCCGGCCGACGTCATCGCCGACGTCATCAGCCTGTTCTGGGAGCGCGCGCAAAAGTCCGGCGTCGATCTTGTCTCCTTCGTCGGCGCAGGAATGCCCGAAGAAATCGAGGGCGATCCGGTCCGCTTCAGCCAGGTTCTTTCAAACCTCGTCAACAATGCGTTGAAATTCACCGGCAAAGGCAGCGTCATCGTCGCCGCCCGGCGGATCGCAGGCGACAACGGCGCCGTCACGATCGAGTTTTCCGTCGCCGACACCGGCATCGGCATTCCGCAGGACAAGCTCGCGACGATTTTCGAGGCGTTCAGCCAGGCGGACCAGTCGACCACCCGCAAATTCGGCGGCACCGGACTTGGTCTCGCCATTTGCCGTCGCCTTGTCGAAGCGATGGGCGGCGCAATCGGCGTCACGAGCCGCGACGGCAAGGGCTCGCGGTTTTTCTTCAGCGTGCCGACGCGCGAGCTCGAAGGGCCGCGCGCTTTTCCGCGCTCTCAGGGCGACAAGCGCGCCATCGTCGCCCTGCCGGGAACCGCGACGCCGGTGATGGTGGCGCGCTATCTGGAAGAAGCCGGAATATCGGCGCAGATCGTCGCGCCGGACTACGACAGCGCGCAGGATTTCTCTTATGCGGATTATGTGTTCGCCGCGCCGCAATTTCTCGATGCGCTGCAAAAGCGCTATTCGGCCGTTAAAGAGGGCTGGACGCCGGCGCGCATCTGCATCAGCGATCTCGGCGACAGCTCCCCTGACCAGTTGCTCTCGGCCGGCGTCGCAGAAGATCTCCTCGTCAAGCCGATCGCGCGTCATGACATGATTGCGCAGATCGAACGGATCTTCGACGGCCGCCTGCGCGGGCCCGGCGCGCTCCAATCCGTGCGCGCCGCCGATCCGAAAACGCCGGTTTTCGCTGGCGCGCGAATCCTCGCCGCCGACGACAGCGCGGTCAATCGCGAAGTCGTCAAGGAAGCGCTGAGCCGTCTCGGCGTTGACGTTGTGCTCGCGTCGAATGGTGCTGAGGCCGTCGCCGCCCTGACGCGCGAACCGTTCGACCTTGTGCTGATGGACTGCTCGATGCCGGTCATGGACGGCTTCGCGGCGACCGAGGCGATCCGCAACCTCGCCGACAGGAAGCGTGCGCAGACGCCTGTCATCGCGCTCACCGCCCATGTCGAGGGCGACGACAAGCAATGGCGCCGGTCGGGCATGAACGGCTATCTCACAAAGCCTTTCACGCTCGCGACGATCGCCGCCGCGCTTGCCGGGCATCTGCGGACTGCAATCAGCGAGCCTGCGCCGCCGCCCAGCGGACAGCCGCCGGCGGCCGAAATGGCGTTCGCCGCTTTCGACAAGCGCACGCTTCGCAATTTGGCGGATATGTCTTCGGCCGGCGGCGACCTCGTTCTCCGGTCGCTGGCGCTGTTCGAGACGCATTCGCGTGAAAGCATGCTGCGGCTGGCCGCCGCCGCGAAGGCGCGCGAGGCGAAGGAAATTGCGAGCGCGGCCCACGCGCTGAAGTCGATGAGCCTCAATATTGGCGCGACTGCGCTCGGCGAGGCGTGCGCGCGCGTCGAAGCTTCGGCCGCGGATATCGGCGCGCTGCCGCCTCTGCTGAGAGAAATTCGCAGCGCCTATTCGGCGAGCCTTGCGGAAATGCCCGCGGTTCGCCGCGCCTTCTCGCGCCGGGCGGCCTGACTTCTTTAATAGACGCGAATTGAAACGCGCACACAGCCGATCACGGACGGCGGGCGATCGAGATAGATTGGACCGTAGGCGTTGCTGTCCGACTGCGGCTCCAGCCGTGGCGGGTGCTCGCGCCAGCGCCGCATGATGGGCCATCCGTCCACGGAGAATAACGCATAGGCGCCGTCCGCCGGCCTCTTGTCTGCGTAGTCGATCACGACGAGCGTGTTCTTGGGAAAGGCCCGGTCCATCGCGTCGTCATCGAGAAAGACCGCGAAGATCTTTTCCGCGCCCGAGGTGACGGGAATATAGTCGAGCGCCAGGCTGTGCGGGTCGGCGCCGGGCTCGGTCATCAGGCGCAAAGCGTCGTCGAGTGCGATGACGGGCACATGACGGAGCGGCCGGCGCAGATAGGCGGCGGCAGGCTGCTTGTCCGTTTCGACCGCTGACCGGTCGCCGCCTGCGAGCCATTCCGGCGAAACGCGCAACACATCGGCAATTTTCGCGAGCATGACGCGGCGCGGATCGTGGACGCCGCTTTCCCAATTGGCGACGGCCGGCTGGCTGACGCCGACGCGCACGGCGAGATCGGCCTGATTGAGGCCGGCTTCCTTGCGCGCATGGCGAATGCGGTCGCCGATAGAGCGCGGTTCGGGTGTCGCCGCTTCAGACATCGTCCGCTCCACTTTATTTGTTTTACTTATTTACTTGGCTGGGTGTGAATGCAAGCGTTGTTGCACTGCAGCATAAAATCCATGTTCTGATGAGGAAAACTGATAAAACAATACGAACAAATTCTTTTGCGGGGCCTTGAAAAAATCAGCGTTGCTTATAACCTTGCCCATGTCGGATCAGTCCAGCGAGCTTCGAGGTGAATGACATGTCGGACCTTTGCACCGATAACGGCGCTGCCCGCCTTGCCGCGAAAATCGAGGAATATTGGCGCAAAAAGGGATTTGATGTCCGCGTGGATTTGCGCCCCGAAGGCTTCGTTTCGACCATGCGGTCGGCGCGGACCGACGTCCGTAGCGACATGGTGAACGGGATGCCGCGCCGCATCGGGCTTCAGGCCGGCTGAATCGCTGCCGCCCGGCGGATCAGCCCCGGCGCTTCGGAGAATGCTGAAAATAGGGCGAACGCCTCACCGGATAATTCGAGCGGTCCGTAGCCGAACTGCGCAGCAAGACACGGCATTGCCGCCGCTTTCGCCGCGCGAATGTCGGTATCGCTGTCGCCGACGAAGATCCCGTTCGCGCGCCCTGTTCCGGCTAGCGCCGCCAAAACCGGCCGCGGATCGGGCTTTGCGACGCCGACCGTGTCGGCGCCGATGATCGCGGCGAAGCGGTGCGACAATCCCAAAGCGTCGAACAGTGCGCGGGCCCAAGCCTCGCGCTTATTGGTGCAAACCGCAATTGCTGCTCCGTCGGCTTCCAGCGCGTCAAGCGCCTCGATAGCGCCCGGAAAAGGCCGCGACTGATCGGCGATATGCGCGAGGTAATGGTCGAGAAAAACCGCGAGATGGGGATCGAGATCGGCGGGAACCGCGCCGTTATTTTCGCGAAAGCCCATGTCGAGCATGGCGCGCCCGCCATGACCGACAAGATGGCGCACGCGGTCGAGCGGAACGGGCGCGCGACCGGCGCGTTCGAGCGCATGGTTCATCGATGCGGCAAGGTCCGCCGCGGTGTCGATCAGCGTGCCGTCGAGGTCGAATATTACGGCATGGCCGCTCAGCGGGGCTCGCATTTACATCTCATCCGGCGCCCGCCAAAAGACGCTCACTTGCATTGAGTCGGCTCACCCGCCCGGTCCTAGCAGAGGTTGTCAGCGACATGAACAAGCGCAGCGTCGCCGCTGTGATCCTCGCCGCCGGCCATGGCACGCGGATGAAATCGTCGACGCCGAAAGTCCTGCACGCGGTCGGCGGACGCTCGATGCTCGCGCATGTAATGGCGGCGGCGCAGGCGCTTTCGCCTGAGCGCCTCGCCGTCGTCATCGGCGCGCAGGCGCCCGTCGTCGGCGACGCGGCGAAGGCGATCCGCGCCGATGTCGCCGTCGCCGTGCAGAACCCGCCGCGCGGCACTGGCGACGCGGTGAAGCAAGCTGCGCCCGCGCTCAAGGGTTTTTCGGGCGTCGTACTCGTACTTTACGCCGACACGCCGCTCGTGACGCCCGCGACGCTGAAGGCGCTTGCCGCAGAGATTGAACGCGGCGCAGCGGTCGCGGTGCTCGGCTTCCGGCCGGCCAATCCCGGCGCATATGGTCGTCTCAAGACCAATGCGGCTGGCGGCCTCGAAGCGATCGTCGAGGCGAAGGACGCCAGCGCGGAAGAGCTCAAAATAGGCTTCGTCAATTCCGGCGTGATGGCGGTAGACGCTGCGTTTCTCGCGCGTGCGCTGCCGCAGCTCAAAGACGATAACGCCAAAAAGGAATTTTACCTCACCGACATCGTCGCCATTGCCCGTCGCGAAGGGCTTGCCTGCGCCGTCGCCGAAGCCGCCGAAGAGGAAGTCGCCGGCGTCAATTCCCGCGCCGAATTAAGCGAGGCCGAGGCGATTTTCCAGCGCCGCGCGCGCGCAGCGGCGATGGAGGATGGCGCGACGCTGATTGATCCGACCACGGTCTATTTTTCCTGGGACACGGACATCGCCAACGACGTTCTCATTGAACCGAACGTTTTTTTCGGACCCGGCGTGAAAATCGCCTTCGGCGCCGTCATACGGGCAAACTCGTACCTTGAAGGCGCGCATGTCGGCGAAGGGGCGAGCGTCGGCCCGTTCGCGCGACTTCGCCCCGGAACAGTATTGTCGAGGGACGTGAAGGTCGGCAATTTCGTCGAGATCAAGAATGCGGATGTAGGCGAGGGCGCGAAGCTGCCTCACCTGACCTATGCCGGCGACGCCAGCATCGGCGCGGGCGCCAATCTCGGCGCCGGCACGATCACCTGCAATTATGACGGCTTCTCGAAGCATAGGACAACGATCGGCGCCGGCGCGTTCATCGGTTCCAATTCGTCCCTAGTCGCCCCGGTGACGATCGGCGCCGGGGCCTATGTCGGTTCCGGTTCGGTCATCACCAAGAACGTTGAGGCGGACGCGCTCGCCGTCGCGCGCGGGCGCCAGGCGGACTTCAAAGGCTGGGCGCAGCGCTTCCGCGTGTCGAACGCCGCGAAGAAGAAAGACAAGCCATGAGCGCCGACGCTTACAAGAAAGCGGCGGCGGAGGCGGCGGCCGAACTTGTCCAGCCCGAAATGACGCTCGGCCTCGGCACCGGCTCGACGGCCGCGCATTTCATCGCCGCGATCGGCGCGCGGGTGCGGGACGGCCTCTATGTCAAAGGCGTTCCGACCTCGGACGATTCGGCGCGCAAAGCCGCCGCGGCCGGCATCGATCTCGTCGAGCCTGACGAGACGACGATCATCGATCTCGCCGTCGACGGCACGGACGAGGTTGACGGCGCCCTGACCTTGATCAAGGGCGGCGGCGGCGCGCTGCTGCGTGAAAAGATCGTGGCGAACGCCGCGCGGCGCTTCGTCGTCATCGCCGACGCCACGAAGAAGGTCGCCATATTGGGGCGCTTCCCGCTGCCCGTCGAGATCGACCGCTTTTCCTTCGCGCTGACCGTGCGCGCGGTGCGCGAAACGCTGCAGCGCCTTGGCTACGCAATGGCGGATATTCGCCTGCGGGCGGGCGCGGCAGGTCCGTCCTTTCTCAGCGACGGCGGCAATTTCATCCTCGATTGTTCGCTGGCGCGCATCGCCGACGCGCGCGCGCTCGATGCAGCGCTGAAAGTGATCCCCGGCGTCGTCGAGACGGGCCTTTTCGTCGCCATGGCGGACGAGGTCATCCTCGCGGGACCGGATGGCCTTGAGCGGCTGAAAGCGTGAAACGATGGCGCGGGTCCCCTTCGACGAGTTGAAGACCGCGATCCGCGATTACGGACAGGCCGCCTTCCAGAACCTCCTGAAATGCCGCGCGCTCGGCGACGCGATCGTCGCCGGGTTCCACGTTTTCGAGGGCTGCCCGAAGGAGAATGTCGCGGGCGTTCCCGCCGAAGGGCCGTTCGATCCGCATAAGGACTATGGCGACGGCGCCTTCTCCTTTGCGAGTCGCGAAATCATCATCCTCGAACCCGTGCGCTTCGGCCTGTCGCTCATCGTCGGCAACGCCGAGGACAAAGGCGCCTTGTGGCTGCGCACGTCGATCGCGGCGGAAGTCGCAGGCGACCATTTCGACGTCTTTATCGCGCACCGCCCCGTCATCCGCGTGCCGCTCGAATTCGAAGGCAAGCTCGCGCCCGTATTCGAGGCGGTTCACGCGGAGTTCATCGAAACTTTCACGCTCGAGACCAACGACTTCCTCGACGCGCGCTTCAAGGGCGGGATAGGGTTTTTACCCGGATAGTCCCGTACTTGCAGAGAATTTATTTTTATTTTAGCCTCCGCGAATAAAGCGAGGGGCCTCACATGAACGTTAAATTGTCGCTGCGCTTCTGCGCGGCTTTTGCAGTCGTGTCAGGCGCTGCGCAAGCGGCCTCGCTGACCGGATCGAGCCCCGGCTATCATTATTTCTGGAAAGCCGGCGCGTCGATTGAGGAGCATGATGCGGCGGTCGTCGATTGTCAGGTGGCGACCCGCGCTTTGAAAGCCGTAGCCGTCGATTCGCTGGGCACGGCGGCGGGGGCGCAAGCCGGACTGATCGGCGCGCTCGTCGGCAGCATCATTGATGCGGTGGTGACGAGTTACGAGGAGCGGCAGGGCAACGCCGCCAATGTCGAGAATTGCATGGCGATCAAGGGATGGAGCGTCGTCGGTTTTGGCGAGACGGAGGGCGAAGCCATTCGGGATCTCGACGACGCCGAAATGATCAGAGAGCAGATCAAACCCTTCATCGGCGCGGCGACGCCGGCAGGCCCCGTGCTACGCATGCCTTTCGCCAACGAACTCGCCATCGGCGACTTCATCGTCAGGTCGGCGACCGATCTCGACAAGCAATCGCTCAGCGTGCGCGCGACAAAGCCCGCCTCGGTCGCGGCCCTTGAGGCGGCCGGCGACTTGAAACCGCCGAAACCTGAAATCCCTGAGGGGTTAAAGGCCCCAAAAGCGGTCGGTGGGCTGAAAGAAAAGGATCTGCCGGCGGCGGATCCGGCGAAAGCCTATCTGGTGATGCGCGCGATCGGCAATGGTGGCCTCATCAATTCCACGACGCTGTCGTTCGAACGCCTCAACGCTGATGGAGCCGAGGTCGTCTATGACGGCGCGGCCGTGCTCGCGCATGTCGGTTACGCCAAGGGGCGCCGGCTCGCGAAGGGCGAAACCGAAGCGGGGAAATACAACGACATGGTTGTCGAAGTTCCGCCCGGTCTTTGGAAACTGGCGACAATTGGGAATGGGCTGTCGACGTCAAGTTTCAACGCCGATCTTTGCTTCGGCGCGCCGGCGTTCGAAATTAGCGCTGGCGAAACCGTTTATCTTGGCGTGCTGACGCTTGCGGAAAGCGGCGGCTACCCGCTCGACGGCGCCGACTTGGACCTAGCGCGGAAGATCGCCGCCGCCAATCCGGCGATCGCCGATCGCGCGCGGGCGCCCGAATGGACAAACGGGTTCACATCCGACTGTTTTGGGGCCTACGGTTACGCCTATGAAATTCCGGGCGCCCCGTTCTTCGGCGGCGTCCAGATTGGACCACCTGCGGCGCCCTCCGCCCAGGAGGCGCCGCCCGCAGAGGGCCTTGGCGAGCCGGTCACGAGCGCGTCAGACGAACCCGCGCCGCAATAGCGGCGGGCGTCGCCGTCCTGTAGCGTCGCCGCGCAGTCTGATCGAGCGGCGATGACAAAGTACGACTACGACCTGTTCACCATCGGCGCGGGCTCCGGGGGAACGCGCGCCTCGCGCCTGGCCGCGAGCTACGGCGCGCGCGTGGCGGTCGCCGAGGAGTTTCGCGTCGGCGGCACCTGCGTCATCCGCGGCTGCGTGCCGAAGAAGCTCTTTGTCTACGCCTCGGAATTCGGCCACGCCTTCGAGGAGGCGCGGGGCTACGGCTGGTCGGCGGAGAATGCGCGGTTCGACTGGAAGACGCTGGTCGCCAACAAAGACGCGGAAATCGCGCGGCTTTCGGGGCTTTACGTCAAGAACCTCAAGGCGGCAGGGGCCGAGATCATCGACAGCCGTGCGGTCCTGAAAGACGCGCATACGGTCCATCTCGTGAAGGAGAACCGCACGGTCACCGCGGCGAAAATCCTCATCGCGACGGGCGGCCATCCGTGGACGGATCAATCAATCCCCGGCCACGAACTAGGCGTCACCTCGAACGAAGCGTTTCACCTGGAGAAATTCCCGCAGCGCGTCGTCATCGCCGGGGGCGGCTATATCGCGATTGAATTCGCGTTCATTTTCGCGGGGCTCGGCGCCGACGTGAGGCTCGTCTACCGCCGCGACCGCGTGTTGCGCGAGTTCGACGCCGACATTTCGGCGGCGGTCCAATGCGAGATGGAAACCGCCGGCATCCGCCTCGTCACCAACACGGTGTTCACGTCGATCGAAGACCTTGGGCGGGGCAAGCGGCGCGTTCATCTCAAGACCGGCGGCAGCGTCGATGCCGACCTCGTCTTCTGGGCGGTGGGGCGAAAGCCCAATACCGCGGGGCTGGGCCTCGACGCTGCGGGCGTCGCGACGGACGGCGAGGGCGCTGTCATCGTCGATGATTTCTCGCGCACGAATGTCCCCAACATTTTCGCGGTCGGCGACGTGACGAACCGCGTGCAACTGACGCCGGTAGCCATCCGCGAGGGCGCGGCTTTCGCCGAGACCGAGTTCAACAGGACGCCGACGCGCGTCGATTACACTTTCATTCCGAAAGCGGTGTTCGCTCAGCCGCCGGTTGGAACCGTCGGCTATTCGGAGGCGGAAGCGCGCGAGAAATTCGGCGCCGTCGACATCTACAAGACCGATTTCCGCCCGATGAAGGCGACGCTCTCCGGCACCAAAGCGCGCACGATGATGAAGCTCGTTGTCGAGGCATCGAGCGATCGCGTATTGGGCGTTCACATCGTCGGCGAGGGCGCCGCCGAAATGATCCAGTGCCTCGCCATCGCGGTGAAAGCGGGGCTCAATAAGCGCGATTTTGATGAGACGATGGCGCTGCACCCGACGAGCGCCGAGGAGTTGGTGTTGATGAGGGGGAAGGTCGGCTTGTGAAGACTTATACCAACCCCCGCTGATTGGGACTCATTTTTAGGATTCCCAACGATTG
>CAZHUI010000078.1:0-6607 GCA_964535605.1 uncultured Caulobacterales bacterium
ATCGAGGAGCGCCCCGTGGCGCGCGGAGGCCAGATCGTCCTTCGGCCGATGATGTATCTCGCGCTCTCGTATGATCACCGCATCGTCGACGGCAAAGGCGCCGTCACCTTCCTCGTGCGCGTGAAGGAAAACCTCGAAGACCCGCAGCGGCTGATGCTCGATCTTTAGAGGGCGGTGGAAATGGGGAATAGGGAATGGAAAAGCCCATTCCCCGATCCCCACTCCCGATTCCCCGGAAACAAACCAATGACCCAATACGACCTCCTCATCATCGGCGCCGGGCCCGGCGGCTACAACGCGGCGATCCGCGCCGGCCAGCTCGGGCTGAAAACGGCGATCATTGAAAAGCGCGAGTCGAGAAAGCTCGGCGGGACCTGCCTCAATGTCGGCTGCATCCCGTCAAAGGCGCTGCTTCACGCCTCTGAGCTTTATGAGGCGGCGGGGACGCAGTTCGCCGCCCTTGGCATCAAGACCGGCGGGGTCAGCCTCGATCTCAAGACGATGCTGAAACAGAAGGACGACGCGGTCGACGGCCTCACCAAGGGCGTCGAATTCCTGATGAAGAAGAGCAAGGCCGAGGTGATCCTCGGCGCCGGCGCAATCATCGCGCCGGGGAAAGTGCGCGTCACCGCCGCGGAGGGGAAAGCGGCGGATTACGCCGCGAAAAATATCATCATCGCGACCGGCTCGGAAGTGACGCCGTTGAAAGGCGTCGAAATCGACGAGAAGCGCATCGTCTCTTCAACCGGCGCGCTCGATTTCGAGAGCGTGCCGAAACATCTCGTCGTTATCGGCGGCGGCGTCATCGGGTTAGAGCTTGGATCCGTCTGGCGCCGGCTCGGATCGCAAGTGACGGTCGTTGAATTCCTCGACCGCATCCTGCCGACCATGGACGGCGAGGTCTCGAAGCAGTTTCAGCGCCTGCTCCAGAAGCAGGGGATGGCGTTCAAGCTGTCGTCGAAAGTGACGGGCGTCGAAAAGGCGAAAGCGGGCCTCAAGGTCGCGGTCGAAGCGGCGGCCGGCGGGTCGGCGGAAACGATCGAGGCTGACGCCGTCCTCGTCGCCATCGGCCGGCGCCCTTACACGGCCGGTCTCGGCCTTGAGAAACTGGGTGTCAAAATGGATGCGCGCGGCTTCATCGAAACCGAACATTTCAAAACATCCGTACCCGGCCTTTGGGCGATCGGCGACGCGATCCACGGGCCGATGCTGGCGCACAAGGCGGAGGATGACGCCGTCGCCTGCGTCGAGCTGATCGCGGGGCGCGCGGGCCATGTGAATTACGACGCCGTGCCGAACGTCGTTTACACCTGGCCCGAGGTCGCGAGCGTCGGCAAGACCGAGGAAGACCTCAAGAAAGCGGGCGTCGCCTACAAGGCCGGCAAGTTCCCCTTCCTAGCCAACAGCCGCGCCAAGACCAATCACGAGACGGACGGCTTCGTGAAAATCCTCGCCGATGCGACGACAGACCGCGTGCTCGGCGGACACATTATCGGCGTCGGTGCGGGCGAGATGATTGCTGAAATCGTCTCGGTCATCGAATTCGGCGGCGCCTCTGAAGACATCGCGCGCACCTCTCACGCGCATCCGACGCGGTCGGAAGCCGTTCGCCAGGCGGCGATGGCGGTCGAAGGCTGGACGATGCAAGCGTGACCGGTGGCGGCTCCTCCGTGCTCAGCGTACCAGACCTCCTCGGCTATGTCGGGGTCGCGTGCGTCGTCATCACTTATGGCCTCAGCCAGGTCGGCCGCATGGACGTCAAACAGCCGCTTTATCCGGCGATCAACGGGATCGGCGCGGTCCTCATTCTCATCTCGCTCTATTTCCGGCCCAACCCGCCCTCGGTCGTCATCGAGATCTTCTGGCTGGCGATCAGCGTCATCGGCTTCGCGCGGGCGATCAGTATACGGATGAAAATCTGAGCTTATTTCGGATCGTCATCGCCTTCGATTACGATCGTCGAACGGATGTCCGGCATCTCGAAGGCTGGCTTTTCAACTTCCAGCCCCACGCCCGGATCGCTGGCGCCGATATCCGCCGACATCCAAATCTTGTAGCCGAGGTCGACATCCATTTTCGACTGGTCGTCGATGGCTGCCCAATAGTCCGCGGGCGCAACGGTTCTCGCCAGCGGCGTCAACGTTGTAGATTGAATTAAGCGGTCTTGCTCCTGACGGGTGATAGCGTCGATCCGAAAGGCCTTATTCTCCAGCTTCAAATCTTCTGGGGCCAGCTTCCAGCGAATGCGTTTCGGCAATATGACTTCCAACCGGTGGATGGAAATTCCTTCAGCGTTTAGCGCTATCGCGCCAATTGGCGTTTCCTCCCCGAAATCGGGAAGGGGCTCAGGAATGTTACGCGGAAAGTGCCGGAAATAGCGGCGCCCGTCTTTTTCCTCGTCTCCGAATGGCTGCGAAATGGATACCTCCATCGACAGACGAATTTCGTTAAGCTCCGCGTTGTCTTCGACTTTTCGGGAGTTGATCGCCGCTTTTCCGTAACGTGAATACAAAGCGAGCATTGCGTCGAAATAAGCGCCCTCGCCAAGCGCTTCCACTGTCTGTCGATAGGTATCGGCCGCTTGAATTCTGTAGACAGCGTTCAAGGTCGCCGTCGCCGGTCCCGCGCCCTTCACCAGATCGAAGACTTCGGTGACCTCAACGGCAATAGCCTGAACCGGTCTATCGGCCATCGGCGTAAGCTCGCCGACGCCATGCTCGCCCAAAGGAAGCTCGAAGCCGTAGTCCGTGCGCGCCATCGTGAGAAGCGACCCTCTTCGTTGCGAAATGCTGGGGTCGACCCAGATGTTGCCTTCATCGCGCTTGACGCCGACGACGACATGATCAAAGGCGCTGGGCGTCGGCGGGTAAAGATCGAGCAGAAAGCCATTGGTGGCGCTCACCAAGGCTGCTTCCGATTCAACGCCGATGACGTCGAGCATCGTCATCAACAACATCGCCTTGGCCTTGCAGTCGCCAAATCGCGCCCTCAGCGTTTCGCCCGCTGAGGCCGGTTTGTAGCCGGCTTCACCCAGCAACACGGCTGAGTACCGGATTTCATCCTGTACAAAGCGCAAAATCGCGACAATCTGAGCGTCAACCGAGTCGAGACCGCGGACCAGTTCTTCAACCGACTGCCGCACCTCTTCCTGCGGCCGGTTGCGATAGAACGGCTGCGCCCAAGCCTTTACCTCCGCCCAGTCTCTATAGTCGGAGACGATCACGCTTGCGCCGACCGCGTTGGCAAGACTTGGCGACTTTGCAAGATCGACGGCGTCGAATCGCGAAGGTTCAATCGAAATGACGGTTCGGCCCCTTTCAGTGGAGCGGCGCAGTTTGACATTCGGCGGCGGCGTGCTTGTCTTCACATCGCCATCCCACAAGGAGCGAAGGCTGAATTGCGCCACCGCAGCCGGCATGGCTGTAGGAAATGACTGCGTGTTTCGATCGCCGAGAGCGGCGCTTGCCCCGCGCAATGTGTAGGCGAAGTCGACGAGATCACCCGCCCGGATATCGTCCAACCGCACGATTGCGTAGGTTAGGCCTGTGACGATTCCTTCAAGAGCGAGATTTTCCGGCGTCATAAACGAAACGTGGTAACGCCCGGCTCGATCCTCGAATTCGCCGTTGCGCCGGACCCGCACGCTGTTGATCTCCACTGACTGGTGGTCGGGAAACAGGACGATTTGCACGAATGAAAGCGCTTGGGCGGCTTTTTGCGTCAGCGCCTCGCCCACGATCCTCGCATAGATTTCACTCTCCGGCCCGGCAGCGTTATGTTGCAGATCGACGAGCACCATGCGGGCGCCGTTCGGTCCCTCGAGAATGTCGGACCAGGACTTTGGCAAATCGCGCCGTTTTACGAATTCGGGCGCCGGCCCCTCGGTCACGGAGACATGCCTTCCGGCTTGCGATTGCGCTGCCGCTGCGAAAGGCAGCAAAAGGAAAGCGGCGATCAAGCAGACTATTGATAAATTTCTGCGCATTTTCGCCCTTCCGCCAAGTCTTTACTGACCGAAAGAATATTCGAAAGCAGGATAATTTCAATTGCGATCTACAATCGATCATTTACAAACCCAACGCCTTTCGCAGTTCCATCGCGCACGCTTCCGCTGCGCCTTCCGCATACGGAACGCGCTCGCCGTCGCCCCAGACGGGGCCGGGCCAGGCGTCGTCGCCCACATTGCGGCCGACGACATGGATGTGAAGCTGGCGCACGATATTGCCGAGCGCGCCGATATTCATCTTTTCAGCGCCCGAGACTTTCTTCAGCGCCGCCGAGACGAGCGCGATTTCGTCGATCAGCCTTGCGCGGTCCGCGGGCGGAAGATCATGAAGTTCCGCTGATCCGGCGCGCCGGGGCGCGAGGATCGCCCACGGGAAACGGCAATCGTTCATCAAAAGCACGCGGCACAAGGACAAATCGCCGACCGCGACGCTCTCGTTCGCCAAACGTTCATGCAGATCGAAGGTCTCCATGGCCGCGCATCATAAGCGCTGGATTTCCCGCCGCAATTCGGCCACCTTCGCGCCCGATCCGCGGAGGCCGACAAAAGCCTCCGCGTTCTTTTGAGCCGGGGGACTAACAACGGCGCGCGGAAGGCCGGGGCGGCCTGACGACGCGGACAGCGGAGGGATTTTCTGATGGCGGGTTCTGCGGCGGCGGAAAAGGGCTGGTTCGGTCATCCGAAACAGCTGGCGATTCTCTTCACCTCGGAGATGTGGGAACGCTTCGGCTATTACGGGATGCGGGCGCTCCTCATCCTTTATCTCGTTGAGCATTTCGTTTTCGCCGACAATGTCGCGAACGGTCTCTACGGGGCCTTCACTTCGCTCGTGTACCTGACGCCGCTGATCGGCGGGCTCATCGCCGACCAGTATTTCGGGTCGAAGAAAGCGGTAAAGTTCGGCGCGATTCTGATGTCGGCCGGCTATCTGCTGCTCGCCTTCTCCGGCGGCGAGAACGCGAAGCCTTTCGTCACCATCGACGACACACGTTATGAGATCGCCGTCGACAAGGACGGCGACGACGCCGGGCAATATGTCATCGCGGGCGAGAACCGCTATCGCATCAGCGGCAATGACGACGGATCGATCGCGCTCGAAGGCGCAACCGGCGCCGATGTTCCGGCGACCGTCGCCAAGGGCGCCTTCAAGTTCGACGCCGAGCGCAATGATCTCAATGTCATTCTGCTCTTCATGTCGCTCGGCCTCATCATCATCGGCAACGGCTATTTCAAGCCGAACATCTCGACGATCGTCGGCACGCTCTATCCTGAAGGCGACAATCGCCGCGACGCCGGGTTCACCATCTTCTACATGGGCATCAATCTCGGCTCGCTGCTGTCGCAAGGCCTCGCGCCGCTGATCGCGGTGACCTACGGCTATCAGTGGGGCTTTGCGCTCGCGGGCTTCGGCATGCTGCTCGCGTGGCTGCGGTTCCAGTTGGCGGACAAGGCGCTCTCCGATTACGGCAACCCGCCGGCGGGCGGCAAGAACCGCGACGCGATCATCATCCTGTTGTCGCTGCTCGCCGTGCCGGTCGCGTGGTTCCTCCTCAACAATGCGATGGAAACCGCCTCGATCGCGCGCGAAGCTGCTTCGACCGGGATCGTCGCCTATATCCTTTCGCAGCCGCTGCTCGGTCAGGTGATGTTCTTCGTCTACCTGATCGCCATGATCGGCATTCCCCTGTGGGCGGTCTTCTCGCTGAAATCGGTCGAGCGCGACCGCATGATCGTCGCGGTGGTGCTGACGTTCTTCTCGGTCGTGTTCTGGACCCTCTTCGAACAGGCGGGCTCGTCGATGACGCTGTTCGCCGACCGCAACACGGAGCTGAACATTCTCGGCGTCTATACGATGCCGGCAGGGCAGGTGCAGATCTTCAACCCGCTCTTCATCCTCATCTTCGCGCCGATCTTTTCGATCATGTGGACATGGCTCGGCAAGCGCGGGCTGGAGCCGTCGGTGCCGCTGAAATTCGCGATCGGCCTCATCCTCGTCGGCGTCGGCTTCCTCGTGCTCGTCTTCGGCTCGCAATTCCATGACAGCAATTATCTCGTGCCGCTGTTCTGGCTGGCGCTCGCTTATTTCATCCATTCGATCGCCGAATTGTGCCTGTCGCCGGTCGGGCTTTCGATGATCACGAAGCTTTCGATCACCAAGCTCGTCGGCATGATGATGGGCGTCTGGTTCCTCTCCTCCGCGATGGCGCAATATGTCGGCGGGATCGTCGCGCAGCTCGCCTCGACCGAGACCGTCGGCGGGGAAGTCCTCAACCCGCAGGTCTCGCTCGAAACCTATCTCGGCGTCTTCCAGACGATCGGGCTCTGGGGCGTCGGTCTCGGCGTTGTCCTGATGGTGCTCTGGCCGCTCCTCAAGGCCGGCATGCACGGCGTCAAATAGGGAGGCGCGTCATCGCAGACCGGCTCAATCGCATTGTCACGCGGGGCGGCGACAAGGGCGAGACCTCGCTCGGCGACGGAACGCGCGTGGCGAAATTCGACCCGCGCGTCGCGCTCCTCGGCGATGTCGACGAGCTGAATTCCTGGATCGGCGCAGCGCTCAGCGCTGCGCCGGGACCGGAGGTCGCCGCGACGCTCAATCTT
>CAZHUI010000078.1:6617-15980 GCA_964535605.1 uncultured Caulobacterales bacterium
GCTGACCCATGTGATCGCCCTGTCTCCTGGTGGGGGGGGGCGCGCTCGGGGGGTTTGTCTTGTATCTTTTGTCGTTTCTGGCCGACCCGCGCGGGGCGCCCCCGGGACCGGAGGTCGCCGCGACGCTCAATCTTGCGCAGCACGATCTTTTCGATCTCGGCGGCGCGCTCTGTTTCCCCGGCGCGCCGGCGCTCGCGGCGGCTCATGTCGCGCGCATTGACGCGGCGGCGTTGTCGCTTAACGCCAATCTGCCGCCCCTGAAGGAGTTCGTTCTGCCCGGCGGCTCGCCGCTGATCGCGCAGCTTCACCTCGCGCGCACGGTCTGCCGGCGCGTCGAACGGGCGGCGGCCGCATTCTTTGCGGCGCAAGCCGGCGGCGAAAACGCCATCGCCTATCTCAACCGCCTTTCGGATTACCTTTTCATCGCCGCGCGATTCGAAGCGCGCCGGACTGGCGTTCCCGAAACCTTGTGGGAGAAGGCGAAAAGCGTCGGCGGCTAAAGGTCTGACAGCGCGACGCCGAAAATGTCCTCGACTACCGCCGGCGCCAGGGCGCGTTCCGCCGGGCCGTCAGCCGCGACGCGCCCGCCATTCATGACGACAAGGCGCGTGCAATGGCGCCGCGCAAGCCGCAAATCGTGAAGCGCCGCGATGACGAGCCCGCCGGCCTCGGCTTTGGCGCGCAGCGCCGTCATGATCGCCTGCTGGTGCTTCGGGTCGAGCGCCGCCGTCGGCTCGTCGGCGAGAACAATCGGCGTTTGCGCCGCGAGCGCGCGGGCGAGGTGAATGCGCGCCTGCTCGCCGCCGGAAAGCGTCGTCATCGTCCGGTGACGGAACGAATGGGCGCCGGTCCCGGCGAGCGCGCGGTCGACGGCGCCGCGGTCCGCTTCGCCGAGCCGGTGCGGGGCGCCGTAGGCGAAGCGCCCGAGGCTGACGACCGCTTCGCCCGTTATCGCCCAGGCGACGTCGCGGGCCTGCGGCAGATAAGCGATCATGCGCGCGCGCGCGCGCGGGCTGAGCGCGCGGATGTCCGTCCCGTCGACCGTGACGCGGCCTTCAATCGTTCCGTCGAGACTGGCAAGCGCGCGGAGCAGCGTCGTTTTTCCTGCGCCGTTCGGACCGACGAGCCCGATGAACGCGCCGCCTTCGGCGCTGAGGGTGACGCTCTCGATCAGCGACGCGCCTCGCCGGCGAACGGCGACCCCCTCGGCGGCGAGCCGGATCATGAGGCGATCCTTTCCGTGCGCGCGGCGATCCAGATGAAAATCGGCGCGCCGATCAGCGCCGCAGCGACGCCGAGCTTCAGCTCCTGATCGAACGGGAGAAGCCGGATGACGAGGTCGGCGATCGAGAGCGTCGCGCCGCCGATCAGCGCCGCCGGCAGAATCGCGCGCCCCGGATCATGCCCCGCGATCGGCCTTGCCAGATGCGGTGCGACGACGCCGACAAAGCCGATCGCGCCGGCGATCGCGACCGCGGCGCCGGTCAGCAGCGCCGCCCCGCCGATCGCGAGCGTCCGTGTCCGGACGATATCGGCGCCGAGGCTCGCCGCCGTTTCCTCGCCAAGGCTCAGCGCCGAGAGACCCGGCGCGGCGATCAAGGCGAGCGCAAGGCCGGCCGCCATGAAAGGCGCCGTCAAGGCAAGATCGGCGAAACTGCGATTGGTGACGGCGCCGAACAGCCAGTTCACGAGATCAGAAAGGATGAAGGGATTGGGCGCCAGGTTCATGACGAGCGCGATCGCGGCGCCCGCGAGCGAGGAGAGGCCGACGCCGACAAGAATGAGCCGCGTCGCCGACAGCCGTCCGGCGCCGAGCGTATAGAGGAGCGCGGTGGCGCCCGCCGCCGCAACGATCGCGGCGATCGGCGTCATCCAGAAAGCGCTCGCGGCGAGATTGAAATAGATGGCGATGACGGCGCCGAGCGCGGCGATCGACGACACGCCGAGGACGCCGGGATCGGCGAGCGGATTGCGAAGAAGCCCCTGCAGCGCTGCGCCCGCCGCGCCCAGAGCGGCGCCGGCGAGCCATGCGGCCAGCGCGCGCGGCAGCCGGATATCTCGTACGATGACGGAAGCGGGGCCGTCGCCGAACAGGGCGGCGATCGCGTCGGCCGGCGCCAAGGCGGCGGGGCCGATCAAGAGCGATGCCGCCATCGCGGCGATGCTTACGATGACAAGCGCGGCGAGCGCGCGGTTGGGCGTCATGGTTCGGCGCTCGCGCGATCAGCCGCCGCGCGGATCATCTCCGCGGCATCGACCGATTGCGGCCCCGGGCAGCTCAAAACGTCCGCAGGCGGCGCAACGCCCGGCCGGTCGCGCAGCAAGGCCGAGAGCGCGGGATGGCGCGCCGCCGACCAGTGATTGACGCGCTCGGCGTTCGAGGAAAAAAATCCGGCGACAATGAAGGCCGGCGGATCGGCGATCACCGCTTCCGCCGACAAGGGCGGCCAATAGGACAATCCGTCCTCGGCGGCGCTGTTTCCGACGCCTGCCGCCGACAGGATCGCGTCGATCATCGTTTCCTTGCCGGCGGTGACGCCGCCCGGCGTGACGTAGAGCGCCGTGACGCCGGAAGCCCCGCGCGCCGACAGCGCGTCAAGGCGCACATCCAACTTCCCGATCAACGCATCGCCTTCGGCTTTCCGGTTCATCGCCGCGGCGGCGGCCTCTATGTTTCTTTTGACGCCGTCGAAGTCCGCCGCATAGTCGAGCGTCACGACCCTGACGCCCAACCGTTCAAGGCGCGCCGCATCGCCGCCCCAGAAGCGCAAGACGATGTCGGCGCCGGTCGCCATGACCGCCTCGGCGTCGGCGCGCGCCTGCGGCAAGCCCTCCGCGCGATCGCGGAGGAAAGAAAAATCCTTCTCCGCGTCCGGCGACAGCGCCGCGACCTGGGGCCGGTCGGCGAGCGCCAGCACGAGCTGATCGGCGCAGAAATCCGCCGACAGGACGCGCGGGCCCGCTGCCGCCAGAAGCGCGAGTTCAAGCATCAAAGCCGCACCCTTAGCCCTCCGAAGGCGGACAGGCCGGGTTCGCCATAGCCCGAGACGTCCTGATAATCCGTATCCGTCGCATTCTCGACGCGGCCGTAAAGCTCGAACGTCTCCGACAACCGCCACGCGGCGCGCAAGTCGAGGCGTAGGAAGGCGTCATTGGCCAACGGCGTGTCGGCTTCTCGCCCGTTGACGATAACGCTCGCGGAAAGGGTCAGCGCCTGGAGCGGCGTCCAGTCGACGACCGCCGTTCCCTTGTGTTTTGGAATGCGCAGCAGCGCCGCCCCGGTTCCAAGATCGATCGCATCGGTCAGCGTGTAGGACACGCTGGCGTTGACGGCGCCCACCGGGCGCCAGTCAATCTCGACCTCGACGCCGCGGGCGCGGGTTCTGTCGATGTTGAAATAGCCGTTGCCCAGAAAATCGAAATCGATCTGGTCGCGCACCCGGCTTTGGAAAAAGGTCGCCCGGGCGACAAGCCGGGGATCGGCCGGCGCGCCAAAAGACTTTTCGACGCCGGCGTCGAAGCCTGTTGAACGCTCCGGGCGAAGGTTCGGGTTGGGGATGATCCCGAACTGGTCGAAATTCAGCTCAAAGAGCGTCGGCGCGCGAAAGCCTTCGCCAAAGCTCGCGCGGAAAATCCAGCTTTCCAAACCTGACCACGCCGCGGCGACGCGCGACGTCGTCGCGCCGTCGAAATTCGAAAACTCGTCGCGCCGGCCACCCGCAGAGAGGACGAGGCCGTCGACAGGTTCCGATTCGAGAAGCGCGAACAGGGCGCCGCTGGAAGCGCTCTCATCGACGCCGGACACGAGGACCGACGTCCGCTCGACTTCGCCGCCGCCGATCACGCGCAAGCCCTCGCTGATCGAAACGCTCGCCGCGTAATCCGCGCTGAGGCGATCCCCTTCAGCGCTGAAGGTTTCAAAGCCCTGGTCCTCATTGACGCGGTCGATGGCGCTGTAGGCGAGCGTCAGGGCGCCGCTGACGCCATCTTGTCCGCGGCGGTCGTCATGGCGCAGCACGCCGGACAAGGAATAATCCTGCGTGTCCTCGGTTTCGAGCGTGTCCGCGAGCGAGAAAGCGGGCGGCGGAAATCCGTCGATCTCAGCGTGCGAATCGCTGAAGCGCGCCGTTCCTTCCAGCGACCAGATCGTGTTCAGGGCAAGGCCGCCCCGCAGCGAGGCCGCGACCGATCGGAAACCGTCATCCTCCGCGCCGCCGTCGGCCTTGGAAATCCCGTCCGTGCGAATGCCGGACAGGGTGGCGCGGAGGAAACCGCGCTCATCGCCGATCGTCGCCGTCGCGCCGCCGCGAAGGGTCCCGAACGATCCGCCTTCTAAAAACGCCGCGAGCGGCGCGCCATTCGCGCCGGCTGTGGTGATCGAGACGACGCCGCCGATCGCGTCCGCGCCGTAAAGAAGGCTCTGCGGGCCGCGCAGGACCTCGACGCGCTCGATGTCGACAAGATCGAGATTGGCGAAATTGAACCCGCCCTGCGGCGCAGCGGGATCATTGACGACGACGCCGTCGATGACGACGAGCGTCTGGCCGCTCGTTCCGCCGCGCAGCCTTGCGCTGGCGACGCCGCCGGAAGAGCCGTTGCGCGCGATCGCAACGCCGGCCGCGTCACGAAGCGCATCGGCGAGGAACTGGTATTGCCGGCGCGCAATCTCTTCGGCGGTGATGACGGTGACCGTCGAGCCCGTTTCGGCGGCGGGCCGCGCCGCGCGGGTCGCGGAAACGACGATTTCGGACGCGCCGCTATCCTCGGCGGCAGCGGGAAAGGCCGCGACGGTCGCGGCGCACAGGCATAAGCTTCGTAGACGGATCATATCCGGCGACTCCTTTGGTCGGTTTCAAGGATGTCGCCGCGACGGGTTCCCGCATTCCGCGGCTCTTCCCGGCCGCAGAAAGGACGACGCCGACGGCAGGTCTCCTGGCTTCGCGGGTCGCCGCGACCCTCGCGCCTTCCCGGGTCCTGAGATCGGATCCAGTGGCTTCGTGCGAAGAGCGCTCGCCGCTTACAGTTGCGGGCACAGCCGCGGATTTTAACCGCGTTCCCTATTCTCCCTCCCTTCGGAGGGCACCGTCGGCGGCAAGCTTAGACTTTTGCGCGACGGCCCGGCAACCGTCCTGTAAACGTAAAATTAAGGTTTAAAGATCAAAGAGTTAGATCGCCATAGTTAACGCGCCTGTAACAATCTGCAAAAGGCGATGCGCCGAAGCAACATTGGCGTCGCGATATCGCCGCCAAACCTGCGCTTGGTTAAAAAAGGGGCTGTTTTCGTTTGAACGAATTGGCTAGGTAAAGCGCAACGTCGAGGGTCCCGCATCCGCGTGGCCGCAGTCTGTTCACCTGAGGAGGGGACTTCATGAAACTCAAGACCACCCTGTTCGCAGCCGCCGCCACGCTCGCGGTTGCTCCGGCCGCTCACGCCTATCAAGGGTTCTACGGCGCGATCGGCGCGGGCCTCAATTACATTCAGCCGGACCAGGACGTTGAATCGGTCGGTTTCGCGCCGGCCTTCGACAGCGAGGCCGATTACAATAACGGCATCGGCGTTTACACCGCGCTCGGTTATGACTGGGGCAACAAATATCGCGGCGAAATCGAATTCGCCTACCGCCAGAACGACGCCCGCCATTACGCTGGCGACGGCATCGGCTTCTCGGGCTGGCCGACCCTCGACGGCGACCTCCAGTCCCGCTCGATCATGTTCAACCTGATCCGCGACTTCGACACCGGCGGCGCTTTGACCCCCTATGTCGGCTTCGGCGTTGGCGGCGCGAGCTTCAAGAACCAGGTCACCGGGGCCGACGCCGGCTTCGGCGCCCTCGTGATCGACGACACGGCCACGCGCCTTGCCTATCAGGCGATCGCGGGCTTCGCGGTCCAGCTCGCCGAAGGCCTCGCGCTCGATCTCTCCTACCGTTATTTCGCGGCGTTCGGCACGCCGAAATTTGACGGCACGATCGGCGGCAGCCCGGCGACGATCCGCCATGACTACGACACCCACAGCCTGTTCGCGGGCCTGCGCTGGAACTTCGGCGCGGCTGCGGCGCCGACGGCGACGGAATACAAGGATTGCTGGGATGGTTCGTCCGTGCCGGCCGCGTCCGAGTGCCCGCCGCAGCTCACCGAGCAGCAGTCGGCGAACCTCGATCCGGTCAACGTCATCGTCTATTTCGACTATGACAAGGCGAACCTGACGCCGGAAGCCTCGAACCTCATTCGCGAAGCGGCCTCGCGCGCGCTCGCCAATGATGTCGACACGGTCGTCGTTTCAGGCCACGCCGACCGTTCGGGCGGCTCGGCTTACAACCAGGCCCTGTCGGAGCGCCGCGGCGCTGTCGTTCGCGACGCGCTCGTCGCCAACGGCATCGCGGCTGACAAGATCCGCATGGAATCCTACGGCGAAGACAAGCCCGCCAAGCCGACGGAAGACGGCGTTCGCGAGCCGCTCAACCGCCGCACGGAAGTTGTCATCAGCTTCCAGTAAGACTTTTCGCGAAAGCGAATTCAGAACCGGCGCAGCGCAAGCTGCGCCGGTTTTGTTTTGGGCAAATGGGCTGCACGCTTTCGAACGAAGTCAATAGCGGTCTGAAAGCGCCGTGCAGTCAAATTGACCCGGCGCCTTCATCCTGAGGAGCCGTAGCGAAGCGAAGGCGTCACGAAGGACGGTTTCTGAGAGCCGGGCCGATACGGTCTTTGCGTGCATCCTTCGTGACGCGGCCCAAGAGGGCCGCTCCTCAGGACGAAGAGTTCAGCTTCGAAACGGTCTAGCGGACGTGGATCTTCCAGAAGGCGTCGAGGCCGCGCTTGATCTGCTTGTCGATTGCGGCCTCAAGATCGGGCGGCGCGACGCCAAGCAGCGCCTCGGTGTAAAGCGGCTCCATGATCAACGCGCCGAGCTGATGGAGCGCCGTTTCGACATCGTCGATCGCGATGCCTTCGCGGTCGGCCGCGCGTTTTAGGATGGGCGCGAAGGCCGCCGTCATGTAGGCCGGGCCATGATCGTGATAGAGTCGTCCGAGCGCGGGATTCCGGCCCGCCTCGAAGGACGCGATGCGCCTTAGCGCTATCGCCTCGGGATCGAGCATGCCGCGCAGGAAAAGGCGGGCGAGTTCCATCGTGAACGCTTCCGTCGACAGGCTCTTTTCAATGGCGTCGATATCGACGGGTAGAATGCGCCGGCAGCTTTCTTCGATGGTAGCCGCGAAAAGCTCTTCCTTCGACCGGAAGCGGTTATAGACCGTCCGCTTAGAAACGCCGGCCGCCAGCGCAATTTCGTCCATGCTCGCGCCGTCATAGCCGTGGATCAGAAACGTCCGGCTGGCGGCGCTGATGATCGCTGCTTCCTTGGCGTCGATTTCGGCGGGAACCGGGCTGGAATTCGGGCGCATCGACAATGTCGCTTCAATCCTTGGCCGGACGGAACATCGGGCTCGCGCAATCTTAGGTGGTCGCAGCCGCCGTGAACAGCGCGCCGGCAAAAAGGCGGACGTTCATCTTTCGTTAACGCTGCGGGCCAAACGCTGCGCCGATGACGCCGGCACCAAAAAGGAAAAAGGGCGCGCGAGCAGGGCGCCGCCGCCGGCGCAAAAACCGGGGCCCGGCGCGGCTTTGGCGCTACGCCGCCGAAGCGGGGTTTTACGTTTTTGCAGCGGCGATCGCCGTCGCTGCGATCCTCCTCCATTTCGTCCGCGATTTGCCGAGCACGGACGGGCTCTGGCGAAACGCCGCGGCGCCGCGCATGACGCTCGTCGCAGCGGGCGGCGCGCCGATCACCGTGCACGGGCTTAGTCTCGGCGCGCCGGTCAGGCTCGCCGACCTTCCCCGATACGCGCCGCAGGCGGTCCTCGCGGTTGAGGACCGGAATTTCTATCATCATGTCGGCGTCAATCCGCTCGCCGTCGGACGCGCGGTTTTCGTCAACGCGCGGGAAGGCGCCGTTCGCCAGGGCGGCTCGACGCTGACGCAGCAGCTGGCGAAGAATCTTTTCCTGTCGTCGGACAAAACGATGCGCCGGAAAATCCAGGAGCTGCTTCTCGCACTCTGGCTGGAGCACCGGTTCACCAAGGATGAGATCCTCACGCTGTACCTCAACCGCGTCTATTTCGGCGCCGGCGCTTACGGCCTCGATGCGGCGAGCCGGCGGTATTTCGGCAAGCCGGCCGCCTCGCTGACGCTCGCCGAATCCGCTGTGCTGGCAGGACTTCTGAAAGCGCCCTCGCAGCTTTCGCCGGACAAGAATCCGGTCGACGCCGGCGAGCGCGGGCGCCTTGTCCTCGATGCGATGCTGGACGCGGGATTCATCACGGCGGCGCAGGCGCGCGCCGCTGCCGCCGCGCCGGTCAGGATCGGCCCGTCGCAATTCGCCGGCGCTCCCTATTTCGTCGACTTTGCAATCGCCGAGGCGAAAGCGCGCGCCGACCGGATCGACGCCGATCTGACGGTTCGCACGACGCTCGATCCGTCGATGAACGAAGCGGCCGACCTTGGCCTCATCGCCGGGTCAGCGCTGGCGGGGCTCGACCCCGAGATTGAAGCGGCTGTCGTCATCCTCGACGGCGAGGGCCGCATCCGCGCGATGGCGGGCGGGCGCGATTATCGGCGCTCGCAGTTCAATCGCGCCGCGGACGCCCGGCGCCAGCCGGGGTCTGCCTTCAAGCCCTTTGTGTTTCTGGCGGCGATCGAAGCCGGTTACGCGCCGGCGGACCTGGTCGAGGATGCGCCGATCACTATCGGCGCGTGGTCGCCGGCGAATTACAAGAACCGGTATTTCGGCGTCGTCACGCTTGAGGACGCGCTTTCGCGCTCGCTCAACGGCGCCACGGTGAGGGTGCAGGAAACCGCCGGGCGCGGCGCCGTGCGCGTCACCGCCCGGCGCATGGGACTGACGTCGCCGCTCAGCCAGGGACCGGCGCTGGGTCTTGGCGTCGATGCTGTTTCGCCGCTTGAACTTGCGGGCGCCTATGCGCCGCTGATCAATGGCGGCTATCGCGTCGAACCGCATGGCGTCGCCTCGATCACGACCGCGGACGGCGAATTGATCTATCGCCGCGAGACGAGCTTTACGGGAACCGCGGCCTCGCCGCGTGCGCTCGCGGCGCTGAATGCAATGTTGCGCTCAGTCGTCACCGCGGGCACCGGCAGCGCCGCCGCGCTCGCCGATCGCGACGCTTACGGAAAAACGGGGACGACACAGGACAACCGCGACGCCTGGTTCGCCGGCCATGCAGGCGGGCTCGTCTGCGTCGTCTGGGTCGGGCGCGACGATAACCGGTCGATGGGCGATATCACCGGCGGCGGCGCCCCGGCGGTCATCTGGCGCGAAGTGATGGAACGCGCGCTGAAAGCGCGCCC
>CAZHUI010000079.1:0-15797 GCA_964535605.1 uncultured Caulobacterales bacterium
GGCGATGACGCCGCGCGCGTCGCGCTCGGGCGCATTTATGAAAAGGGCCTCGGCGTCCGGCCCGATATCGGCCTTGCCCTCGAACATTACAGCGCCGCCGCCGTGAACGGCAGCGCCGACGCGCAGATCGCGCTTGGCCGCCTCGCTTATGAAGGCGGCGGCGTCTATCCGGACTATGAGCGCGCGGCCGGCTGGTTCCGCCTCGCCGCCGCGAAGGGCGATGCGCGCGCGGATGTCCGCCTCGGCCAGATGCTCGCCGACGGGCGCGGCGTGCGGCAGGACAAGGTCGCGGCCGCGCATCATTTCGCCAAGGCTGCGGCGAAAAACAACGCAGACGGACAATTCTATCTCGGCCTCGCTTTCCTCCGGGGCGACGGCGTGCCGCTCAACTATCAGGGCGCGGCCCGCTATTTCGCCGCCGCCAGCGAGAGGGGCCATGGCGAGGCCGCCTATCATCTGGCGCTTCTCTTTGAGTCGACCGCGCTCGGCCGCGCCGACGCGGCGGAGGCGGCCCGCTATATGCGTCTTGCCGCAGAGCGCGGGGAAATGCGCGCCTTCGCCGCGATGGGCCTCATCGTGCATCGCGGCGACGCGGAAGGCGTCGCGGCCGATTGGTTCGAACGTGGCGCTGACGCGGGCGACGCGCAAGCCGCGCTCCTCTACGCCGTCGCGCTGTCGAAAGGCGACGGGCGCCCGAAAGACATCGCCGCCGCCGCGCATCTGGCGCGAAAGCTCGCCGCTGCGCCGGAAACGCCCGCGCCCATTCGTGCGCAGGCGACGCGCCTGCAGCAGACGCTCGCGCGAGAGGTCAACGGCCCGATTACGCTGCGCGAATAGTCCGGCTCCCCTTGCTGGCCGCGCGCACGCTCCCCACATCAATAAGGCCGATGGTCGGGGGATAGGATGGGCCTGATCGCCGTCTTCATTCGCTTCTTGCTCTCTCCCTTTCGCGCCGCCGCGCGCCTTGTCGGCGCGGGGCCGGCGCGCACCGTCGAGAAGAGCGGCGCCGGTTATGTCGCGAAAGGCGCGGGCGAGGGCCAGCTCTCGGAAGATCGCGGCGGGGAACCCGAAGGCGCATCGTTCCTGTTCAAGCGCCTCGCGCGCCCGATGCTGGTCGAACGCACCGCCGCCGACATGACGCTTGAGGAAGCGCAGGAAGTTTCCGCCGAAGCGGCGAAGTTTTACACCTATCCGTTCCCGCTCTTCGCGCGCGCCGACGCGTTCTACGAAGAGATTGAGCAGGACTATATCAACGCCGTCCTCGGGCGCGCCGAAGGGTCGGCCGACGCAAATTACCTGCGCATCATGGATCAGTTCCGGCGCGAATTGAACGCCAACACCGCGCGGCTGTTTCTTGTGTACACGCCGTTGATGCTGGCGCTGACGATCGGCGCGGCGATGATGGCGCCGGCGCTGTCTGGCCTGGCGGGACCGGAACGCTACGCCGCCGCGGTTGCAGTCGTCGGGGCCGCCCTCGGCCTTTTGATGCTGCTCTATCACTGGCCCTATAAGGTGACGCAGCAGCAGAACCTCCTCGGACTCGACAATTACATCACGTCGAAATTCAGCCGCATCAACCAGAACTTCCAGGTCGCCAAGCGCCGCGCCATGAATGTCGAGCGCAACATGCGCATGCCGCAGGCGGAGCAACTTAAGACCGAGGCCGGCGTCTGGACCGTCAGCTATCAATGGTTCGCGATGCGGCTTCTGTTCTGCGAGATGACGGTCAGGAACACGCTCTACCAGATCCGCCGTAACACGACGCTCTACGGCGTCGCCGGGATGGCGCTGTCGGCGCTGCTTGTCCTTGCTCTTGCGCTCGCCGCATCGGCGACGGGCCTTGCGCCGTGGTGGGAAATTGCGAGCGCGGGTGCCGTCTTCACGCTCGCCGCCTATCTCGTCATCATGCGCCGCGCGACGCGCGAGACGTTGAGCGTCCTGCAGCCGACTGAATGGAACCGCTTCCACCTCGTCGACCTTCACGAGACAGTCCGCGACCATGTCGGCGAAGACAAGCTGCAGATCGTGACGTTCAGGGATAGGAACCGGCTGGAGTAGCGCGCCGCGCCGCAAGCGGGCGAGCGCATGCGGTATCGCAATCGAACCCATGCCCCGCCGTCATGGCCGGCGGGGCGCCCTGCGTGTTAGGCTGTTACGGCTGATCGCGTGGAGGAAGGAATGACGAACGGAACGCGCCCGGCGCTGAACGCGCTCTTGTTCGCGCTTCTGCCTGCGGGCGCGACGATTGCGATCGCGCTCCTTGTCGCGGCGCGCCCGCCCGAATTCGCCCATCCCTCGCAAGCGGCCGCCTTGCAGCTTGCCGCGCTTGTGCCGTTCCTGATCGGCGGCTTGATCGGCGTCTATCTGTCGATTGCGACGCGCATGACGGCGGACCCTACGCAGACGCCGTTCGGCCGGATGCTGGCGCTGTCGCTCGCCAGCGGCGCGATGTTCGGCGCCGCCGCGCTCGCAGCCGATTATTATGTCGGCTTTTCAAACCTCATCGCGGGCCAGCTCGGGATCAGTTCGATTCATATCGCCTTTCCGGCGTCGGCCTATGTCTATGCGGCGGGCGCGGTCGCCGTCGAATGCCTCTACCGCCTCATTCCGGTTTCGATCCTCTACGCGATCATCGCGCGGCTCATCCTGAAGGGGCGCGGCGAAGGCGCGGTGTTCTGGACGCTCGCCTTCCTCAGTTCACTGATCGAGCCGCTCAGTCAGGCGCCCCTCGCCGGGGCCAGCTCCAACCTCGTCTGGGTGTTGTTCGGATTCATCTTCCTGTTCAATCTCAGCGAGGCTGCGTTATGGCGCCGGTTCGGCTGGCCAGCGCCGATTCTCTCTCGCCTGTCGTTTTATGCGATCTGGCACGTCATCTTCGGTCCGATGCTTTCGGGAGCGCTATAACGCCGCCGGCGGGGGCGGAGTTTCCCTTTTGTTCCAAAGCGGCTAGCCTCCGTCCATGACAGGGGTGATTCGCATTCTGGGCGTCGATCCGGGGTCGGGCGCGACCGGCTGGGGACTGATTGAAGCCGCAGGCTCGCGGCTTTCTTTCGTCGCGGCGGGCGTCGTGCGGCCGAAGCGGGCATTGAGCCGGGCCGAACGGCTCGCCTTCATCCATGACGCGCTCGCCGCGCTGATCGCCGCGCACGCGCCGGACGAAGCGGCGGTCGAGGAGACTTTCGTCAACGCGTCCCCGCGCGATGCGCTCGTCCTCGGCGAGGCGCGCGGCGTCGCGCTGCTCGCCCCGGCGCGCGCGGGGATAGCCGTCGCCGAATATGCGGCGAACACCATCAAGAAATCTGTCGTCGGGCGCGGCCACGCCGAGAAGGCGCAGGTCGCCGCCATGGTGCGCGTCCTCCTTCCCGCTTCCGGCGCGCAGGCCGCCGACGCGAGCGACGCGCTTGCGGTCGCGATCTGTCACGCGCATCACCGCGGCGCCGCTCATTTAAAGGTCAGCGCATGATCGGGCGCCTCAAGGGAACCGTCGCGGGCGTCGACGTCGACACCCTCCTCATCGACGTGATGGGCGTCGGCTATGAGGTGCATGGCCATGCGCGGCTCCTCTCCGATCTCGCGGTCGGCGACGCGGCGACGCTCAGCATAGAGACGATCGTGCGCGAGGATCTCATTCGCCTCTACGGCTTCGAGAACGAGGCGGAGCGGCGCGCCTTCCGCCTCCTCACCAGCGTGCAGGGCGTCGGCGCGCGCCATGCGCTGTCGGTCCTGCAAGTGCTGCCGCCCGACGATCTTTATGACGCGATCGCCGCCGAGGACGTGACGTCGATTTCGCGCGCGCACGGCGTCGGCAAGAAACTCGCCCAGCGCATCGCGACGGAACTCGCCTCAAAAATCGGCACCCTCGCCGCGCAAGGCGGCGCGACATTGAAGGTCGTCGCGAAGAAAATGGGCGCCGCGCCGGAGACAAGCGCGCGCGCCGACGCCGTCTCCGCCCTCGTCAATCTTGGCTATGATGGCCTCGAGGCGCGCCGGGCGGTGGCGGCGGCTGGTGACGGCGATGTGGCGGACCTGATAAAGCGGGCGCTGAAGGAATTGGCCGTATAGGGGGCGTTTATGGTTCGCATAGTAGTTCTTCTCGCTGTTATTTTCCTCGCCATCACAAGCACTGACTGGCTCGGGATTGACCTAGAAGATCCGACGCTTCCAAAAGCGGAGATTAGCTATTCAGAATTGCTGCGGCTTGCTGATGAGGGCGAGATCGAAGCCGTCGAACTGCCGCTATATGGCGGCGATCTCAAGGGACTTAAAAAGGACGGTTCGACGTTTCGCGTTTTGGTGTCAAACGATCGCTTCGGATTCTTGGCGGAAAAGTTCGCAGCGCAAGAAATTGAGGTGACATACTTTCGATTTGAACCGCCGCCCGTTAAGCGTGGAGTGCCGGAGGCCTTGGACATTTTTCTGCAGCTTGCGCCATATCTGGCTTTCGTACTTCTTGCGTCTGTCGTCTTGTGGCTGTTCGATCTTCTAGATTCTCGCAGGCAAAAAAAAGCTGCCAGCAAATCCGCCGCAGACCACTATGAAAAATTAGAAGAACTCAACGATAAGGCCCTCGATCGCCTCGAGGCGATTCTCGAGAGGCTTTCCAAGAATGCCTGAATTGTCGCTCAACGCTGCCCGCCTCATCGACGGCGCCCTCAAGACCGAGGACGCGGACGCAGCGCTGCGTCCCAAACGCCTCGACGATTTTGTCGGCCAGGGTCAGGCGAAGGAAAATCTCCGCATCTTCATCGGCGCGGCGAAGGCGCGGGCCGAGGCGCTGGACCATGTGCTCTTTCACGGGCCGCCGGGACTTGGGAAAACGACGCTCGCCCAGATCGTCGCCAATGAGCTTGGCGTCAATTTCCGCTCGACCTCCGGTCCTGTCATCACGCGCCCGGGCGACCTCGCCGCGCTGCTCACCAATCTCGACGCGGGCGACGTGCTCTTCATCGACGAGATTCACCGGCTGTCGCCGGCGGTTGAGGAAGTGCTCTATCCCGCGATGGAGGACTATCGCCTCGACCTGATGATCGGCGAGGGGCCGGCCGCGCGCTCGGTCAAGATCGACCTGCCGCGTTTCACGCTGATCGGCGCGACGACGCGGTCGGGCCTTCTCGCGAAGCCCTTGCTCGACCGTTTCGGCATCCCGGTGCGGCTCGATTTCTACGCGCAGGAAGACCTCACCAAGATCATCCTGCGCGGCGCGGCCAAGCTCGGCGCGGCGATGGCGGCGGACGGCGCGATGGAGATCGCGCGCCGCGCGCGCGGCACGCCGCGCGTCGCCGGGCGATTGCTCCGCCGCGTGCGCGATGTCGCGACGGTCGACGGTTCGGGTCTCATCGACCGCCGCATCGCCGACGCCGCGCTCGCGCGTCTCGAAATCGACGATCTCGGGCTCGATCCGCTCGACCGGCGATATCTTCGTCTGATTGCAGAGCATTTCGGCGGCGGCCCCGTGGGCGTTGAAACGCTCGCTGCCGCCCTCGCCGAAGCGCGCGACGCGGTCGAGGATGTCGTCGAGCCGTTCCTCCTCCAGTGCGGCCTCATCCAGAGGACGCCGCGCGGGCGCATGCTGTCGCAAAGCGCGTGGAAACATCTGGGGCTCGCGGCGCCGAAAACTCAGCCTACGGATTTGTTCGAGTAGCGGCGGCGCCCGCGACCATCCTTCGAGACGGCCCGCTTTGCGGGCCTCCTCAGGATGAGGCGTGAAATGGTTGAGAGTTCGGACGCCTCATCCTGAGGAGCCGCCGAAGGCGGCGTCTCGAAGGATGGCCGCGCGATGGATCAATCCGCAAACGGATCTTTCTTCAAGAAAATCCTTCACCCCGGAGCGACGCTCTTGCGCCGCCCTGAAGCGACGGGGGAAACGCGCCAATAAAAATCCTCTGCAACTTCTTGCAATACTCGACTGCCGGTTGCAATTCGCCTGTGCGCTTTCAACCGCCTAAAACCCTGATTCCAGAGGCGTTCCCCGGGCGGTTGCAAGAGTTGTCCCCCTCCTTATCCCCCTAGTTATCCCCGCCCTTTTCGCGGCCTTAGGTAGCAACAGCACCAACTTACCGCGCGCCGGACTCGCTGAGAATCCCTAACCTTCCCGCATGGCGAAATCCCATGCGGTGCGCACGCTAGAAAAGAAGCGGGCCGACTTGAAGGCCGATCTCGCGCATCTTGCGATGCTGCGGGAGAAGGCATTGGCGGGCCTCGCCCATGTCGAGGCGACGCTGGCGATCTTGCGGGAGGCCAAGCAGCGCGGCGCGCCGTCCGGCTATCAGCGCCGGTGGCTATTCCGGCGCGGGGAATTGAAGCGGCTCATTCTGGCGGTCGAGCGCGAGGCGGCGGGGCCGCTCACGCATCGGGAAGTCGCCCGCGCGATCATCGCCCGCATGGGGTGGGACCGCGAGGACCGCGCGCTAGTCGTGGTCATGGCGGAGAAGGTGAAGGCGTCACGCCGAAAGCACGGCCCACGTCGTATTTGTGACGTGGGCCGTGATCGCACGCACTAGGCGAACTTCCGAATGAACGGAATCGGACGCGTTGTCGGCCATATCGGCTGACGATCAGGCGCCGGACGCTCCGGCATGTAGGGCTGTGGGGTGTTCGGCAAGATTGGCCGTGCCGGAACTTCCGGCGTCGGCGCTGGTGGGAGTCGAAATGGCGGATAATCGGCCATGGCTCTGTCCTTCTTTCTGGACGAAGCACTGACCTTGACGTAACGAGAGAATGGTTAGATTCGTTCGTTAGATCCGCGGCCAGTGCCAACTTTTTGCGGATCAAATGCGCCTCGGAAGTTTCCCGCTTCCGGGGCGCAAACCTGTCGAACGTTTGAATCGATTGAGATTCGATTTATTCGTCAAGCGCGGCGCTGCCAGTAGCCTTTCCAAGTCCGGCTGACCGGCGCGGCCATGGCGTTGCGGACGATGCGGCCCGCAAGGGCGCCGTTCGTCTCGCGGCGGTGATCTTCAAGCCAAGCGGCGTGCGCGGCGTACTGGTGAAGGTACTGCGGCGAGACGTGATGATGCTGGCCCGCGACCATGCGGCGAAGGCGCGAGAAGTAGCTTTCGGCTTGGTTGGTGCAGACGCCGTTGATCGAATAGCCCTCGCTGTGATTGATGCGCGCGACCGGGAAGAAGGCGTCGAGGTTATCCCAGTGCGACGCTTCGTCCGCGTGAACGAAGGCGCCCGGCGCGATGCGGTCGCGGGCGATTGAAACGCCTTCGGCTTCCGACTTGCGAACGAAGGTGAGCGTGCGGCCCTTGCGCTGGCGAAGCGCGATGACGACGCGGCGCTTGCCGGTCTGGTGCTCCGACAGGCGGCGGTCAACGCGCTTGGCTTCAAGGTTCGCCGGGCGGATATGACCGCCGAAATAGGCGCCGTCGATCTCGACTTCGCGATCCAGTTTGGTTTCCGCCGTCTCGCGGGCGAGCGCTTCGCGGATTTTGTGCGCGAGGACGAAGGCCGTTTTGTACTGGACGCCCACGTCACGCGAGAGCTGCACGGCGGAGAGGCCTTTCGAGGCGTTGGCGATGATGCAGATCGCGGCCAGCATATCGACGAAGGCGAGCTTGCGGCTCGCGAAGATCGTCCCCGACGTGACCGAGAACTGGTGATAGCAGGCCTTGCACTTGAACTTGCGGCGGGTCGAAAGGTCATAGGCTTCGGCGCATCCGCAGCGCGGGCACACCGCTTCGCCATCCGTCTCCCGCCAGCGCAGCGCCCGGAACTTGGCGTAGGCCGCGTCCTCGCCCGCCCGGTAAATGTCCTTGAGCTTCAAGGTCCGGGAAGCCGCGGAGAGGAGAAAGTGTTGGGCCATGCAGTCCTCAAATTCGATGACGACGCATCGTATTTAGGGATTGTGCATCATCGGATCAAGGGCTAAATCCTCACAATCGACAAAAAATCATCGAATCTGAGGATTACATGCAGCCGATCGACCTAGAGTACCAGGACAAGGCGAAGGGGCTCCTTCGCGCTGAAATCGCCCGCCGGAACTTGAGCTATGAGGACTTGGCGCAGAAGCTGGCCGCGATAGGGGTAGAAGACACCGCCCGGAATCTTTCAAACAAGATCAGCCGGGGCGGGTTTTCGGCGGGGTTCATGCTGCAATGCCTCAAGGCGATTGGTTGCGACGTGCTACGCCTATCGGAGTAGCGGTCGTTTTTCTTGTTGGCCTAGGGATATTCCTTGGACGGATCGACCTAGAGGAGCATCCAAAGGAATACTATAAAACACGCTGCAAAAATGGAGAGTACGCCTACTGCGATACTCAGCCCCGTGTCCTTGATCCGGTGAGCGGCGAATTGGTTCCCGCAGACCCCGATGATGAAGAATACCGCAAGGAATATCGGGAGCAAAAAGATCTTATCGCGCAGCAACAAATGGCGCTTTGGGCGCTCGCGATGTTCGGCGCGACCGCCTTGGGCGTTGTGCTGCTCTTTCAGACTTTGATCGCGACGCGGCAGACAGTCGAAAAAATGCAGGACGCCAATAAGGCCGCTTGGGAGGCGGTTTTCAACGCTAAAGGCATTGGCGAGGCGCAAATCAAGGTCGCAGAGCGAGCAGCGAACGACCAGCGGGAAATCGGTCAAACCGCCCAAGCTGCCTTCTTGTCGATTGCAAGTGTTGAAACGCAAAACTGGCCTGCGCTTAGCATCGAAAAAATAGAACTCCGGCTCAAAAATATTGGGCTGAGTGCGGCATTTGGCATTAGATTCACTGTCAACGTCGAAGCCGTGAATTTCGGCGATTTCGTTCAAGATGGGCGCGTGACGGCCCTTATGAGCTTCGGCAGTTTCGTCTATCCGAGCGACGATGATGTTATCGGGATAGGACTTGACCGCAGCAGGATTTTGAAGGGTCGAGAGTCCGCTGATTACGTAAGAGTTTTTGGCGCGGTCTTGTGGGACGACATCTTTGGTAACGCGCGCGGCATCAAATTCAGCTACCTCGCCTCGTTCGCCGCGATTGGTCCTATCGCTCGATTTTATCCCAGCCAATACGGCAATCATATCCTCACGCCTCGCCAAGTCGAAAAGCTGGGCGCGTTGAAAATTGGCGAAAAGTACGACTTGGACGACGACGATACCGACGACCTTTAGCGCTCCAATCACCTAACCCTCCCTTAGCTTAGGTGGTGATTGGCTCGCTCCGGATCGCTGCGGGCCTTGGTGCTCTTGATACCTAAGCCCGCCTTTTCGGAGGCCTTAAGCTGCTTGTCATCTGGATGAACGGAAGGCCGCCGGTGACTGGTTTGTGTACAAATGAAATTTTCGGATCGCGGCGGCGCTGGCGGCCGCCCGTTCCTGATGATGGCGCCGGCGCGATTTCAGCGTCTTGCCGTTCATCCTTCGTGACGCGCGCCAAGGGGCGCGCTCCTCAGGATGAGGTCTTCGCCGTGATGAGAAATGCCTTCATCCTGAGGAGCGGCCGCATGCGGCCGCGTCACGAAGGATGGGGCCGACAATCCACAGTTGACGCCGTCTTCGCTCGCTCAATCCGCGAACGGATCTTTCATCAGGATGACGTCGTCGCGTTCGGGGCTTGTCGAAACAAGCGCGACCGGCGTTTCGATCAGCTCTTCAATGCGGCGCACATATTTGACCGCCTCGGCGGGCAATTGCGCCCACGAACGCGCGCCGACGGTCGAGCCCTTCCAGCCTTCGAACGTCTCATAGACCGGCTTCAGCCGCGTCTGCGCGTCGAGGCCGGCAGGGAGATAGTCGACCCTTGCGCCGTCGATTTCATAGCCGACGCAGACTTTCAGCGTATCGAACGTGTCGAGCACGTCGAGCTTTGTGAGCGCGATGCCGTCAACGCCGGCGACTTTCAGCGACTGGCGGACGAGCGCGGCGTCGAACCAGCCGCAGCGCCGCTTCCTGCCCGTGACAGTGCCGAATTCGTGGCCGCGCGCGCCGAGCTTGTCGCCGGTCGCGTCGGTCAATTCGGTCGGGAACGGCCCTTCGCCGACGCGCGTCGTATAGGCCTTGACGATGCCGAGCACATAGCCGACCGCGCGCGGGCCGAGGCCCGAGCCCGTCGCCGCCTGGCCCGCCACCGTGTTCGAGGAAGTGACGTAAGGATAGGTGCCGTGATCGACGTCGAGGAGAACGCCTTGCGCGCCTTCAAAGAGGATGCGCTTCCTCGCCTTTCGCGCTTCGTCGAGCAGGCGCCAGACCGGGCGAATGTAAGGCGTCACCTGCGGCGCGATATCCGTCAGCTTGCGGACGAGCGCGCCGGCGTCGATCTCCGGCGCGCCGAAGCCGCGCCGCAGCGCATTGTGGTGGACGAGCAAGTTCTCGACTTTGGCGCCGAGCGTCGCCGGGTGATTGAGATCGACGGCGCGGATGGCGCGCCGCCCGGCGCGGTCCTCATAAGCGGGGCCGATGCCGCGCTTCGTGGTGCCGATCTTGATGCCGGCGCTCGCGTTTTCGCGCATCGCGTCAAGCTCGGAATGAACAGGCAGAATCAGCGTCGCGTTGTCGGCGATCGCAAGGCTTTCCGGCGTGATGACGAGGCCCTGTTCGCGCAGGCGCGCGATCTCGGCGATCAGCGCCCAGGGATCGACGACAACGCCCGGGCCGATGACGCCAAGCTTGCCTTCGCGGACGACGCCGGACGGCAGCAGCGACAGCTTGTAGACCGCGCCGTCGATGACGAGCGTGTGCCCGGCGTTATGCCCGCCCTGAAAACGGACGACGATATCGGCGCGCGCCGACAGCCAGTCGACAAGCTTTCCCTTGCCTTCGTCGCCCCATTGCACGCCGATGACCGCGACGTCGCCCATGCCGAAACCCGATTTGCCGATGAAAGTGCGCCGCACCATAGGCGGCGCGGCGCAAGGGTCAATCCGGCGCGCCCGGCGCAAGTCAAGGAAAGTAATTGCAGCGCCGCGAATAATCTTGAATTCGACGCCGCTTCGCACAATTTAACGGCTATGGGCGGGATTGGGGATCATTCGATTTCAACGATCATGCGGCTGGGCCAGTCATTAAAGCGGCGGCTGACCGATTATCTTGATCTCGTGCCGCAAGAGGAAACGCAAGAGAGCCGCGCGCTCGCGCAGTCGATTGACGCGTTGAAGACGCGCCTCGGGACCGCCCTTGCGGAGCGCCGGCGGCTCCAGTCGGAACGCGACGCGCTCGGCAGCGCGCCCGCCGACCAGGCGGTGCGCGCTGAAAAGGCGATCGGCCTCGGGCGCGACGATCTTGCCCGCGCCGCGCTCCGCCAGCGCGCGCTGAATGACGCGCGCGTGGAAGTTCTCGAACGCCATCTCGCCGCGCTCGCGACGGAGGCCGCGCAGCTCGAAGTTCTGCTTGCCGAGAGCGGTGCGGTTGATCGTGCGCTTACGGACAAGCTCGCCGAGCTTGATCGCCTGCTCGACGGCGATCCGGCTGCGGCCGGAAAGGAGCCGTGATAGTGGAACTTTTCTCACCGCCTTTTGCGCCCTTCACGATTGCGCTTCTCGTGCTCGCGATGATCGCGGCGATCGAGGTTGCGGGGCTGATGATCGGCGCCGGCCTTTCGGACCTCGTCGACGGCGCGCTTCCTGACTTTGACGCCGACGCCAGCGGCGGCGACGCCATCGCCCGCGCGCTCGGCTGGCTGCATGTCGGCAAGGTGCCGGCGCTCATCGTGCTCGCAACCGTGCTCGCCGCCTTCGGGCTGATCGGCGTCGCGCTGCAGGGTGCCGCCGGCGCGCTTATCGGCGCGCCTTTGCCGGCGCTCCTTGCCGCTCCAGCCGCATTCATGGCGGCGCTGCCCGCCGCGAGCGTTTTATGCGGCGGGCTCGCCCGCATTCTCCCGCGTGAGGAGACGGACGCCGTTTCATCCGACAGTTTCGTCGGGCGTGTCGCCGAGATCATTCGCGGCGAGGCGCGCGCGGGCGCGCCTGCCGAGGCGAAGCTGACCGACGCGCACGGCCAGACGCACTATATTCTTGTCGAACCCGATAGCGCCATCGCGGCGTTCCGTCAGGGAACGGAAGTTCTGATCGTCGAGAAGCGGGGCGCCGTCTTTCGCGCCGCCGCCAATGAATCGCCCGCGCTTTCGCGCACACCATAAGGGAGGGGAGAGATGTTGGACGAAAACCTGTTGGGGATAGGCGGCGCCGCCGCCGCGATCGTTTTCTTGGTGCTGACGATCGGGCTCGTCATCGCGCGGCTTTATCGCCGCTCCTCGAAGGAGGTCTCCTTTGTCCGCACCGGTTTCGGCGGCCAGCGCGTCATCATGAATGGCGGCTCGCTGGTCCTGCCGGTGCTCCATGAGATTATCCCGGTCAATATGAACACGCTTCGGCTCGAGGTCGGGCGCCATCAGGAGCAGGCGCTGATCACGCGCGACCGCATGCGCGTCGACGTGCAGGCAGAGTTCTACGTCCGCGTGAAGCCGACGGTCGAATCGATCGCCAACGCCGCCCAGACGCTGGGGCGCCGCACGATGACGCCGCAGCAGCTGAAAGAGCTGGTCGAGGGAAAGTTCGTCGACGCGTTGCGCGCCGTCGCCGCCGAAATGGCGATGGAGGAGCTGCATGAAAAGCGCGTCGACTTCGTCCAGAAAGTGCAGTCGGCCGTCTCCGAGGACATTCTCAAGAACGGGCTCGAGCTGGAATCGGTCTCGCTGACCGGCCTTGATCAGACCTCGAAGGAGTATTTCAACCCTGACAACGCCTTCGACGCCGAAGGCCTCACAAAGCTCACCGAAGAAATCGAAGCGCGCCGCAAGAAGCGCAACGACATCGAGCAGGACACGCGCGTCGAAATCGAGCGCAAGAACCTCGAGGCCGAGAAGCAGCGCCTGTCGATCATGCGCGACACCGAATACGCCCGGCTCGAACAGCAGCGCGAGGTTGAAATCCGCAAGGCCGAACAGGCGGCGCTGATCGCGCAGCAGCAGGCGGCGCGCCAGCAGGAAGCCGAACAGGCAAAAATCGTCGCCGCGCAGCAGGTGCGCGAATCCTCAATCGCCGCTGACCGCGTCGTCGCCGAGCGCGATATCGCGAGGGAGCAGGCGATCGAGGCCGCGCGGGTCGAGAAAGTGAAACAGGTCGCGCTCGCCCAGCAGGAGAGCGATATCGCCGTCGCTGAAAAGTCTCGCGCCAAATCGGTCGCCGACGCCGCCGCGGATGAAGCGCGCGCGCTCGCCGCCCGCGCCGCCGAACAGGTCGTCACGACGCGGGAAACCGAAGTCGCCGAGCGCGAGAAGGCGATCCGGCTCATTGAAGCGCGCAAGGCCGCCGAGGAATCCGCCATCGCGGTGCAGGTCGCGGCGGAAGCCGAAAAAATGGCGGCCGCCGATCGCGCCGAGGCCGTCCGCATTGAAGCCGCGGCGGGCGCCGAGCGCCAACGCCTGATCGCCGAAGGCGAGGCCAACGCGGAAAAGCTGCGCGCCGTCGCCCTGCAGGCCGTCTATGCGGTCGAGGCGGAAGGCAAGCGCGCCGTCAACGAGGCGGCGAACACGCTGTCGCCGGAACAGATCGCCATGCAGATCAAGCAGGCGCTGATCGAAGCGCTGCCGCGCATCATCGCCGAACAGGTGAAGCCCATGGAGAAAATTGAGGGGATCAAGATCCTTCATGTCGAGGGGTTGAACGGGGCGGGCGCGTCGAACGGCGCAGCTGGTCACCCCGTCGGCGTCGCCGATCAGGCGGTCAACGCCGCGCTCCGCTATCGCACGCAGGCGCCGCTGCTCGACGCGCTGATGAAGGAATTGGGCCTCGACGGGCCGATGCTTGACGGGCTCGCCGGGCGGCTTTCGCCGCCGGCGGACGATCCGGCGAAGAAGGCCTGAGGCATGGACGGTTCTGTCTGTCTTATGGTGCGCTCCGCCGATCTCAGCGGCTCTTGGCGGGCGCCGGCAGGCGGGCGCTGATTGAACAGACAACGGAGGGTTCCATGAAACATCTGCCTTTCATCGCCGCGCTCACGCTCGCCGCCGCGCCGGCCGCGGCGCAAGGGCAAAAGCCCTGCTCCGATCCCGTCTTCGACGATTTCGACTTCTGGGTCGGGGAGTGGGACGTCACCGGCGCCGACGGGAAATTCGCCGGAACGAACTCGATCACCAAGGAAGAATATGGCTGCCTGCTCGTCGAGCGGTGGAAGAACGCCAGCGGCATCACCGGGCAGAGCTATAATTTCGTCGATCTTGTCACCGGCAAATGGCGCCAGGTCTGGGTCTCCGCCGGCACGACGATCGATTATGCGGGCGGCCTCAACGACAAGGGCGCGATGGTTCTCGAAGGGGTCATCGGCTATCCGGGCGGCGCGGCGGCGGGATCGGGCGCTAAGTTTCGCGGAACCTGGACGCCGAACGCGGACGGCTCCGTGACGCAGCATTTCCAGCAATATGATCCGTCTAAAGACGAATGGACGGACTGGTTCATCGGAACCTACAAGCGGCGCGCGGCGACCGAGTGATTGATGCTCCGCCAGCCGCCGGCGTGCCCCCGCCGCAGCACTTCCGCGCGCCCCTAACTGAGCGGATCGGCGTCGCGGCGGCGGCGATCCTTATTGTTTCGCTGGCTGCCGCCGCACTGGCAGGCGCGGCAGCGCTCTATGTCTCAGACGCCGTCATCGCTCTCGTCCTTGCGGCATCGGCGCTCGCCGTGGGGTCGATGGCGGCGCTCGTCTCGCGCGAGGCTGTGTCACGCTGGCGGCTCAAGGCGACGATCTACGCCGGGCGTCTGACCGGTTTTCTCCCGCGCCGGCGCGGGTTTATTCTGCGCGAGCGCGAAGAGCTCTCCATCGCCATCGCGGACATCGACCGGATTGAAACGCGCGAGGAGATGTTCTCCTCGCTCGGCGTCACAACCTCGCAGCGCGCCTATGAAATCGTGATAAAAGACGGCGCGCGCATTTTTCTCGGCGCCGACCGCGAAATGCTGCCGGCGCATTTCGGCGCGATCGCCGAGCGCCTCGGCAAGAAGGTCGCCGATCGCGGCATGGTCGACGGCGACGCCGGCTTCATGCTGGTCGCCGGCGTCAAGGTTCCCGACTGGTCGGCGCCGTCGCTGGCGCCCGCCGACATCGACCGGCGCATCAAGGCGCGCAATCGCACGCCTGTCCTGCTGCTGATCGCCGCGGCGTTCACGATCCTCGCGCGATTTGCGGGCGGGAATTAGAACTTGAGCGACTTCGCCTGTTTCACGTTCGGCAGCGCGCGCACTTTTTCAGTAGTTGAGTTGCAAAAATGCCATTTTTTAGATCGCGTCGATTGTTACGATACGTCTCGACTCGCTGCTATGAAACCTGATTCCAGTAAGGTGCGCCGATGCATTTATCTTTAAAGCAATTAGTTGCCATGACAGCGTTGCTGTTGTTGGCGAGTTGCGTGTCAGCCCCGAAATCGGCTCCGGGCTATACGAGAGCGCCGAGCGCGGCCGACGGACATGCGAATTTGTACATTTATCGCCATCGCGCGCCTCCGTACATTTACCATGCGAAGATCTATGTCGATGACAAGTTGGTCGCGAAGCTTCCGGAAGAAGGCTACACAGTGCTTCCGGTTACTTTCGGCAAGCACACCATCAAAGTGGTGTCTTTCGATTGGCCGGACGTCACGGGCGTCATAGAAGTGCAGGACTCTGCCGAGTTTTTTGTGAAATTTTCAGGGGGAACGATAACGGGAACGACCCACAACAAAATTTTCGCAGAGCTGTTACTGCCGGAAGCCGCGATCGCGGAAGCCGATATGCAGGTATGCTGCCGATTGATTCAGCCTCTTATCGATGACAAGTAAATCACGCCAAGACAGTTAGAGCAGATTCCGATCACTCTGGTTCGTATCCTGCGGCGGTGAAAAAGTTTTGA
>CAZHUI010000080.1:0-15055 GCA_964535605.1 uncultured Caulobacterales bacterium
GGCGACGCTGTCTATGTCCACCTGACACTGATGCCCTACATCCCCTCAGCGGGCGAATTGAAAACCAAGCCGACCCAGCATTCGGTCAAGGAACTGCGCGAGATCGGCATCCAGCCCGATATCCTCCTCGTGCGCGCCGACCGGCCTATCCCGGAAAGCGAACGCAAGAAGATCGCGCTCTTCTGCAATGTGCGCCCGACAGCGGTAGTGCAGGCGCTCGACTGCCGGACGATCTACGAAGTGCCTCTCGCCTATCACGCCGAGCGTTTCGACGATGAAGTGCTGGCCGCGTTCAATCTCAAATCGCCGGCGCCCGATCTTGCGCGCTGGACCGACGTTGTCACCCGCATCACCAAGCCGGACGGCGAAACGACGATCGCCGTCGTCGGCAAATATACGGAGATGAAGGACGCTTACAAATCGCTGATCGAGGCGATCAACCATGGCGGCATCGCCAACAATGTCCGCGCCGACATCAAATGGATCGACAGCGCCGTTTTCGAGAAAGAAGACGCGGCCGTTTCCGAACTGGAGGATGTCCACGGCATCCTCGTGCCCGGCGGCTTCGGCGAGCGCGGCGCGGAAGGGAAGATCAAGGCCGCGACATTCGCGCGCGAAAAACGCGTTCCCTATTTCGGCATCTGCTTCGGCATGCAGATGGCGGTGATCGAGGCGGCGCGTTCGCTTCTTGGCGAGAAGGACGCGACGTCGTCGGAATTCGGCGCGGGCGGCAAGCCGATTGTAGGGCTGATGACGGAGTGGCGGCGCGGCAATGAAACCGAGCGGCGGTCCGCGGCCGGCGATCTCGGCGGCACGATGCGGCTTGGCGCCTATCCGGCGGTTCTGAAGCCCGGCAGCCGGGTCGCCGAGATTTATGGCGCAAACGAGATCATGGAGCGCCACCGTCACCGCTTCGAGGTCGATATGGCGTGGGCGGAGCGTCTGGCGGCGCAGGGCGTCGTGTTCTCGGGAATTTCGCCGGACGGGTCCCTGCCGGAAATCATGGAAATACCGGACCACCCCTGGTTCATCGGCGTGCAATATCATCCGGAGCTGAAATCGCGTCCGTTCGATCCGCACCCGCTGTTCGCCTCGTTCGTCCGCGCGGCGGTGGAACGCTCGCGCCTGGTGTGATGCTGAAGCAGCGTGCGGATCTGCCATCCTATCCGCTCTTCCCGGCGAAAGCCGGGATCCAGCAATGGTCGTGACGGGATCTGACGGTCTTCACCCGAGTAGTTATGGATCCCGGCTTTCGCCGGGATGAGCGGGGAAGAAACAACTGCCGCACGAATTCGCGATAAGGCATTCGCCTTATTGATTGTTTGACTCGGCGCGGCGTTTGGCTCCATAGTTGCGTCCTCGCGCCGCGGCTTCGCCCGGCGCGATTGTCGTTAAAGACCGGTATTCGCATCCCTCGCGAACGATCGGCGTTGAAAAGTCCGGATGGTCGCGCGGTGCGGTGGCTCTTGGCCTCTGGCCGCGCGGGAATGAAAAGAGCTTGCCGATCCTCGGATTGAGCGAGGCAATAGACGCGCGCCCCGCTCCACCCGCGAAGCGGGGGAGCTGGCGAGCGCAGCGAGCCTGAGGGGGCGCGCTGCTGCAAAGGGCGCCAGCGTTTGTGGAACGAGCCCCCTCAGTCGCCCTTCATCCTGAGCCTGACGAAGGACGGCGACAGCTCCCCCGCTTCGCGGGTGGAGCAAAGCGCCCGAAAAAAATACGCAGAATTTTTCAGGCCAAACTACGTATTTTCGGGCTGCAGCCCGCTTAAAGGCTGGAGAAACGGCGGGGGCGTCCTGGAAAAAAGGCGCCTTTTCCGGCCTCAGTCAAAGAGGCTCGACACCGACTCTTCGTTGGCGATGCGCCGGATCGCTTCGGCGAGGAGGGCGGCGATCGACACTTTCTCGATCTTGGCGCAGGCGTCGATCTCCGGCGTCGACTGAATTGAATCCGAGGTCACAAGGCGGGAGAGGGCGCCGGCGCCGCCGATCCGGGCCGCTGCGCCGTTCGAGAGGACGCCGTGGGTCACATAGGCCGAGACGGACCGCGCGCCTTTGTCCATGATCGCCTGCGCGGCGTTGCAGAGCGTGCCGCCCGAATCGACGATGTCGTCGAACAGGATGCAGTCGCGCCCTTTGACGTCGCCGATAATGTTCATGACCTCGGAGACGCCTGCATGCTCGCGGCGCTTTTCGACGATGGCGAGCGGGCAGTTGTCGAGCCGCTTCGAGAGCGACCGCGCTCGGACGACGCCGCCGACATCGGGCGAGACGACGGTGACGCCGCTGATGTCGCCCTTGTGGAGGCTGCGGATTTTCTCCTCAAAGACTTTGACGGCGTAAAGATTGTCCGTCGGGATATCGAAAAAGCCCTGGATCTGGCCGGCGTGAAGATCGACAGTCAGCACCCGGTCGGCGCCCGCGGTGGTGATGAGGTTGGCGACGAGTTTTGCCGAGATTGGCGTCCTGGGACCGGCCTTCCGGTCCTGCCTTGCATAGCCGAAATATGGGATGACGGCGGTGATGCGGCTCGCCGAGGCGCGAACGAGCGCGTCGATGGTGATCAGGAGCTCCATCAGATTGTCGTTCGCCGGGTTCGACGTCGACTGAATGACGAAGACATCCTCGCCGCGCACGTTCTCGCCGATTTCGACAAAAACCTCGCCGTCCTTGAACGTCTTGATGTCGGCGACCGCGAGCGGGGAGGAGAGGCGTTTGCCGATCGTCTCGCTGAGGCGGCGGTTGGAATTGCCGGATATCAGCTTCATGACGGGGCCCCTGTCGATTCCGGCGCGGTTTTGACGGTTTTACGACGGCCGATCAAGGGCGGATGCCTTTCCGCCAGTCGAAGCGGGCGCCTGAAACCGATTCTCGTCAAACCAGCGCAATCGCCGACAGGTTCCGGCCGTAGTCCGGATCGCCCGCCCGGCGGCTGGCGCGGTAGCTGAAATACGCCGCTTTTTCCCCAAGCGTGCAGGCGCCGAGGTCGTCAAGCGCGTTGACGCCGGCGCGGGCGAGGTCGGCGCGGCCGAAGCCGGCGAGATCGAACTGACGCTTGTCGGGCGAGATCCCGGCCGCAAAGAATTGATCCGTGTAAGGATGCTTTTTCACGAAGGCCTCGACGACGTCGAGCCCGACCTCGAAATTCGGCTGCCGCAGACTAGGGCCGAGCGCCGCCCGGATGCGGTGGGCTTTCGCGCCGAGCCGGATCATTGCGGCGATCGTTTCGCCAAGCACGCCGGCGAGCGCGCCGCGCCAGCCGGCATGCGCCGCGCCGATCACTTCGGCCTCCGCGTCCACGAAGAGGAACGGCATGCAGTCAGCAGCGAGAACGCCGAGCGCGACGCCTTTCATCCGCGTCGCCATGCCGTCGGCGCGCGGCCCGGCGCCGTCCCAAGGGTCATTCACGATCACCGCCGAGGGCGAATGGATCTGATAGAGCGTCAGGAGATGCGTCGCGCCGAGCGCATCGCGGCAGCGCCTGCGGTTCTCCGCGACGCGTGCCGGATCGTCGCTCGATCCAAGGCCGGTGTTCAGCGAGGAAAAGATGCCTTCCGATGCGCCGCCCGCGCGGCCGAAAAAACCGTGGGCTGCGGGCAAGGCCGGCGACTTCAGATGCGGCGGCGTCACGGCTGAAATCCTTGCGGCGCCGGAAGGCCTGGCGCGGAGATGCAGAACGCCTTGAAGAGTTCGCCCATCTGACTGGGGCTGACGAGGCGCTGCGCGCCCTGATGCAGCTTCATGACCTCGTCCGGCGCTTTGCCTTGACTGAGACGTTCGAGCCGGAAGGGAAGGCCGAGGCGCTCAAGGAAGAGGCCCTGCTGCGCTGGGCCATGCGCGCTCGCGCCCGCGTTAAACGCGGCGCGCGTCAGCCGTTCAAAATTGACATGCGCGGTGAGGTCAGCCGCGCCCGGCGAGGCGAGCACCGGCCAGAAGGCATGCCGGCGCACCGCCTGCAAAGTCTCGCCGAAGCCGTCATGAAGATGACCGTAATCGATGATCAGGGCGCGCCCGCCGCGGTCGACAAGCGCGCGGGCGATCTCCTCGGCGGCGGTCTCTGCGGCTTCCGTCAGCTCGAAAATCGCGCCCTCGGCAACATCGTCCTTGGACGGAAGATCGAGCGCGGGCTCAGGCGGCGTTTCCGACAAGGTGAAGGCGAGGCCTGCGCCGTCCGCCGACAGTCCGACGAGGCGCTCGCGCCAGCCGACGGGCCCTCGCACGAATTGCCGGATCGGAAGGCAGTCGAAAAACTCATTGGCGACGACGAGCGTCGGGGCTGGCGCGACATCGGCGAAACGGTCGGCCCAATCGACCTTGACGCCGCTGTCCTTGAGGCGCCGGCGTTGTTCAAGACGCAAGCGCCCGCCGGTCTCGACGAGAAAGACATGCGCAGCGTCGAGGAAGGCGGGCCGGAGACGCGCGGCGCGCAAGACGTCCTGCATCAGGACGCCGCGCCCCGGCCCAAGTTCGACGAGATTGAAAGCGGAGGGCGAGCCCATATCGGTCCAGGACTGGACAAGCCACAGGCCGATCAGCTCACCGAAGATCTGGCTGACCTCCGGCGCGGTCGTGAAATCGCCTTCGGCGCCGATCGGTGAACGCGCGGTGTAATAGCCCTCCTGCGGATGGAAGAGCGCGTCCGCCATATAGTCGGCGACAGTGATGGGGCCGCGCGCGCGGATGAGCGCGATCAGGCGATCTTCCAGCGCTGTGCGCTCCGCGGCCGCGCCGTGCGTCATGAAGCCCGCGTGGGCGACGGCGCATTCCTAAACGCTCGCCAGACAAAAAACGCGCCGAGGGCGAACATCGGCGCCGACAGCATCATCCCCATGGTGAGGCCGAGCGGGAAATCCGGAAGAATGGCGTCCGGCTCGCGGAAATTTTCGACGATGATGCGCGAAAGCGCGTAGCCGGCGAGAAAAACGCCCATCGCTGCGCCCGGCCGCTTCAACAGGCCGAACATCCGAACACCGGCGAAAAGGACGCCGAACAGGACGGCGCCCTCGAGCGCTGCTTCATAAAGCTGGCTTGGATGACGCGGCAATTGCTCGGGGTCGGCGGGGAACACCATCGCCCAAGAGGCGTCGGTCGGCCGGCCGTAAAGTTCGCCATTGATGAAGTTGGCGAGCCGCCCGAAGAACAAACCAATTGGCGCGGCGCAGGAAAAAAGATCGCCGATCGCAAGCGCGTCAAGCTTATACTTTCTCGCATACCAGATCCCGGCGATCGCCACGCCGAGAATGCCGCCGTGGAACGACATGCCGCCGCGCCACAACATCAAGGCCGGCGGAATGGGAATCCAGCCGATGAGCGTCTTGACGAGACCCTCGCTCATCGTCGCGCCGAGCGGCTCCCATGCGCCGACGAGGAGCGCAGGCTCATAAAAGAAAAGATAGCCAAGCCGACCGCCCGCCATCACGCCGATCGCGACCCAGAAGATGAGGTCGTCAAGTTGGAGCTTGGTCAGCGGCGCCGCGCCCTTCGCCCACAGCGCCGGCTTCTTGACGAGCGAAAGCGAGTACCACCAGCCGAGGCCGATGCCGAAAATATAGGCGAGCGAATACCAGCGGATGGGCAAGGGGCCGATCGACACGGCCACGGGATCAATGTTGGGATAGGGCAGCGCCATGGGAACTCGCGAAAACCGGGGCGCTCCTTAGCGCGCTTTTTCGCCGCTGTCGCCTTTGAAGGGCCGCCGGGCTAGGATCGCCGTCATGCAGACCCAAAGCCCGATTTTCGACGAGATCGCCAAACTCATGTCCGAGGCCGCCGGCGCAGTCGACGGCGTCCGGCGCGAGGCCGAAACGGTCGCGCGCGGACAATTGCAGCGGCTCCTCGCCGATATGGACCTCGTGACGCGCGAAGACTTCGAAACCGTACGCGATCTGGCGGTCGCGGCGCGCGCCGAGAACGAACGGCTGGCCGCCCGAATCGCCGGGCTCGAAGCGCGGCTCGGCGTAAAGCCCTGACGCACTGGGCAAAACGAGCGGGCGTCCCAGGGAAGGAATCATTGCGGCCCCCTCCGACTCGCCGCGCAATCCCTTGGCGAGTCACCAGGGACGCTCATGTCAGTTGAACTTCTCAAATCGTCGGCGCCGGAAGTTGATCCTCTTGAGGCGCTGGAAGCGGTCGCCGATGAACTGGCGTTGAGCGTCGAACGGGTCGACGCAGACGAACTGCACGTCGCGATCCCGGGCCTCTGGCGCGACGCCGGCTTCTGGTTCACTTGGCGCCCTGAATTATTGACACTGCAGATGGGCGCGCCGCTCGATCTTAAGGCCCCTGCGGGTCGACTCAACGACATGGCGCGCCTCGTCGCGATGGTGAACGAGCGTTTGTGGATCGGCCATTTTGATCTGTGGTCGGACGACAGCTCCATCGTATTCCGGAACGCGGCCGTCCTCCCCGCGGATGGCCGCCTCGATCAGGGGCAGGCGGAAATTCTCATCAAGGGCGCGCGCGAGGCGATCGACCGCTTTCTGCCCGCGTTCAATTACCTGATTTGGGGCGGCAAGACCCCGCAGGAAGCGCTTGAAGCCTCGATGTTCGAGACGGCGGGCAACGCTTAGCCGTGATACCCGTCCGGATTGGCGCTCTGCCAGCGCCAGTGATCGGCGCACATGTCTTCAAGGGTTTTATCGGCGCGCCAATTTAGCAGCCTCCGCGCCTTTGACGCGTCGGCGTAGACATCGGCGACATCGCCAGGGCGCCGTGCGACGATTTCATAGGGAATGTCGCGGTTGGACGCGCGTTTGAACGCCGCGACCGCCTCAAGCACCGAGACGCCCTTTCCTGTTCCCAGATTGATGTCGGTCGCTCCCGCCGCCTTTTCTGACGACAGATAGTCGAGCGCCGCAAGGTGCCCGCGCGCGAGATCGACGACATGGATGTAGTCGCGCACGCCGGTGCCGTCCGTTGTCGGATAGTCGCCGCCATACACATTGAGCTTTGCCAGCCGTCCGACCGCGACCTGCGCAATATAGGGAAAGAGATTGTTCGGAATCCCCGCCGGGTCTTCGCCGATAAGGCCCGAGTGGTGCGCGCCGACAGGATTGAAATAGCGCAGGTTCGCGATCCGCCAGCGCGCGTCGGCGCGGGCGAGGTCTTTCAGCATCTCCTCGATGAAGAGCTTGCTTTTACCGTATGGGTTGGTCGGGCCTGTTGCGCCGTTCTCGTTGACGGGACTTGTATTGAGGTCGCCGTAGACGGTCGCCGACGACGAAAAGACAAGGGCGCCCGCGCCCGCCGCTTCGAGCGCGCGGACAAGCGTCAGCGCCGAGCCTAGATTGACGCCGTAATAGCGAACGGGATCCCTGACCGATTCCCCTACCGCCTTGAGACCTGCAAGATGGATGGCCCCGTCGGGCCGAAAGGCCGCGACGGCGTCCGCGACAAGGCGCGCCTGTGCGGCGTCGGCGAGATCAGCCTTCAGGAATTGAGCCGCGCGCCCGGCAATCTCGGCGACGCGGTCGAGCGCCTTCGGGCTTGAATTTGAGAAGTCGTCGATGACGAAAACGTCGCGCCCGTCCTGCAGGAGCTCGACGCAGATGTGGCTGCCGATGTAACCGGCGCCGCCTGTTACGATGACGCGTTTCGCCATGGGTCCTACAAGAGGTCGTCGCGCTTGCGCGCTTTTAGCTCGTCGATAAGCTTCTTGACGTCCTGCGCACGCTCTTTTGGCGCCACGAGCACCGCATCGCTGGTTGCAATGATGACAAGGTCGCTGACGCCAATCGCCGCGACAAAGGGGCCGTCCGTCCGGATGATGTTGCCAGTGCAATCGAGCGCGGCGATGCGGGGATCGCTCGCCGGCGTCGACAGGGCGGTCCAGGATCCAATGTCGCTCCAGCCGGCGTCGACCGGCGCGACGACGGCGGCGCGGCCCGTTTTCTCCATCACGGCATAGTCGATCGAGTCAGAGGGGCAGTCGGCGAAACTCGCTGGATCGAGCGTCAATACGCCGTTCGCCTCTTGAGCGGCGGCGAGGGCGGCCATGGCGCTTTTCCGGATGGCCGGGGAATGGGCGTGCAATTCCGCGTCCATCGAAGCGGCTGCAAACAGGAAAACGCCGACGTTCCAGAAATGCCGTCCTCCCGCCACATATCGTTCCGCCGTCGCAAGGTCGGGCTTTTCACGAAATCCGGAGACTTCATGGACGCCGTCGCTCATCGCGGCGCCGGTTTCGATATAGCCGAAGCCGGTATGCGGCTCGGTTGGCATAACGCCGAATGTGACGATCGCACCTTTCGCCGCTGCGACCGCGCCGCGCAGGATTGCGCCCCTGAAGGCCGCGGCGTCCGCAACATGGTGATCGGCGGGCGCAAGCAGGACAAGCGCGTCTTCTCGCGCCTTCGCTGACCATGCCGCCGCGACCGCAGCGACCGCCGCGGTGTTGCGCGGCGCCGGCTCAATGATGATCGCGGCAGGCTCGACACCGATCGCGGATAGCTGCTCTGAGATGAGCGCCTGATGCGCGCTGCCGCCAATGACAAGCGGCGCCAGAAAAGGCGGCCCGGACAGGCGCAGGACCGTTTCCTGAAACAGGGAGCGATCGCCGGTAAGCGCAAGAAATTGCTTGGGCCGCGCTTGCCGGGACATCGGCCAGAGACGCGTGCCGGCGCCGCCGGACATGATGACAGGTTGTATCGGGCGTTCGCGGCTCATGGGGCGCGATCTTGCCCCGCGTCGTCGATGGCGCAAACGGCCTCAAGAAGATGGTAGAGAATGCTCGCCGGGACAGCTGCTGAAGCGGGTTCGCCCGCCGCGTCGAATTCGTCGATCCAGAGCCCCGGTGGCTCAACCGCCAGATAGGATGCGAACAGCGCGTCTGTAATGGCGTCGGCGGCGGCGGGTTCGCCAAGCATGACCGCCGCGCGGAGCAGTTCCGTCTGCGGCCACAGCCGCCGGCTTGCCGCGGCGGGCCTTCGGTTGATGGTTGAAACGCTTGGCAAAAATGGTTCGTCCGGAATCCGGTGCGCTAGCGCACTCCTATAAAGCGCCTGCTTTAGGGCGGCGCGGCTTTCGCCCGTTCGGCGCTCGAAGCGGTCCAGCAGCGCGACCCATTCGGCCATATGGCCGGGTTCGACGCGGTCGCTAACCTTGTCGATCAGCGACCAGTTGTCGTTGAAATATTCGCGCAAGGCGCCGGCGTTCGCATCAAACAATTTTGCCCGGAACAGCGCATCGATTTTGTCGGCTCGCGCCAAATCCGAAGGTTCGCCTGTCGCCTCGTGCAATGCCAGCAACGCTTCGAACAAATGCATATGCGGGTTCTGGCGTCGCGGATGTCCCCCGCGATCGTTTTCGCGATAGCCGCCGTGCGGAGAAGCAAACTCTCGGTCGAGAAAGGCGAGCGTATTTCGCGCGATCGTCAGAGCGCGCCGATCTTCGGCCGCTTTGATGCGCGCGGCGCAAGCGAGGATCAGGAATGCCTGATCATAAAGATCGCGCAATTGCTGATCGACCGCGCCGCCGTCGTGCAACGTGTGTGCGCACCCGCGCTCGCCTTCATTTGGGACAGCGGTTTCAACCAGCCGGTCAAAACCGCGGCTAGCGATCGTTTCCCCATGGGGCAGCCAGCCGCGCCGCGCGGCTTCAGTGAATGCGTGAATCTGCCGACACTGGACGCGTACGCGCCGCCGCCCGGGCAGACCCGCGCCATCGAAAGATAGACTTTCGTAAAATCCGCCACGAGGATCGACGCCGGCAGACGCCCACAACGGCAGGGCGCTCCCGATAAACCAGTCTTTCAGCCTCAGGCTCGCCGCGTCGCTGCGCATGAATGTCGCCGGATCCGTTGTGGGTCCGCTTAAGACACGCTGCTTACGGCGTCAAAGTTACTCGACCGTGACCGATTTCGCGAGATTGCGGGGCTGATCAACATCAGTGCCCTTTGTCGTCGCCGTGAAATAAGCGAGGAGCTGGATCGGCGCGGCGTAAACGATCGGCGCAAGGAGCGGTTGCGTTTCGGGAACTTCGATCGACGCCCAGAGACCTGGCCCCGCCTGGGCGATGCCCTTGGCGTCGGAAATAAGCAGCGCCTTGCCTTCGCGCGCCATCACTTCATGCATGTTCGAGATGGTCTTCTCATAGTGCCGGTCCGACGGCGCAATGACGACGACCGGCATGTCGCTGTCGATCAGGGCGATCGGCCCGTGCTTCAGTTCGCCTGCTGCATAGCCTTCAGCATGGATATAGGAGATTTCCTTGAGCTTCAGGGCGCCTTCCATGGCGAGTGGGAAGCTGACGCCGCGCCCGACATAGAGCGTGTCACGCGCCTTGGCGATTTCGCGTGCGACTTCTTCGATCTTGGCCGCCTGTTTCAGCGCTTCGCCGACAAGCCGGGGCGTCTGCAGCAGCGAGGTTACGAGGTCGCGCGCTTCGCTTTCGGAGAGCACGCCGCGCTGGCGGCCCGCGGCGATGGCGATCGAGGCGAGCGCAGCGAGCTGGCAGGTGAAAGCTTTTGTCGAAGCGACGCCGATCTCCGGGCCTGCCGCCATCGGAAAGATGATATCAGCTTCGCGCGCGATCGAGCTTTCGGGAACGTTGACGACGGCTGCGATCTTCTGCCCATGCTTCTTGGCGTCGCGCAGGGCCGCGAGCGTGTCAGCCGTCTCGCCGGACTGAGACACGTAAAGCGCGCCGCCGTTCTTCGGATAGGGTACGTCGCGATAGCGAAGCTCTGACGCGATATCGATCTCGACAGGCAGGTTGGCCCACGCCTCGAACCAGTACTTGGAGATGAGGCCGGCGTAATAGGCCGTGCCGCATGCCGATATCGTCAGGCGGTCCATCGCCGCGAAGTCGAACGAGCCCTGCGGCAACCGAATTTCGCCTGTCGAGGCGTCGATATAGCGCGACAGCGTGTGCGCGATGACTTCGGGTTGTTCGTGGATCTCCTTCGCCATGAAATGGCGGTGGCCGTCCTTATCAACCATGTTTTCAGTGGCTGACGAAATCGTCTCGGCGCGGTTCGCCAGCCGGCCGCTCTCGTCGTAGATGTCAAAACCCGCGCGTGCGATGATCGCGTAGTCGCCTTCTTCGAGATAGGTGACGCGGTTTGTGAAAGGCGCCAGCGCGTAGGCGTCGGAGCCGACGAACATTTCGCCGTCGCCGCGCCCGATCGCCAGGGGCGAACCGCGTCGCGCCGCGATCAGGAGGTCATCTTCGCCGGAAAAAATGATCGCGAACGCAAAGGCGCCGCGCATCCGGTCGAGCGCCTTCTTGACGGCGTCTTTCGGTATCAGCTTTTCGTTGCGCAAATAATAGGTGATCAACTGCGCGCAGACTTCCGAATCCGTCTGCGAGCTGAACGAAAAGCCCTTCGCCTTCAGTTCGTCGCGCAATTCGGCGAAATTTTCGATGATGCCGTTATGGACAAGCGCGACCTTCTCGGTCGCATGCGGATGCGCATTGGCGTCGGTTGGCGCCCCGTGCGTCGCCCACCGTGTGTGGCCGATGCCGGTCGCGCCAGCGAGCGGGAAGGCCGCAAGCTTTTCCGTGAGCGCCGCCAGACGGCCGGAGGCGCGGCGCCGGTCGAGAAAGCCCTCGCGGATCGTCGCGACCCCTGCTGAGTCATAGCCGCGATATTCGAGGCGCTTCAGGCCCTCGACGATCAGCGGGGCGACGTCCGACTTTCCGAGAATGCCGATGATCCCGCACATGTTTGCGACTTACTCCCCGGACGCCGGCGCTGTCATATCAATTAATGTTGCGCTGCGAAACTGACGGGGTAACCAAGCAATTCGAAGGCCGCGGCGAGGCCTTTACGCGGCGGACTTGATGATATCGGCCGCCTTTTCGCCGATCATGATCGACGGCGCGTTGGTGTTGCCGGATATGAGGGTCGGCATGATCGAGGCGTCGACGACCCGAAGTCCCTCGACCCCGCGCACGCGGAGCAGCGGATCGACGACCGCGCCGGCGTCTGTCCCCATTCGGCACGTTCCGACGGGATGGTAAATGGTGTCGCTGCGCGCGCGGATATCGGCGATCAGCGCTTCATCAGTGCAGTCGGGGCCTTCATAGACATAGGGTCCGGCGATGCTCTTGAAGGCGGGCGCTTCCATAATTCGGAACATGATCCGCGCGCCGCGCATCAGGCGACGGAGATCATCTTCGTCGCTGAGGAAGTTCGGATCGATTTCCGGGGCCGCCATCGGATCCGGTGAGGAAAGCCTGACCTCACCGCGGCTCTTCGGCCGCAGCACGCAGGCGTGACAGGAATAGCCGCCGCCCAAATGCTTTTTGCGGCCATGATCATCGACCAGCGTCGGCAGGAAATGCAGCTGGATATCGGGCTCGCCGAGATGCGGCTCGGTTTTGATGAAGCCGCCGGCCTCGGCGATATTGGAGGTGAGAGAGCCGCGCCCGCCGTTCCGATAGTGTCCGAGGGCTGAAGGAAGATTGAGAATGAAAGGCAGCGTCATGCCGATCGAATGCGGCGACTTCGATTTCCGCAAGACTGTGTAGTCGACATGGTCCTGCAGGTTCTTGCCAACGCCCGGCGCCTCGACCGCGACATCGACCCCGAATTTTCGTAGATGGTCGCCCGGACCGACGCCGGACAGCATCAATACCTGTGGCGACTGGAAGGCGCCGGCGGCGACGATCACTTCGCGGCGCGCCCGCACGGTTTTAGACGTTTTCCCATGTCGGAAGCGAACGCCCGTCGCGCGGCGGTGCTCGATAACGACCCTTTCACAGCGGGCGTCTGTTTCGACCTTTAAATTCGAGCGCGACCGCGCGGGATGGAGATAGGCGTCGGCCGCCGAACAGCGCCGTCCGTCGCGCTGTGTCACCTGATAATACCCCATGCCGTCCTGACGGGCGCCATTGAAGTCGCCATTGACGCCAAGCTGCAATTCGCCGGCGGCCTCGAGGAAAACATCCGACAGCGGGTTTTTGTACCGCAAATCGCTGACGCCGAGCGGCCCGCCAGTCGCATGGCAATCATCTGCGCCGCGCTCATTGTCTTCGGCGCGTTTGAAGTAAGGTAGAACGTCGGCCCAGGCCCATCCCGCTGCGCCCGATGCGGCCCAGCCGTCATAGTCGGCTCTAGACCCGCGAATGTAGATCATCGCATTGATCGAGCTCGATCCTCCAAGCGCCCGCCCGCGCGGCTGGTAGCAGACACGGTTATTGAGATGGCGTTGCGGCGCGGTGTCGAACGCCCAGTTGTAAATCGTGCCTTTCGGAAAAAAGGCGAAGCCGAGCGGCATGTGAATGAGCGCGCTCTTGTCTTCGGGGCCCGCTTCTAGAACGCAGACAGTCGTTCTGCCGTCTTCGGTCAGGCGTGCGGCGAGCGTCGATCCCGCCGAGCCTGCGCCAATGATCACGTAGTCGAATTCGTCGCCTGAAGAGGCTTCGCGGTTTTGCATGGCTCCTGGCGCGTCAGATGATCTTCCGGGCCATTTTCAGGAGCTTGTCGGTCTTCTCCGAGAACGGCGGGTAAAGCATTTTGCTGGAGGCGAATTTGCTTTGATAAAAGACCGGTTTCATGTGCGAGAAGGTCTCAAAACCCTTCTCGCCATGATAGCCGCCGATTCCGCTTTTACCGACGCCGCCGAAAGGCAAATGCTCCTGCGCGACATGCCAGAGCGTGTCATTGACGGTTACACCCCCTGAAATCGTCCGGCGCAGCGCGTCGTCGCGCGCGGCGTCATCGCTTCCAAACCAGTAAAGCGCGAGCGGACGGTCGCCGCTGTTGACGCGGGCGACCGCGTCGTCACGGCCATCGGCGCCGAGAATCGGCAGGATTGGACCGAAGATTTCTTCCCTCATCAGCGCGAGATGCGCCGGCGGGTCGACGACTATCGTGAAAGGGAGCTTCCGCTGCGGATCGAGCGCGTTCGACGATCCGACTTCGACGACTTTCGCGCCGGCGTCTTTCGCCTCGGCGACCATCGCCTTTAATCGGGCGAAGTGGCGCGGCGAGACGATCGCGGTGTAGTCGGGCGTTGAATCGATCTCGGGATAGAGGCGGCGCACCGATCCCGCGATCGCCGCCACCGTCGCGTCGACATTGGCCTTTGGCGTCAGCACATAGTCGGGCGCAACGCAGGTCTGCCCGGCGTTGAAAGACTTGCCGTGCGCAATCGAAAGCGCGGCCGCCGCCACATCCGCGCTCTCGTCGATGATCGCCGGAGATTTGCCGCCGAGTTCGAGCGTCACCGGCGTAAGATTCTTCGCCGCCGCCAAATAGACATGCCGGCCGACATTGGTAGAGCCCGTGAAGAGTAAGTGATCGAACGGTACGGAGGAAAACGCCTGGCCCAGTTCGACGCCGCCGGTGATGACGGCGAAAACGCTCTCGTCGAATTCAGCCGCCACGATCTCCCGCAGGAGGTCGCTCGTACGCGGCGTCAGCTCGCTCGGCTTCAGCATCACGCGGTTCCCGGCGGCGAGCGCCGCGGCGGCAGGCGACAGCGCCAGCTGCACCGGGTAGTTCCAAGGCGAAATGATGCCGATGACGCCGAGAGGTTGCGGCTCGAGCCTGCTCCGGCCCGGTTTCATATGGAGCGGCGTCGCGACGGCGCGCGGGCGCATCCATTTGGCGAGATTCGCTTTGGCCATCTTCGCGGCGGAAACTGAGACGATCACTTCGGCGACGATAGTCTCGTGTCGCGACCGGCAGGAGAAGTCGTCATTGATCGCCCTAACGATGCGCTCCTCGTGTTCTTCGACCAAGCGAATCAAAGCGTCCAGCCACGCACGGCGCGTGTCGATTGACGGGTAGGGCTCAGCGGCGAACGATTTGCGCTGGAGCGCGAACACTCGGTCGATTTCTGCATTTTGCGGGTCCAGCGGACGGGCGGTGTCGGCCATATGAAATCTCCAGGCGGCAAATGCCGGAAACGCATCAGTTTCCCGCGAAGCGCCGGTACGTGTCCAGCGCCAGCGGCGCCAAAAGCCGACTATCGGTGTTGTGCTTCGCTGCAACAGGCGGCGCCGCAATGGCCTCGTGGCGCCGCTTTTGTCAAAATATCGCGCGAAGCCCAAAAGTTGGTGGAGCTGAGCGGGATCGAACCGCTGACCTCGTCATTGCGAACGACGCGCTC
>CAZHUI010000081.1:0-14768 GCA_964535605.1 uncultured Caulobacterales bacterium
GGCTGCCTCGCGGGTGTGGCGGAACTGGCAGACGCACTGGATTTAGGTTCCAGCGCCGCAAGGCGTGGGGGTTCAAATCCCTCCACCCGCACCAGCCTTCGTGCGCGCAGCGGGCGATGGCGGAAGAGGGGCTGCGACTGGAATTGGCGACGTTTGAAACGAAAGAGCTTGGACGATCATGGAAGTGACAGAACAGACCGCCGAAGGCCTCGAGCGCCGCTTCACAGTGAAGGTGCCGGCTTCGGAACTCGACGCCAAGCTCACCGCGCGCCTCGCCGACATGAAGGGCCGCGTGAACCTCAAAGGCTTCCGCAAGGGCAAGGCGCCGCTCCCGTTTCTGAAGAAGATGTACGGCAAGGGCGTGATGAGCGAGATCCTGCAGGAGATCGTCAATGAGACGAGCTTCAAGGCGTTCACTGACCGGAACCTCAAACCCGCGACGACGCCGCACCCGCACCTCACCGGCGACATCGAGCAGGTGATGGACGGGAAAGCCGACCTTGAATATTCCGTACACGCTGAAATCCTTCCCGAATTCGAGCCGATGGCGCTTGACGGGCTCGCGCTGAAGCGGCCGGTCGCCGACGTCACGGACGCCGAAGTCGACGAGGCTGCGACGAAGCTCGCGGAACAGAACCGCGATTACGAAGCGCGGCCCGAGGGCGCCAAAGCGAAGGAGGGAGACCTCCTCCTCATTGACTATGTCGGTTCGATTGACGGCGCCGAGTTCAAGGGCGGGCGGGGCGAAGGGCAGAGCGTCGTTCTCGGCTCAGGCTCCCTGATTCCGGGTTTTGAGGATCAGCTTGTCGGCGCGAAAGCCGGCGCGGACGTCGAAGTGAAAGTTACATTTCCTTCCGGTTACGGTTCGAAGGAACTCGAAGGAAAAGACGCCGTTTTCGCCGTCTCCGTGAAAGACGTGAAGGCGCCGAAAGACGTCGTCCTTGATGATGAATTCGCGAAGAAGCTGGGTCTTGAAGATCTAGCCGATCTCAAGAAGCGCCTGCGCGAGCGGCTTGAAAGCGAGTATCGCTCCTATTCACGCGGCCATGTGAAGCGGTCGCTGCTCGACAAGCTCGACGCGGCCCACGCGTTCGACCTGCCGAAGTCGATGGTTGAAGCCGAGTTTCGCCAGATCTGGGCGCAGGTCGAAAACGCCGAGCGCGACGAGGAAGACAAAGACAAGACGGATGACGAGCTGAAGGAAGAATACCGCAAGATCGCCGTGCGCCGCGTGCGTCTCGGCCTCGTGCTCGCAGAGATCGGCCGCCGTGCGGACGTACAGGTGCCGCAGGAGGCGCTGCAGCGCGCGGTGCAGGAACAGGCGCTGCGCGAAGCGCAGATGCTCGCCATGCAGGGACAGCAGATCAGCCCGCAGCAGGTTCTGAAATTCTATCAGCAGAATCCGCAGGTCGTCGCGCAGATCCGCGCGCCGCTCTTTGAAGAGCGCGTTGTCGATTACATCATTGAGCGCTCGACCGTGACCGACAAAAAGGTCTCGAAAGAAGAATTGATGAAGGATCCTGAAGGCGAGGAATAAGCGGCTTCGGAGTCTTCAAGGCTGGCGGCAGCCAGTCTCGCTGCGACGTGTCAGCAAGCGGTTCGCACCAGACGCCGCCCGGCGCGCCAGCGTTCGAGCGCGGCGTTAAGCTCGTCAGCGTCGATCGGCTTCGTCAGGAAGCAATCCATTCCGGCCTCGAGGCAGCGTTGCCGGTCCTTCGGCTCCGAGCTTGCGGTGAGCGCGATGATCGGCGTTTCCGAGACCGGACCGCCGATCGCCCTTATCTTGCGTGTCGCCGCCAGGCCGTCGAGCGTCGGCATGTGCATGTCCATCAGGATGAGATCGTAGGGTGCGGCGGAAATCTTCTCGATAACCATATGCCCGTTTTCGGCGACATCGACGCGGTGGCCGCGGCGCTCAATCAGCGTCTTGATCAGCAGCGCATTGATCCTGTTGTCTTCGGCGACAAGGATTTGCAGAGGCGCCGGGTCGGAAGCGAAATCCTTCGCCCGGTCATGGCGCCGCCGATGCGGGCGTAAATCCGCGCTTTCGTTTAGCACGGCGACGAGCGTGGCCGCGCGGATCGGTTTCATCAGATAGCCGCCGAACCCCATGCGTTTGAACCCGTCGATGCGCCCCCGCATGCAGGGTGTCAGCATGACATAGGCAGCTCGCGCGGCTTCGGCGAGGCATTGGCCGCCATCGACAGCGACGTCGAAATCGCAAATCAGAACAGTGTTCGGGCGTGCGGCGAGAACTGCTGCCGCCTGCGGCGCTGAACCAGCCTCCATGACATTAACGGCGCCTAACGCTTCAAATTGCAGGTTCAAGAAGCGCTGCACGACCGGCGAGCGCGTGGCGACGAGAACGCCTTGCTGCGGCTCGAGAAGCGCCGGCAGGCTTTCGATTCCGGCGTCAGCTATTTTGAGCGTCAATAGGACGGTAAAAACGCTGCCCTCGGCGAGCCGGCTTTCGACGCGAACTTCCCCGCCCATGGCGCCGACTAGACGGCGAACGATGGCGAGGCCAAGGCCAGTGCCTTCGAATCGTTGGTCGCGCCCCGACTGGGCTTGAGAAAACTCCTCAAAAATCAGCGCGAGGTCTTTCGCATCAATGCCGACGCCGGTGTCGCGGACGTCGATCCGCAGCTTGCAAACGCCGTCGCTGGAACTGACGTGATGCGCCTCGACGCAGACGCCGCCGCGGTCAGTGAATTTGACTGCGTTTCCGGCGAGATTGAGGAGCACCTGACGCATCCGCATCTCGTCGCCAAGAAGCAGCGTGGGCAGGGCGGGCGAAACGAACGCCGCGATATCAATATTTTTTTGCGCTGCGCGCGGCGCCAGAAGTTCGGCGACGCTCTGCACCAGCATGCGTAAATTGACCGGCGCCGCATCTATTTCCGGCTCCTCGGCGGCGATCTTCGAATAATCGAGGATATCGTTGATCAGGGTCAAAAGCGCCGAGCCGGATTCACGGATAGCGTCGACATAAGTTCGCTGCGAGGGCGCGAGCTTGCTGTCGAGGAGGAGCCCGCTCATGCCGAGGATGCCGTTAAGCGGCGTTCGCATCTCGTGACTCATCATCGCCAGGAAGCGAAGCTTGGCGGCGCCGTCGCAAGCCGATCTTTGCGCGTCGAGGGCCGGCCGGCCGACCAGCACCATGCTCCCATCCTCGCGCCGGGTCTCCGCCCAGTCGAACAGGCCGTCGGTGTCGGCGTGTAACGCGTCTGCGCGTTCGCCGATCCAGCGGCATTCGCCGCCGCCGGCGACGGCGTAGAAGCGCCGGTTGGCGTAGCTCGCGCGTTCGCCGTCGTCGCAAATCACGACGGCATCCGACAGATCGTCGAACGCGGCGTTGCTCACCGGCATGGATCCCTTGCTCCCCGTTGAGGCACTTTCAGGGAAAGCGGTTGCCGTTCCGTAACGAGGCTTGGTTAACGGCGGGACGCGGCCGCACCGCCCTTTGGGTTTGTCGCGCTCCAGGGAGGCCTCGGCCCCAGCAACAAGAGGCTTGATTCTGGTGTTTTAGCGTAGTAACACACCACAACTCTAGGGAGCCGCGGCTCATGGCCTTGAAAACTTCGCCCGACCGGGACGGGCCCGACTGGATGGACGCCGTCCTCGCGCTGAAGTCGCGCGCCGAGGCGGAGGCTTTCTTCGCCGACCTTTGCACGCCCGGTGAAGTGAAAGCGTTCGCCGAACGTTGGCGCGTCGCCCAGCTCCTCGACGCCGGAAACCTTTCTTATCGCGAGATCGCCTCAGAGGCCGGGTCGAGCACGGCGACCGTCGTACGCGTCGCGCGGTTTTTGAAGGACATGCCCTATCGCGGCTATCGCGTAGCGCTTGATCGTCTGAAGCGGAGCCGAAAAAATGCAGTCTGACCGCCTCAAAATCGCCGTTCAGAAGGGCGGACGGCTTTCCGACGACAGTCTCGATCTGGTCGCTGCTGCCGGCTTTCGCGTCGTCAAGGGAGTCAATGATCTCGTCTACCGCATTGACAACGCGCCGATCGATCTATTGCGCCTGCGCGACGACGACATTCCGACCTTTGTCAGCGACGGGGTCGCCGAGTTCGGCGTCATCGGCCGCAATGTTCTGCGCGAGCGTACGGCGCGCGCACAACCGATTGAAGTGATGCCGCTTGGCTTCGGTCGCTGCGACCTGAAAATCGCCGCGCCGCCGGAGTTCGATTATAGCGGCCCAGAGTCGCTCGAAGGAAAGCGTATTGCGACGTCTTACCCGAACATTCTCTCGGGGTTCTTGCGTGAACGCGACGTGCGCGCCGAGGTCATCTATATGCGCGGAGCCGTAGAAGTCGCGCCGCGACTTGGGCTCGCGCATGCGATCTGCGATCTCGTCTCAACCGGCGCGACGCTCGAAATGAACGGCCTTGTCGCCTTCGACACGGTCCTCCAGAGCGAAGCCGTGCTGATCCGCTCGCCAAAGGCTCAGCCATCAGCGCTGCTCGAAAGCATCGTTGAACGCTTCCGCGGGGTCATTTCTTCGCGCGGCGCAAAGTACGTGATGATGAACGCGCCAAAGGTCCGGCTCGCGGAAATTACGGCGCTGCTTCCCGGCGCCGAAGCGCCGACGGTGACGCCGCTCGCCGGTCGCGACGACGCGGTCGCAGTGCATGCCGTCTGCCAGGAGTCCGTGTTCTGGGAGACGCTCGAAAAGCTCAAAGCTGCCGGGGCGTCTTCGATCCTTGTCCTTCCGATTGAAAAGATGATGTGACGCCATGCGCCGTTACGATTGGACCGCTCTTTCAGAAGGCGAGCGAGAAAAAGCGCTTGCGCGCCCTTCACGCCGCGCGGACCCGCGTGTTGCGGAAACGGTCGCTGCGATCATCGGAGACGTAGAAAGCGAGGGCGCCGCGGCGGTTGAACGGTGGTCAGCGACGCTCGACGGCGCAGCGCCGGAAGCGCTCGAACTGACGGCAGGCGCCGTTGACAAGGCGAGAGGGCTTCTTTGCGCGGAGGATCTTGCAGCGATCGAACTCGCCGTCGACAATGTCCGCCATCATCATATCGCGATCCGGCCGCGCGCCATCGAGACCGAGCCATTTAACGGACTCGTCTGCAGGCAGGTCTGGCGGCCGGTGCGCGCCTGCGGTCTCTATGTGCCCGGCGGCGCCGCGCCGCTCGTTTCGACGCTGATCATGCTCGCTGAACCAGCTCGCGCAGCAGGCGTGCCCGAGCGCATTGTTGTAACGCCGCCTCAACGCGGTGAGCGCGTCGCGCCGGCTATGATCGTCGCTGCGGCGCTATGCGGCGTCGAACAGCTATGGTCCGTCGGCGGCGCGCAGGCGATTGCGGCGCTCGCATTCGGCGCGGGCGTTCCTCGAGCCGACAAGATTTTCGGACCAGGGAACGCCTATGTCGCGGAGGCCAAACGCCAGGTCGCGGCGCGCGGTCTCGCCGCCATCGACTTGCCGGCGGGGCCCAGCGAACTTCTGGTTATCGCTGACGAAACGGCCGACGCCGGCATCGTCGCCGCCGACCTCCTCAGCCAGGCAGAGCATGACGCCGATGCGCAAGTAATTCTTGTCGCCCTTGGCGAGTCCGTTGCCGGCCGCATCGTACGGGAATTGGACCGGCAATTGGAGACGCTGCCGCGCGCCGCCATCGCCCGACAGAGCGTGAAGGAAATGCGCGTCGTCATCGCGGGCACCCGCGCGAGTGCGCTCGACATCGCCAACCGCTATGCGCCGGAGCACCTGTCTCTCAACGTGCGCGACGCGGAGGGCTGGGTGGACGGGGTCGAGAACGCCGGGGCCGTGTTTGTCGGCGCAGCGAGCGCGGAGTCCTTCGGCGACTATGTCGCCGGATCGAGCCATGTTCTGCCGACCGATGGCGCTGCACGCACCTATGGCGGCGTTACTGTTCAGTCATTCATGAAAGCGCTGTCCGTGCAGACAATCAGCGCCGCGGCGGCGCGCGCGCTGGCGCCGGCGGCGGCGCGGCTTGCGCGGCTTGAAAGTCTTGAAGCGCATGCGCGCGCGGCGGAGCGGCGGCAGTGATCAAGTCGATCGTAACCGGTGGCGGCGAGGATGCGACGGAACTGTCGCGCCTGTCACCGTTGCGTACGCGACTTGCCGCAGTCTTCGGCGTCGGAATTCGCGACTTGTTACCCGTGCGCGGATTTCTGCATGCAAAGGCGCTTCTCCTGCAGGCCGAAGAACCCGGGCGCGGCGCTCACAGGGACGGCGGAAGCTGCCGCCTCTTGGACTTGCCTGCTGCGGATGACGCAGAGGCAGTTTTGCGTGAGGAGCCAGGCGCTGTCGTGCTGGCGGATGAACGTCAGATTGACTGGACCGCGAAGGCCTCGATTGCGCCGCTCGCGGCGCGAACCGCCAATCTTTTCGTCTATCGCGAACTCGGCGCGGCCTTTGGCGCCGAACCGGCGCTTTGCGGGGCACTGATCGGCTCGCCGGACGCCATCAGCCGTCTATCGGCCTTTGTCGACGCGGACTTTCTTCACCCACTCATGGCGGCGGAAGCGCTGAATGCCGCGGCGCCCAACCGGCTCGTCCTTAAGGAATCACGCGTTGCGGCCATGATCGCTGAGCGCGCGCGCCTCGCCGACGCGCTGAGTACGGCGCCCGGCGTTCATCGAGTAGACGTGGGCCCCGGCCCCAATCTTTTCGTCGAGACAACGAACGCCGATAGCGCGATCGCGCGCGCCGCAATCTTTGAAGCGGATATTCGCCTCTCCGACGACGAGAGGATTCTTGTCGGCGTCCGCGATGCGGTGGCGAACGATCGCGCGCTTGCGGCTTTTGGCGTCAATACCGCGCGCCGCGCACCGCGGGTCGGCGAGGCGCTGCGCGAGACAAAGGAAACAAGAATCGCTGTTCGCGTCGATCTCGATCGTGCGACGCCGGTGCGGATCGAAACCGGCGTCGGCTATTTCGACCATATGCTGGAACAGGTCGCGGCGCATGGCGGCATTTCAATTGCGCTCGCCTGCGAAGGCGATGTGCAGGTCGATCTTCACCATACGATTGAGGACTGCGCGCTCGCCTTGGGGATGGCGCTCTCGGCTGCGTTGGCCGAACGGCGCGGGATTGCGCGCTACGGCTTCACGCTTCCGATGGATGAAGCCGAGGCGCAGGTCTCGATTGACCTCGGCGGGCGCCCCTATTCGGTTTTCGACGGCGCGTTCGCCGCGCCCCTTCTCGGCGCCTATCCGACTGAGATGACCGCGCATGTATTCCGCTCGCTCGCGCAGACGCTTGGCGCAGCAATCCATGTGTCGGTCAAGGGCGACAACGATCACCACAAGACGGAGGCCTGCTTTAAAGCGTTTGCGCGCGCCTTGCGCGCGGCTGTCGCCGTCGAAAGCGATGCGGTGCCGTCGACAAAGGGGGTCATTTGATGACTGTCGGCGTTATAAAAATTGGAGTCGGCAATACGGCGTCGGTCATGTTCGCGCTCGAACGGCTCGGCGCCAAAGCGGTGCTGACCGATGAGGCGCGCATCATCGCCGACTGCGAGCGCGTCATCCTGCCCGGCGTCGGCGCCGCAGGATTTGCGATGACGGCGCTTGCCGAGAAAGGGCTTGCACGCGCGCTGATCAATTTCGACAGACCGATTTTAGGAATCTGCCTCGGCCTGCAGATGCTGTTCGATTCGAGTGAGGAAGGTAATGCCATCGGCCTCGGGTTTTTCGACGGCCGCGTCAGGCGATTGAAGCAGAGCCGGGAAACGCCGGCGCCGCATGTCGGATGGTCGCGCCTGTCGGCGTCGAAAGGCAGCGAGATGTTCGAAGGCGTGCCGGCGGGCGCTTACGCGTATTTTGTTCATTCCTATGTTTGTCCGCTGTCGGATGATACGGCGGCGACGGCGAACTATGGCGAGACGTTCAGCGCCGCAGTCGGATCGGGCAAGATCTGGGGTTGCCAGTTTCATCCCGAGCGTTCCGGCGCCGCCGGTGCGCGAATCCTTGCGAATTTTCTGGCGTCGCCATGCTGATCTATCCGGCGATCGATCTAAGGGGCGGGCGTTGCGTCCGCCTATCGCAGGGCGACTTCGACGCCGAGACGCAATATGGCGATCCCGTCGAGCAGGCTTGCAGATTCGCTGAAGCAGGCGCCAAGTGGATTCACGTTGTCGATCTTGACGGCGCACGCGCAGGCGCGGCGCGACAAACGGAGCTGATCGGCGTCATTGTTGAGGCGTCTGGCGTCAAGATCCAATGCGGCGGCGGCGTCAGGTCTGCGGACGATGTCGCAGCGCTGCTTGACCTTGGCGTCGCGCGCGTCGTGATCGGCTCTGCGGCGGTGAAGGATCCCGATGCGGTCGGCAGCTGGATTGATCGCTTTGGCGGTGAAAAAATTTGCGCCGCTTTCGACGTGCGCGCTTCGCCGGACGGTTTCATGGTCGCATCCGAAGCATGGACACGGACAAGCGCGATCAAGGTTGATGATGCGATTGGACGGTATGTCGGCGGCGCGCTGCGTCATGCGCTTGTCACTGACGTCTCCCGCGACGGTATGCTCGCTGGTCCAAACGCTGAGCTTTATGCGACGCTGAGCGCGCAGTTTCCACACCTTCTCGTTCAAGCTTCCGGCGGCGTCGCATCGCTTTCCGATCTCTCGGCGTTGAAGGCGGCGGGCGCCGCCGGCGCCATCATCGGTCGCGCTCTTTATGAAAGGCGCTTTGCGCTGGAGGAAGCCCTTGCCCGCTAAACGCATCATTGCCTGTCTCGATGTCCGCGACGGCCGCGTCGTTAAGGGCGTGAAATTCGAGGGGCACCGGGATATGGGCGATCCCGCCGACCTTGCGCGCCGCTATTGCGAGGAAGGCGCAGACGAGATTGTCATCTATGATATCGCCGCGTCGGCTGAGCGTCGGACAATCGATTACCGCTGGCTATTCGGAATCGCCGCCGCGCTCGACACGCCGCTCTGCGTTGCGGGCGGCATTCGCACTCTTGATCAGGCGATTGCGGCGCTGGAGGCCGGAGCCGACAAGATATCAATCAATTCTCCGGCGCTAGAACGACCGGAATTTATCTCTGAAATTGCAGAGGTCGCCGGGTCGCAATGCGTGGTCGTCGGGGTAGACAGCCGCCGCGCCGGAGAGGGGTGGGAAGTCTTTCAGTACACGGGCGACACGCGAACTATACAAAGCGCCGGGCGGTCGACGCTCGACTGGATCGTCGAAGCCCAGGAACGCGGCGCGGGCGAGATCGTGCTGAATTGTATGGATCAGGACGGGGTAGGCGAAGGGTACGATCTCGATCAGCTCGAGAGGGCGCGCGACCTTTTGTCGATTCCGCTAGTGGCGTCGGGTGGCGCCGGATTAGCAAGCCATTTCATTGAGGTGTTCGCTCGCGCCGACGTCTCGGGCGCGCTTGCCGCGGGCGCATTCCACTCCGGGACGCTGACAATCGGCGGCGTTAAGGCGGCGCTTGATGTCGAAGGCGTCGAGGTGCGGCGATGATCCTACTCAATGCGCCTGTTATTGACTTCGAGAAAGGCGGGGGGCTCGCGCCGGCAATCGTTCAGGATGCGGCGACGCTGCAGGTCTTGATGGTCGCCTATATGAATGAGGCTGCGCTGAAGGAAACGGTCGAGAGCGGCGAGGCGACGTTCTTTTCGCGCTCGCGCGGCGGGCGCTGGCGCAAGGGGGAAACATCGGGCCACCGACTGAATGTTGTTTCGATCACGGCTGATTGTGACGCTGATGCGATCCTCCTCACGGCTATTCCGCAAGGGCCGGCCTGTCATCTCGAAACTGCGAGCTGCTTCGGCAGCGCCGTCGCGCCTGGAATAGGAAGGCTTGGCCTCCTTGAAAGGACAATTGGCGAACGGGCAACGGGCGCTGGTTATACCGCAAGGCTCCTCGGCGAGGGCGTTCGTCGGATCGCGCAAAAGGTTGGAGAAGAGGGTGTCGAGGTCGCGCTCGCCGGCGTCACCGGCGACAAAGCGGAACTTTGTGACGAAGCGGCCGACCTCCTTTATCACCTACTCATTTTACTGAAGGCGCGTGGGGCGAGCCTTGACGACGTGATGGCGGTGCTTGCTGCGCGCGCGGAGAAGAAGGCATGAACGGGCCTGTTCCCCGCGACGCCGTGCGAAAGATCGGCGTCTATGTGCCCGGCAAATCGCGCGCCGACGGCGTCGCGCGCGCCATAAAATTGTCAGCGAATGAAAACGCCTTGGGGACGAGCCCCAAGGCGCATGCGGCCTATCTGGCGGCTGCGTCCGATCTGCACCGCTATCCCGATGTGCGCGCCGCGGGCTTGCGCAATGCGGTCGCAGTAAAATTCGGCGTTGAACCAGAACGCCTCATATTCGGGGTCGGATCGGACGAGATCTTTTCGCTCGCCTGTCAGGCGTTCATGGACCCCGGCGATAACGCCGTGCAGCCGGAATTTGGATTCGCCGCCTGGCGTCTCGCGGTGGCGGCGGCGGATTGCGAAATGCGTTTTGCGCCGGAGCGGGAGTATTCGGTCGAAGTCGATACTGTCTTGGACCGCGTCGACGCCCGCACGAAGATTGTGTTTGTCGCCAACCCTGCCAATCCGACTGGGTCCTTTATTCCCTATTCAGAGATCCTGCGGCTGCACCGCGCACTGCCGCCGGAGACGCTTTTCATTCTAGACGGCGCCTATGCCGAATTCGCGCGCGACGCGCCCGGCTTTGACGCCGGGCTCGAACTCGCGCGGTCTGCGCCGAATGTTTTGATGACACGCACATTCTCAAAACTCTACGGCCTTGCCGGCCAGCGCATCGGCTGGGGCTACGGGCCTCCGGAAGTCATTTCGGCGCTAGACCGCGTGCGATTGCCGTTCAACACGACCGTCCCTGGACAGGCGGCGGCGGTCGCCGCGCTCGACGACGACGCGTTCGTTGAAGCTTCGATCGCGCATGTTGATCGCGAGCGGGCGGTGATGGCCGAGTTTCTCGATCGTCTCGGCGTCAGGTTCATTCCGTCATTTGCGAATTTCGTCACCATCGTTTTTGACGACGCGGAGAGAGCGATGGCGATCGAGGCGGCGCTCGCCGTACGCGGCGTTCTGGTGCGCGGTCTTGCCAATTATTCGATGCCGGAATGCATTCGCGTGACGATTGCCGGCGCGGAAGACATGGCGACGTTCCGGGACGAGTTTGCGCGGGCGCTCGCGGGGTGACGCCGCACTTGGACGGGCAGGGTGATTTGGCCTAGGAAAGGGCGGTGCAAAAAAAGAACCGCCGCCGATGAGCACGAACGCAGAAAATTTTGACAATTGGATCAGGGGTCGATTTGTCGACCTCAACTCCGACCTTGAGACCCTTTATTTCGCGCAAGAGGACCGCGCCAATGTCGAAGGGGTCGGGGCGGCGGCGAAAAAAGCGCTGGTCGAAGAGGGGCTGATCCATGTCGAAGCGTTGCGGCGCGAAGGGAACACGGATGAAGGCTTCGACGTCGCCTTCGACGTGCTTGGCGATCTTGGCCTCTTCCTCGCAGCGCTTCGGCGCCATGAATTGACGAACCCGGCGCGCGAGGAGAAGTCGCCCTTTCAGGAGGCTTCGGCGCTGGGCCTCCATATCGGCGCCTCTATCGGCGTCGCGCCGCGTTTTGCGACCAGCCATCTGGCGACCCACAACCGCGCCGTCGACGGAAAGCCGAAGAGCTTCACCTGGCTCAAAGACGAGAAGCTTTTCCTTGATTACAACACGCGCGGTATTTTCGCCTATATGCGCGCGGCCGACGCGCTGATGCGCATTGTTCCGCTCGGCGTCTCTCATCCCGTGGCGGAAACCCTGTTCGATGACGCGCTTGCCGCGCTGAACGAAGTCTCCCGCTGGAACGATGTTCTCTATAAGGAGCTCGACGCTGACCGCTTCTTTTACAGCGTCCGGCCATACTACAAGCCCTATCGCGTCGGGCGGCAGGAATATCGCGGCGCCAACGCCGGCGACTTCTCAGGCATCAACGAAATCGATCTCCTCACGGGCCTTTGCCAGGCGAACGATCCCTATTATTCGCAGCTGCTCGTCGACAAGATGCTGTTCATGCGTCCCGAGGACCAATCGTCCTTGCGCGATTGCATGCGCCGGCGCGACTTTCTAACGGTATTTCTCGAAAGCGCGCCAAAGTCGAGGAGCGAGGCCTGGTTCCAGCGCAACGCCGCTAAATTCCTCGCTGTGTGCGAGGCTCACGGGCGCACGGCTGCGCAGCATCACGACATGCTGGTCTCGCGGTTCATTGAAAGGCCGTCGTCGGCGCTGGACGCTGCAAAGCTGTCGCAAGTGACGGCGAGCGGTCCGCCGCTCCCGGTTCTGTTGAAGGCGCTGGAAGTCTTGCGCGACCTTCGCCTCGCCGCGCCCCGTCGCGATATTCGAACGCGGCACGACGACCTGCAAAAGTTGAAGGCGCTGGTCAGCGCCTGAGCACGTCGGCGAGCGCTGCGCAAATGCGCTCCGCATTATCCTCGTTAACAGCGCAGAGGTTGGCGCGGCCGCTGTTGACAACGTAAATCGCGTGGCGGTCCCGCAGCGCGCCGACCTGGTCTTCGTCGATCGGCAAGAGCGAGAACATGCCGCTTTGCCGCAACAAAAGATCGAGCCCGTCGCCAAGCTGTTGCGCGCGGGCGGCCTCGACCAGGATTTCGCGTGAACGCTTGACGGCAAGGCGCATCGTCTCGAGTTCCTCGCGCCATGAAGCCGCCAGCCCAGGATCGCCAAGGACCTCCGCGACAAGAAGGGCGCCGTGCGCCGGCGGCATCGAATACATCTGCCGGCCCGCATTGACGGCGTGCGTCGTCATGGCTTTGGCGGCGGCTTCGTCCGCGCCGGCCATCGCGACAGCGCCGGTGCGCTCGCGGTAGAGCCCAAAATGCTTTGAGCAGGAATAGGCGACCAGAAACTCCGGCAAGCGTTTCGCCATCGCGCGAACGATGTAAGCGTCGTCGTCGAGCCCTTCCGCGAAGCCGTGATAAGCAAAATCGACAAAGGGGAGGAACTTCCTCTCGGCCGCCAGTTCGATGACGGCGTCAATTTCCTCGCGCGAGAGATCCGCCCCGGTCGGGTTATGGCATCCGGCGTGGATGAGGAGCGCGTCCTTCGGTCCAAGCTTTGACGCGGCGTCGTAAAATGCCGAAAAATCAACACCGCCAGTCCTGGTGTCGTAATAAGGGATCGACCGGATCGCGAGGCCTGACGCGCCAAGCAGTGGTCCGTGATTGGCCCATGTCGGCGCGCCGACGGAGATGCCCGCAGCGCCTGCGCGTTTGAGAAGCTCCGCCGCGACGCGCAAGGCGCCTGATCCTCCGGGTGTCTGCACGACAGCGACACGCGGGTCATTAAAATCTTTGCCAAAAATCAGTTTTCGGATCGCGCCGGCGAAACCGGGCGCGCTTTCGGGCGGCAAATAGACCTTGGTCGATTCGTTGGCGACGAGACGCCGTTGCGCTTCCGCGACTGCGCGCATCACCGGCGTCTCGTTGTTCCGGTTCCGGAAGACGCCGACGCCAAGATCGATTTTTTCCGCGCGCGGGTCGGCGCGAAAACGCGCGGTGACGCCGAGCAGGGGATCGGGCGGCAGGGCAGCGAGGTCAGCGAACATAAGACATTCCCTTCAGGCGGCGGCCGCCGCTCTTTCAGAAGCGTTGAGGCGGCGGAACAAGTCTTCGCGGCGCGCCTTCGCCTTTGCGATCGAGGCGAGCTTCACCGGCCCATAGCCCCTGATCTCTTCCGGCAGGCGCGCGATGTCGATTGCGACGCTTAACGTGCGGCGATCCAGCGAAGCGACGGCGGCCTCGATGTCGCGGCGATAATCGTCGATCATCGTGCGCTCAAGGCGGCGTTCCTCAGTTTGGCCGAAGAAATCGAATGGCCCGCCCCGCAGGAACCGGAAGCGCCGCAGGACAGAAAATGCCGCCATCATCCATGGCCCGAATTCGCGCTTCTTCGGCCTGCCGAGGCTGTCGAGGTCGCTGGAGAGAAGCGGCGGCGCCATGTGAAATTTCAGGCGGTAATCGCCCTCGAATTCCTCTTCGATTTTCCGGCGAAACGCGCCGGTCGTATAGAGCCGTGCGACTTCATATTCATCTTTGTAGGCCATCAGCTTGAAGAGGTTCGATGCAACCGCTTGCGCGAAGCGGCCGTCTTCCTCGGCGGCGCTCGCCCGCTTCGCAATGTCCGTGACGAAGACCCGGTATTTTTCGGCATAGGCGCTGCTCTGGTACTCGGAAAGAAACGTCGCGCGGCGCTCAATCAGCGCATCGAGCGCCAGGGGCTCGGGCGCCGCTTCAACAAGGCCAGCGGCTTGCCGCAATGCGGGCTCATCCTGCGCGATGGCGCGGCCGAGCGCGAACGCGCGCCTGTTCTTCGCAACCGAGACGCCGTTGAGCGTGATCGCGCGGGCAATCGCCGTTTCTGTCAGCGGCACGAGACCCCTTTGCCACGCCATGCCGAGCAACATCATGTTGGAGTAGACCGTATCGCCCAGGAGCCGCCGGGCGAGATCGACCGTGTCGGCGGCGGCGAAGGCGCTTGCATCACATGCGTCCCGCAGCGTCTTCATCCGCCGCGCAGCGTCAAAGTCGATATTCCGGTTGCGGATGAAATCGGCGGTAGGCAGGATGTCGGTATTGACCACCGCGCGCGTCGCGCCTTTCTGGAGCACGCGCAAGGCGCGCTCATCTGTCGCGACGACCAGATCGCTGGCGATCAGCGCTTCTGCCTCGCCAGCGTCGACGCGCACCTGATTCAAGGCGTCAGGGGAGGCGGCAATGCGCACATAGCTCAGCACCGCGCCGCCCTTTTGCGCAAAGCC
>CAZHUI010000082.1:0-11128 GCA_964535605.1 uncultured Caulobacterales bacterium
GTCGCGGGCGCGGTCATCGGGCGCGATCCTTCATGCGAGACTGCGTGGTATAGCGGCGCAGCGGAGGCGCGCAACCGGGGGTTAAGCAAGCGCCGGACGCTGTCCGCAAAATCCGTATCGTCCGTAAAGTGCGGCGCGTCTGACCGAGCTCAAACCGAGCATCCGCGCCAGATTCACCGTAATTGTGCGGATTGTACGGACTCGCCCGCATGGGGAATCCGCATGAGGCGAGAGTTTGCCGTTCATCCCGGCGCGATCGCGGGACAGGCCGGTGTGCAATCCATGCCCGGTCACGGATCCCGGCCCGCGCCGGGATCAGCAAGTCTTCAATGCTCGAAACCGAACGCATCTGCGCCATTCTTTCAAATTTCAGCCGCAAGGGCAGCTTAAACCCTCCGCAAGGGAGGGGGACGGAATTTTGTTTCGTATAAGGAACAAGAGGTTAGATGGTTAAAGGAAAATTTTTCGTGGGACGGACGTTCCTGCCCGTCCGGTCTGACGCAAAACCGGGCCGAGACTCCGCGGCTGGAGGCATCCGCTGCGCATCCGTCCGTATGCAGACGAAAAAAGCGCGCGTCCGTTCAAGCTGCGTTCCGGCGCCTCATGCAGAGAACTGACGGGCGGCCGCCGATCTGAAAGCCGGCGAACCGCTACCCGCCGAACTGATAGCTCATCCGCACACCGAAGGTGCGCGGGCGCGAGGGGCCGATGAAGTGGGCGGGGATCAGGCCGCCGCCTTCTTCCGCGCCCGTGTAATAGAGCGCATTCGTCAGGTTCTCGACATAGCCGAAGATCGTCCAGCCGGCGTCGGATTCATAACCGATGCGGGCCGCGAGTTCGATGTAGCCGTCATTGCGCGCTTCGGCGAGGCGGAGCAGCCCGCCATAGGTTTCGGTCTGGCCGAAGGCCTCAAGGTTCGACCGTACCGCGCCCGCCCCCAAGGGCGCCGTGAAGCTCAACACGGCCGCGCCAGAAAAGCGCGGCGCGGCGGCGAGCGGCTGGCCTTCGCAGTCGAGCGTGCCGTCGCACAGCGCCTCGGCCTCCGTCACGTCGGAGTTGTGATAGGCGCCGTTGATGAGAAGCTCAAAATTCTCGGTAAGCGCGGTGTCGATCTGCGCTTCGGCGCCCCAGCCTTTCACCTTGCCGACATTGTCGACGACGATGCCGCCGCCGACGCCGGGAACGTTCGACTGAAGGTCCTTATACTGATAATAATAGACGTTGGCGTCGACTTTCGTGCGCCCGCCGAAGATCGTCCCCTTGGTGCCGGCTTCGTAGGACCACGCTTTTTCCGGATCGAACGGGTCGGGGAAGGCGTCGCCCGGTTCGAGGTCGACGCCGTCGGAAGTGAAAGGCAGCGAGTCCGGCACGATGGTGAAGCTGCCGAAGCCGCCGGCCTTGAAGCCGCGCGTCGCGCTCGCGAAGAACAGCCAGTCGTCATTCGGCCGGAAGCGCGCGATGAAGCGCGGCGTGAAGGCGTCCCAGCTGTCCTTGGCGGTGAGGAAATCCGTCGAGTTGAAGCCGAGCGCGAAGGCGTTGCCGAGTTCGCTCACGGGCGCGAGGCCCTGAATGCCGAAATCCTTGGTGTCGCGCGAATAGCGCAGGCCCGCCCCGATATCGAACTTTTCGGAGAAGGCGTAGGTCGCGTCCACATAACCCGCCCAGCCGTGATAGCGCCCGCGAACGGCGTTTTCCTCGACGAGGCCGACCGGTGAAGGCGTAAAGGCGTAACCGCCGCCCGCGAAATAGTCCGAGCACGACAGGCCGTAATAATACTGGCAATAGACTTCTTCGTCCTGGCCCTGCCCGAACAGGACGTCGATTTCCTCATTGTAGTAGGAGGCGCCCGCATACCATGAGAACGGGCCGTCGCCGGTCGAAACGACGCGCAATTCCTGCTCGAAATACTGGCCGGTCTGGTCCTGCCGGTAGTCATTGATGCGCAGCGGCGTGCCGTCGAAATCCTCCGCGTAGAAATAATCGTGATCCTTGAAGCCGGTCAGCGACGTGATCGTCGCGCCGCCGAGATCGACATTGAGCTCAAGGCCGGCGCTGAAGATCGTGGCGTCGTCCGCCTCGCCGAATCCGAAATCGCTGTCGATGTCGCGCCCGTCGCCGCCGAGGGTCACGCCGAAAATAGAAACGAGCGCGTCATAGGAATCGCCAAGCTCCGTCGCCCGGTAAACCGCTCCCGACTGATTGCGCTTTTCATATTCGAGCGTCAGGAGGCCGTTGAACCCGCCGTCCTCATAGAGCGCCGAGAAGCGCCCGGCCCCCTTCTCAAAGGCGACGAGCCGGTCCGCGGCGAGGTCGAAGGCGTTGTCGACATAGCCGTCTTCCTTGCCGCCATAGCCCGCGATGCGCACCGCCAGCTTGTCCGTCAGCGGAAGGTTCAGCGCGGCTTCGCCGACGACGCGGCCGCGCTCGGCGACGTCGAGTTCGGCGTAGCCTTCATGGACGCCAAGCTTCGGGCGCGCGGTGTGAACGCTGATCGCGCCGGCGATGGCGTTGCGGCCGAACAGGAAGCCTTGCGGGCCGCGCAGCGCCTCGGCGCGGTCGAGGTCGTAAAGCGTCGTGACGACGGCGCCGTTGCGCCCCTGATAAAGGCCGTTCTTGAAGAAGCCGACCGACGGGTCGCCGCCGACGCCGAAATCGTTGGTGACGATGCCGCGGACATTGATGAAGTCGATGAAGCTGTCGAGCGAATTGCCGGTGATGCCGGGCGTGTAAGTGACGAGGTCCTTCACGTCTTCGAGATTGACCTCGCGGATGAATTCATCCGAGTAGGCCGTGATCGCGAGGGGGACGTCCTGGATCGACTCGGCCCGTTTCGTCGCGGTGACGATGATCTCGTCATCCTGCGCGAAGGCCGATCCGGCCGACAGCGCGGCGAGCGAAACATGGGCGAGGAAAACCGGCCGGAAACAGCGCGCGGCGCCCGTGCGAATGCTCATAATGCCCCTCCTTTAGCGCGCCGCTGCCCTGCGGCGCACACGGAGCGTATCAACGATCTCGCGCCGCAACAACCGGGGAATGCAATCCGGCCGCCGCAAGTATTTGGCGCATTGGCGCAAGACGCTCGCCATAACGCGCCGCCCGGCCGATCGAGCGGGCGTGCGCCGCCTCCCGAACCTGAACCGCGCTCGCTGTCGCGACCGGCGCGTCGAGTTCATGGAAGCGCAGGCACGCGTCTTCCCATGAGAGTCCGAGGAACGCGACGATGCGGCGCGTCTGCGCTTCGGTATCCGCGACGAGCCGCTCATAGGAAACGTCGAGGAAGCCGGCGGGCATGGCCGCGCGCCAATGGTCCATCAGACTCGCATACCGAATGAAATGGCGGGCCATTTCCGCCTGGTCGTAGGAGTGGGGATAGGCCTCGGCGAAAAGCTGCTTGTAGCTTGCAAAACATGCATCAAGCGGGTCGCGCGTCAGGTGAATGATTCGCGCCTTCGGCAGAGCGCGCGCGATCAGCGGAAGATAGAGGAAATTGCGCGGCAGCTTGTCGATGAAGCGCGGCTTGCCCGTCCGCATCGGCGCGGCCGCCCTGATATAGGCCTGCCCCAGCGCTGCCGGATTGATCTGCGCCCATGACGCGGGATCGGCTGGCGCACCCGAAAGTCGCCGCACGCAAAGCCCGAACTGCTGCAGCTCTCCCGCCGCCTCGACCGCCGAATGGCTGGCGATGATGCGTTCGACGAGCGTCGTGCCGGTGCGCGGCTGGCCGATGATGAAGATCGGCGCGGCGTCATCATGGCCCTTCGCCTCGCGCGCCAGCCATGCGCGATCTAAGGCGCCGGCGAGCGCGGCGAAGAAGGCGTCCTCCGCCGCCTCATCAAGCTCGACGACTGAGCGTTTTGCGCGCGCGCCGAGCTCGAACGCGGTAAAGGCGTCCGCCCATTCCTCGCAATCTTCAAATTCCTTGCCGGCGGCATAGGCGAGAAACGCCTTCGCCTGCGGCTGCGGCGCGGTCTCCGCGCGGGCAAGCAGGCGGTCGGCGCGCGCGCGGTCTTTCGCGCGGCGGAGCGTCGAATAGAGCCATTCCGCCTGCGGGAGCCCCTCCTCCCTGACGAAAGGCTCAAGCGCCGCCGCGGCCGCCGCGTCGCGTCCAAGAAACATGTTGGCGGACGCGACATTGACGGCGAAATCCGCGCGGCCGGGCTCGGCGTCATAGGCCCGGCGTCGCCAAGCTTCCGCTTCGCGGTGACGGCCGAACTGCGTCAGCACCGCGCCGATCAGGTCGGACGTTTCCGGATCAACGCCGCCGCCGTCAAGCGCGCGCGCGAGGGCCTCGTCGGCGCGATCGAAATGCCCGGCGCGCTGCAGGAGCTGCGCAAGATGGGCCCACCCGCCGCGATCGGCGGGATTGATTTTAGTGACCGAACCGAAGGCCGCGACGGCCGTACGCCAGTCTTTCTTCTCGATCGCCAGAAGGCCGACGAGGAAATGCGCTTCCGGCCGTGCCGGATCGGCGCCGAGCGCCAAGCGCGCCGCCGCTTCCGCTTCGGCGAAGCGCTCCGCTTTCAGCGCGACGAACCCCCGCGCCGCATGCGCGCGCGCCATCTCTTTCGGGTCCTGCATGGCGATCTGGCGATCCTGCCGCGGCTGATGATAGGTCTTTGCGTGACAAGAGTGCGTGCAGCGTCACGCCGAACGCAAGGGGGCTTCATGAGATTGGCGGCAGTCTGGGCGGCAGGCGCCGGCGTCATGCTCGCCGGGTGTTCGCACCTCATCGGCGGACAGCCTGCGGCCGACACGGTCATCATGAATGCGGCGATTTATACAGCCGACGCGTCGCGCCCCGCAGCAGAAGCGATGGCAATTCGCAATGGCGAAATCCTTTATGTCGGCGACAATGCTGGCGCCCGCGCTTACCTGAAAAGCGGCGCCAGCGCGATCGACGCCGATGGCAAACTGATTCTCCCCGGCCTCCACGACGCGCACCTCCATCCGATCGGCGCGATGCCGATTGAGACCTGCAGCTTCGACAATCTTCCGCGCCCTCTGGCCGCGATCGCCGCCGAGACCGCCGCGTGCATCGCGCGCATCGGCGCCGCGCCGGGAACGCCGGTCGGCGTCCAGCTCTGGAACTACGCCTCGGGCAATCAGCCGGACGCGACGCTGAAAACGATCCGGCAGGCGCTCGACGCCGCCTCGACGGCGCACCCGATCATTCTTTTCGGCAGCGACGGCCATCATTACGGCGTCAACAGCGCGGCGCTCGCGCGCGCCGTCAACGCCGAAGGCAAGCCGGTCGGGCTTGGCGCGGCGACCCTGAAAAGCGATTTCGCTGCTCTCGCCCCTTATGTCGGCGTCGACAATTCCAGCGAGCCGAACGGGCGCCTGACGGAAGACTACGCGCTCGGCGCGATCGGCGTCGAAGACTGGACGACCGCTGACACCGCACGCCGCCGCGCGCAGCCGGACCTGATGATGGCGGTGACGCTGCCGCGCGGAATCACCTCTTTCCTCGACGCCGCCGCCGATCCCGCGACGCTCGATATTTACGACGCGCTGGAAAAGTCCGGCACGCTGCACGCCCGCGCGACGCTGGCGCTTTATTTCGACCCGACCAAGGCTCGCGCCGAGGGCGATGCGGATTTCTCGAAGACCATGGCGAAGGCGGCGGCGATCCGCGACAAGTACAAAAACTCAACGCGCATCAAGGCGACCTTCCTGAAACTCTTCGCCGACGGCGTCATGGAGGGCGATCCGTTGGCGTCGCCGCCGACTTTGCCGAACGCAGCGCTATCGCGCGACTATCTGCAGCCAATCTATGAATGGGACGACGCGGCCGATTGGGTGCGCGTCAAGGGCTATGTCAATCCGGCCTCGCCGGCCTGCGCCATCGCCGACCCGGAGCCTTCCGCGTTCCAGAAGCGATATGGATTCCATCCGGCGCAATGCGCGCGGAGCGCCGGCACGCTGCAGCATGATGAGCAGACAACTCTCGATTACATCAACGCCGGCGACGCGGCCGGCTTCACCTTCAACATTCACGCAATCGGCGACCGCGCGGTGAAGACCGCGCTTGACGGCCTTGAAGGCGCGGGACGCGACGGCGGCACGCGCCGGCACATCATCACGCATCTGCAACTTGTCCGGCCCGAGGATCGCGCGCGCTTCGCCCCGCTCGGCGCCTTCGCGTCCTTCACCTTCGCCTGGGCCGTGATCGACCCTCAATATGACACGACAGTCTTTCCCTTCATCGACCGCTCGACCCCGGACAATCTTTACGACAAGGACGGCTATTATTACCGGAACGCCTATCCGGCGGCGTCGCTGAAAGCCGCCGGCGCGGCGATCGTCGCGGGCTCGGACGCGCCCGTCGACACGATCGATCCGCGCCCCTTCGTCAACATCGAAGGCGCCGTCTCGCGCCGCATCGCCGACCAGGCGCCGTTCAACGCCGGCGAAGCGATTTCCATTGAAGACGCGATCGACGCCTACACCATCAACGCGGCGCGCGCGTTGCAGCAGGACGCCATCGCCGGATCGCTCGAACGCGGAAAGCGCGCGGACTTCATCATCCTCGATCAGAACATCATCGAATTGGCGAAGGCCGGCGGCGCCGACCGCATCAGCGAGACGAAAGTGCTGGAGACATGGTTCGACGGCGAGAGGGTTTATAAGGCGGCCGACTGATAAACGGACTCGGCGCACATCCTTCGTGACGCGGCCCAAGCGGGCCGCTCCTCAGGATGAAGATTCCCTTCATCCTGAGGAGCCGGCGCCCCGCGCCGGCGTCACGAAGGATGGGTCAAAACGTCTTCGGGCAGGAACACGCTAATAAGTACGCTGACGATCGTTAATCCCCGCAAAATCAATCGGATGATCGCTTAACGCCGGACCCGCTTGCCTCCGTTCACGGGCCGGGCTAGCCTTGCTCTCGTTCTTCTGAGCGCGCGAATTGCAGTCATAACGGCTGACATTTGCCCCGGGCGCCACTCTCGGCGCGCCATTCCGGCGAGGACCAACCAAACGGGCGGATTCGCTTTGGGGCCCCGCGCTTCCTTGGCCGGTCGCCTGGGGCGGAAGTAATGGACTTGACTGAGCTTGAAGAATGGCTGCGGCGCCATCGCGTCGCGGATGTCGCTTGCCTTGTGCCCGACATGACGGGCGCGGCGCGCGGCAAAACGATGACGCCGGCGCTGTTCCTGAACGGCATCAAGACGAAATCGCTGCGCATCCCGGAAACGGTTTACGCGATCAGCGTGCAGGGCGAGATTCAATTCACGCCGCACATCGCCTCGACCGAGCGCGACCTCGTCCTCGCGCCGGACCTGTCGACGATTCACCTTGCGCCGTGGAACAACGATCCGACGGCGTCGGTCATCTGCGACAGCATCACCGATCAGGGGACGCAAACCGGCATCGCGCCGCGCGGCGTCCTGCGGCGCGTCATCGATCTTTTCGCGCGCGAAGGGTGGACGCCGATCGTCGGGCCTGAAATCGAATTCTATCTGATCGCCAAGTTCAATGACGTGATCCTCGAGCCGCGCGCGCCGAACGGCCGGTCGGGCCTTCGCGAATTCGGACAGCATGTCTACAGCCTCGACGCCATCGACGAGTTCGACAAGCTGTTCGAGGAGCTTTACCAGTTCTGCGAGATCATGCGCATCGATCTCGACACGCTGATCCATGAGGACGGCCCCTGCCAATTCGAAGTCAACATCCGGCACTCCGACGCGATGCGCGTCGCCGACCAGATGTTCCTCTTCAAGCGCCTCGCCCGGCAGGTCGCGCTGCGCCACGACATGTTCGTCACCTTCATGGCGAAGCCCTATACGACCTGCAGCGGCAGCTCCATTCATCTCCACCAGAGCGTCGTCGAGACGAACACCGGGCGCAACATTTTTGCGAACGCCGACGGAACCGACAGCGATCTCTTCCGCTGGTATATCGGCGGCCTGCAGGCGTATCTTCCCGCGGCGATGCCGCTGCTTGCTCCGTACACGAATTCGTTCAACCGGTTCGAGGCCTATATGAGCGCCCCGACCAACACGCACTGGAGCCGCGAGAACCGCACGGTGGGCCTGCGCGTGCCGGCGGCGAGCGCGGAAGCACGGCGCGTCGAAAACCGCATACCGGGCGCAGACATCAATCCCTATCTCGGCGTCGCGGCATCGCTCGTCTGCGGCTATCTCGGCATGATGGAGCGGATCGAACCGCGCGAGGAATATGTCGGCGAGGGCTATCAGGACCGCGAACGGCCCCTGCCCAAGTCGCTGATGGACAGCGTCGACAATTTCACACGCTCAAAGGGATTGCGCGAGGCGCTCGGCGAAAGCTTCGTCGAGACCTTTGCGGCGATCAAACGAACGGAATATGAGCACCGGTCGAGCGTCCTTAGCCCGTGGGACGTCCGCTTCCTGATGACCAATGTGTGACCCTTATGGCCCCCTCAAACCTCACCCGCCACATTCAGGCGCTCGATTCCGCGCATCACCTTCATCCGTTCACGACGCACCATGAATTGCGCGAGGCGGGACCGCGCGTCATCACGCGCGCCAAGGGCGTTTACATTTACGACGCCGACGGCAATGAAATCATTGACGGCATGGCGGGCCTCTGGTGCGTGCAGGTCGGCTATGGAAACGCCGAGCTTGCCGAAGCCGCGCGCGAGGCGATCGAGACGCTTTCCTACTACAATCACTTCTTCCAGACGACGACGCCGACGGCGGCCGAACTCGCCGCGGTGATCGCGTCGAAAACGCCGGGCGATCTCAACCAGATCCTGTTCGCGTCGTCGGGCTCGGAAGCCAATGACAGCGCGACGAAACTGATCTGGTATTACTGGAACCTCAAAGGCCGCCCGCAAAAGAAAGCGATCATCTCGCGCAATCGCGGCTATCACGGATCGACCGCGATCGGCGCGAGCCTTTCCGGGCTTCCCTTCATGCAGGGCATTTTTGACCTGCCCTTGCCGCGCTTCCATCACGTTTCGCCGACGCCCTGCTATTACCAATATGGCGAACCGGGCGAAAGCGAAGAGGCCTTCGCCATGCGCTGCGCGCGCGCGATCGAAGACAAGATTCTCGAGATCGGGGCTGACAACGTGGCGGCCTTCATCGGCGAGCCGGTGATGGGCGCCGGCGGCCTGATGACGCCGCCCGCGGGATACTGGCCCGAGATCGAGCGAATGTGCCGCAAGCATGACATTCTTCTGTGGTCGGATGAAGTCATCTGCGGCTTTGGGCGGACCGGGTCGTGGTTCGGCTGCGAGACTTACGGCTTCACGCCGGACATCGTCACCATGGCCAAGGGCATGTCGAGCGGCTACCAGCCGATTTCGGCGGTCGCCCTTTCCGATCGCGTGGCGCGCCCGATCATCGAAGCCGACAGCGAAATGGCGCACGGCTTCACCTATTCCGGGCACCCGGTCGCCGCCGCGGTCGCGCTGAAGAACATCGAGCTGCTCGAGCGCCATCGGCTTGTCGGCGCAAGAGGGGCCGCAGCAGCCTCGAGATTTCAGGCGGGGCTTTCCGCGCTGCAGGACCATCCGCTTGTCGGAGAAACGCGCGGCGTCGGCCTTCTCGGCGCGGTCGAGCTTGTGAAAGACAAGACGACGCGCGCGCGCTGGTCGGCCTCCGGCGCGACGGGCGTCAAATGCCGCGGCCATTGCTTCGCGTCCGGCGTCGTCATGCGCGCGGTCGGCGAGACGATGTTTCTCTGCCCGCCCCTTATCATCAGCGATGCCGAGATCGACGAGCTTTTCGCGCGTGTGCGCCGGGCGCTCGATCTCACCTGGCGCGACCTCCACTGACGGGACCCATGCCGAAGAAAAAAAAGCCGGCGGCCAAGCCCGCGGAATCGGGCGCGGCGAAATTCGTCGATGCTTTCCTCATCGATCTCAACGGCGTCGAGCGCGGCAAGCGTTTGCCCGCGAAAGACGCCGCCAAGATCGAGAAGTCGGCCTTGCGGTTTCCGCGGTCGCTGATCGGCGTCGACATCTGGGGCAATGACGTTTTCGACAATGGGCTCGTCGTCGACACCGGCGACAGCGACGGGCTCTGCCGCCTATTGCCGCCCGGCGTGAAACCGGCGCCGTGGACGAAGACGCCGACGCTGCAGGCGCAGGTGATGATGGCGGAGGCGAATGGCGACGCCTTCGCCGCCGATCCGCGCCAGATCCTCATCAACGCGCAAGATCGCGCCAAGGCGATGGGCTTCACGCCGGTCGCCGCTGTCGAGCTTGAATTCTATCTTCTCTCACGTGAGTTCGACGAGCTTGGCCGTCCTCTTGCGCCGAAAGGCGCCAATGGCAAGCGCGTGCGCGAGGGCCGCGTCTACGCCATGGCGGAGCTTGACGCTTACGCATTGTTCCTGGGCGATCTATACGCGGCGTGCGACGCGCAGGGCCTGCCGCTCGACGCCGCCGTTATCGAAGCGGGCCCCAGCCAGTTTGAAGTCAATCTCAAACATCAGGCGGACATCGTCGTTGCGGCCGATCAGTCGGTATGGCTGAAACGCGCGATCCGCGGCGTCGCCGCACGGCATGGGCTTGGCGCGTCCTTCATGGCCAAGCCCTTCGGCGATCTGCCCGGCAACGGCATGCATGCGCATATGAGTTTTCTCGACGCCAAAGGCGCGAACGCCTTTGAGAATGAGAAAACGCTGCTGCATGCGATCGGCGGCCTGATCGCGACGATGCAGGAAGGAATGATCCTCTTTGCGCCGCATCTGAATTCATGGCGGCGGTTTCAGGAATCCTCGCACGCCCCGACACGCGCGACGTGGGGGCGCGAAAACCGGACCGCGTCGATCCGAATTCCGGCGGACGGCGGCGCCAATACGCGCTTTGAGCATCGCGTCGCCGGCGCCGACGCCAATCCCTATCTGATGCTCGCCGCGATTCTTCATGGCGCGCTCCACGGCATTGAAAAGAAAATGGCGCCGCCGCCCGCGCTGACAGGAAATGCCTATGCGTCGGACGCGCCGCGTCTCGATAGCGGCTGGCGCGCGGCGCTGTCAGCGTTCGAAAGCGGCGAGGCGCTGCGCCCGTCTTTCGGCCCGCTGTTCGCGCAGGTCTACGGCGCCTTGAAGCGGCAGGAAATGCGCGCCGCCGACCGGCGCGTCACCGATTTCGAATATGACAGCTACCTCTTTGCGTTCTGATGATGACCGCGCA
>CAZHUI010000082.1:11228-14740 GCA_964535605.1 uncultured Caulobacterales bacterium
GCAGCTCGGCGAACGCGGCGCCGCTTTTCTGAACCGCACGCGATACGCCGGCAATGACATCATTGAGCGCAATATCGCGCGCCATTCGATCGACTGCGACTATGTGCGCGGCGCCATGACGGTCGCCAACAACAAGCGCCAGTTCGATGCGCTCAAGGCCGAACTGGCCGAAGCGGCAGCGGCGAATGACGCAAGCCACATGACGGTCGTCGATCGCGCCGGCCTGTCCCGCCATGTCGCGACGAATGTCTATGAGGGCGGTCTGATCGACGCGCGCGCCGGGCATTGCCATCCGCTCAATCTCGTCCTTGGCGAGGCGCGCGCAGCCGAGACGCTGGGCGCCCGGCTATTCGAGCGCTCGCCGGTCGTTGAGGTCGTCGAAGGCAATCCCCACGTCGTGAGAACCGCATCCGGCGAAGTGCGCGCGAAGACCGTCATTCTCGCCGGCAACGCCTATCACCGCCTCGCGCAAGACACGCTCGGCGGCTACATGCTGCCGGCGCAGACCTTCATGATGGCGACCGCGCCCCTCGGCGAGGCGCGCGCAACCGCGCTGATCCCCGGCAATCTCGCGGTCGCCGACGCCAACTGGGTGCTCGATTATTTCCGGCGGACAAGCGATCATCGCCTCCTCTTCGGCGGGCGCTGCACCTATTCCAATCGCGTCGCCGCCGACATCGAGGCGGAGCTTCGCCCAAGGATGCTGCGCGTGTTTCCGGACCTTGCGGACGCAGCGATCGATTTCGCGTGGACCGGAACGATCGGCATTCCCTTGAACCGCGTGCCGCTGATCGGCGAGATTTCGCCGGGCTTCTATTACGCGCAAGGCTATTCCGGCCACGGCGTCAATTGCAGCCATATCGCCGCGGAAATTTTTGCTGACGCCATGGACCTTCGCGACGCCGACAAGAAACTGTTCGAGGACGTGCGCCATTTCCGCATTCCCGCCGCCGGCGTCATCGGCAACCCGATGCTGTCGATGGGAATGACATGGTTCCGGATCAAGGACGCTCTCGGCGTTTGAACTCCCGTATCCGAAAGGAGCGACAGCCGATGAAACTTGACAGTTACCGTATGCACGAGAGCGCGCCCGTCATCCGTCCGGCGACGCTCGCGCGCGACTGGATGGAGAAGGTCGAGGGCCGCCACGCCTATCGCTGCCTGCCCCTCAACATGGCGAATGTTTCCGGCTGGGAAATTCTCTGCGCCCAGAGTTTCGACGTTTCGTGGAACGGCGGCGATCGCGCGGAAGACATCGAAATCACCGCGCTTGATCCCGACCCCCGGCGGCCGATCGCGCATGAGGTCCTCTCGCATTTCCGCTACGGCATCTTGACCTTTCACACCGGACAGCTCTTTCGCACCGATCCCGGCTGGGGCCTCTGGGCGAGCGGCGCGCCGAACTATTTCAAGGACGGCGTGCAGCCGATGAGCGGTCTCGTCGAGACGGACTGGCTGCCTTATCCCTTCACCATGAACTGGAAGTTCACCCGTCCGTGTACGGTGCGGTTTGAAAAGGACGAGCCGTTCTGCTGGATTACGCTTATGCGCCCGAAGGATCTGGAAAGCGTCGCGCCGCGGCTCCTGATGCTGGATGACGATCCGGCGCTGAAACTGGAATATGACGCATGGCGGACAACGCGTTCGGCGTTCAATCAGTCGATTGAAGAGGGCGACCCGGCCGCGCTGCGCGAGCAATGGCAAAAATTTTACATGCGCGGCAAGACGCCGGAAGGCAAGGTCGCCGCGGAGCATACGAACCGGCGCCGGCTCGCGCCGCCCGAGCAGGGCTGAAATTAAAAGCCCTTCGGCCGCTCGCCCGCGGCCCCGAGCGCGACTTCCAGCGCGCGGCCGAGGGCGACGATCTTTCCTTCCTCGAAAAGATTCGCCCACAGGCTGACACCGCGCGGGGTGCGGAATTTTTCGCCGGCGTCCTTTGCAGCATTGTCGAAAAGCGTGCGCGTCGTCGTGTCTTTGAACCCCGCGCGCAGGATGAGTTGCGGATGGCCCGTGGCGTTGGTCGCGAGAAGCGCGTCGCCCGCGTAATTCGGGCCAATCAGCGCGTCGAAGCCTTCAAATGCTTTTGCGATCGCTTCCATCGCGCGGCGGCGCAGCCGGTCAACCTGCACAAAATCGGCCGCCGGAAAAAACCGCGCCGCGCGCCAGCCGTTCGGCCAGGCTTCTTTGTCCTGCCAGCCGAGTTCGTCGTCGCGATTGGTGAAAGTGAGTTCGGAGAACGCGGCGGCCGCTTCCACCATGACGATCTGCATAAGCGGCGCGAAGTCGAAGTCCGGCCACGGAAATTCCTTGAGCGTCACGCCGAGCGATTTCAGTGCGTCGAGCGCGGCGCGATCGGCCTCATCCCCCTCTTCGAACCATTTCGGCACGAAGCCGATTGTCATCGCTTTCAGGTCCGCCTTGCCGTCATAGGTGAAGCCGAAACGCGCGGTCGCAGGATCGTCGGCGTCGTAGCCGTTGAGTTTCGAGAGGACGATGGCGGTGTCTTCAACTGTGCGGCAGATCGGCCCCACCTTGTCGAGCGACCAGCAGAGCGCCATGAGCCCCACGCGGCTCACGCGGCCGAAGGTCGGGCGCAAACCCGCCGTTCCGCAGCGCTCGGACGGCGAGACGATGGAGCCGAGCGTCTCGGTGCCGATGGCGAAGGCGCAGAGCCCTGCAGCCGTTGCGGACGCTGACCCCGCGCTCGACCCGCTCGACCCTTCGAGCGGGTTCCACGGATTCTTCGTCACGCCGCCGAACCAGCGGTCTCCGTAAGCAATCGCGCCGACCGCCGTCTTGCCGAGGAGGACCGCGCCTGCGTTTCTCAGCTTGCGGACGATCTCGGCGTCGCTCGCCGGAACGCGCGTCTGATAAGGCTCCGCGCCCCAGGTCGTCAAAACGCCCGCCGTGTCGGCGAGGTCCTTCAGCCCATAGGGAATGCCATGCAGCGGCCCGCGATCCTGACCGGCCGCGAAATCCTTGTCGGCTTCCAATGCTTCTTTCCGCGCAAGGTCCGCTGTCACCGTGATGAAGGCTGAGAGCGCCGGATTGTGCGTTTCGATGCGCGTCAGATAGATCTCGGTGAGCCGCTCGGAGGTGATGGCGCCGGCGCGCAGCCACGCGCCTTGCTGCGCGACGCTCGCAAAGGCGATGGCGGCTTCATCCGCCGGCATCGGCGCCGCATAGTCGCCGCCGAGGACAAGAATGTTCTTCTGCGACTTCACCGGCCGTCGCGGCAGTTTCGGGTCAAAGACAAGCGCGGGCGCCTCGCTATTCTCCAGCGTCGCGCCGCGGATTTTCGCCAGCGTTTCGAGCGTGCCCTGCAAATCGTCGAGCATCATGGCGCGCTCGGCGGACCTGTAATTGAGGCCTGCGACCTTTTCGGCGTCGGCGATGATTTTCTCGGTGAGTTTGACGCCCTCGGTCTTCGACGCTGATGCGGCGGCCGTTTCCTTCTTCGCGCAGGCCGAAAGCCCGCCGGCGCTCAAGACCGTGGCGCCCGCAACGGCGCC
>CAZHUI010000083.1:0-14734 GCA_964535605.1 uncultured Caulobacterales bacterium
CGTTCGCAATCGTTGGGAATCCTAAAAATGAGTCCCAATCAGCGGGGGTTGGTATTAGACCGTTATATTCGGGCCGTATTTATCCGGCATGTCCTTCCTCGGTGCGCCTGTCATCGGAATCCAGAACATACCGTTCAAAACCCGACGGTCATCGACGTGTGGAACGCGGCGCGGATTGTTCGGCAGAAGCGGCTCGACGATCGCCCACTCCTTGTCCGAAAGCTCGAAGCGTCCAATCGTTTATGCTTTCGCGCACCAACCACTACGAAGGAATCACCATTCGCCGCGACGTCAAACCGCTAGTGGATAGCTCCTAATCTCTGTTTCGCGTATGTGAAAACACGGAGTTACCGACACCTGCAATCACAGCGGAGATCAGGACCCAACCCATAATTTGAAATGCAACCATCAGCAAATGCGGCAAAGAATGAGGCGAAAACTTTCTTAAATAAATATCGGTTAATGAGTATAAATTTGTTAGTAGTTTCTGATCAATTAAATAAAGAGCAGCTATAAAGAAAAATAACGTGTGAATTATGATAACTATAATAAATGGCGTGCCATAAAGAGCAATCATTGAAAAAGGCCAAGGTCTGCCATACTGAGTGTACTGTCGAAAGAGTGTTAACCAATTTTTGTCTAACCTTGTTTCGCCAAACTTTGGGAGACTTTCGCGGTGCGGTACCGTGATTGAAATTAGCCACGCTATCGCGAAGAAAATGAACGCGAGAACAGACTTCGCAGTCGGAGCATTCGAATCTTCTAAAACAATCTGGCCTGCCTCAAATCGAGGTAAATTATCATTTATGGTCCAATATTCTTGTTGATGGAAGTCGCCGACAGGAAGTGTGATGTCGAGAGCATAAATTGCTGGCGCAAAGTGAGGATAAGACTCGGGCACTTGACCGGTTGAATCGTACTTCTCGGACAAAATGACTTCTTCTTGAGCGGGCGACACCTGGCCAGACATCCGAGCCAAATCGAAAACAATTGTTGAAGATACTATCAGTATTAGAGACCACCATGCTGCGTAAAAAACGCGATGCCCGTGCCCCACTAGTATCGCAAGTACAACGTTGTATGCTTTTTCTAGGAAGTTAAGTTGACCGTGTAGGCGCAAGAACCGATGTTGCACGCGTAGCAAGAATTTCGCATCCCGATCATAGCCCGATCGGCTCAATACTTCGGCGCATTGCTCCCAAGGCTGTGACTTAAATCCAGAGGGAGAGACCCCCTTTACCTTCAGAAGGTCGGTCGGCGGCTGATTCAGCAACCATGCAAGGCGCTTTGTACCTGAAAGAGGACCCTTCAGAAATTCATAATTAAGACCGTTCAGTTCGAGAAAGTTTCCATTTTGAATCTGAGCTTGTGAAGTTCTTGCCTGTGGCCACGCTTCTGGCGAATCCTCCCACGTAGTCGTAGACATTCCCTCAAATGTTGCGGACCCGTTGATTTCGGCAATCGCCTCGTAGGGCGCGGCTGCCCCGCCACGTTCAGCTAGAAATGTTGTGGCTGCCACGCTCAAGCCTTGGCAATTTAGAACTCTGCGACGTGGGTCTTTTTGCTTTTCAACTTTGTCAAAGCGCCCGCCTTCTAAATGGAAATTACCGCCAATTGTGGCGCCACGTAAGCGCACGCATCCATGAGATGTAAACCTGAGCCGTATTGAATCATGTATTTGATCAGGAGCTTTTGACCAAAGCTGCCTCTTCATTTCGTCGGAGCAGGAAAGATGAACGCTACCTTCAATTTTTGCGCCAGACATCTCAACCGCGATCGGCGCATCCAGTGTAGTCTGATATTCGTCGGCGTTGTGTCGTTGCCCGCTAGACCCCCGAGCAGATAACAGTTTGCTAAACCACGCCGCGATTTGCATCCTCGTTGAGACACGGATTCCAGGTTCGGGCAATATGGTGTCGTCCTCAGCAATGCAGCATGCGCCCCGAAAATCAATGTCACCGCTTATGTTTGCAGTGTGAAGGTCGACTTGACCCAAAAATTGCGAGCCACGATCAAGAAAAATCGAACTTCCGATCCGAGCGTTTCGCAAACTCAATGATCGAATGGTCGTCGGTTCTTGTGTGACCCCAGGTATGCGACCGTCAATCGAAGCGCCATCACAGCGCACCACACCTCGCGTCTTCATGCTGTTTAGGCGAACCTCGCCAATTGCCGAAAAGCCTCGATCAAGAAAGACGGCTCCGTCAACCTGAATACGCGAGGCATAAATACAGGCCAGCGCCGAACCCTCGGACTTTCGCTCAAGAGTTTTGTGCGAGTCGGCATAAGCGGAGACGAACTGTCCGCCCGTGAATATGAGATCACCTCCTAGGGTAGCGTTCGATAAGTTGATTTGGCCAAGCGCCGAGAGCGGCGACGTGGGTGCCTGTGGGCTGGAAATTGCGCGCCGTTCTTCGCCAAAGATCGCTTGCCCGTTAATATTTGCATCTGTTGCATCTAGCGCAATATGGTCCCATTCGTTTGCTTCCTGCGAAATCGAACCAACTAATGGGCAGCTTATGCGGCCGGTAACTTTGAGGATACCTTCAAGTTTTGCTGTCGCTAGAAAAATTCGGCCGCGAACATCGACGTTTTCGAGTAAGACCGAATGCGCGTTTAGCCCGCCGCAAAAAATCGCGGCGTTGCTTCGAATCTTTTCGGCTGACGGCTTTTTGACGCTGATTTGGCAGTCTTGTATCTTTAGGTCACCGCCGACTTTGGTTCCGGAAAGATCAACGCCATTTTGCGCGTTCGAACCAACAATACTAAGACGGCCTTTCACATGAAGCGCTCGCGCAACTAGAGCGTCGGCAAAAGAGCAGCTTTCGAAATGCAGCGCGTCAAATTCCGCCCAATTGAGCCGAACTCCTCGTAGAAAATTGCAATTGGAAAAAGAAACGCCGAAAGGCGCGCGAATACTTTCTAGAGATAACACTTCGTCATGAACTGTGACGACATCATGTATATGAATACCTTGGTCTGTAAGATCAAAGTACCGCTTATGAAAGAAACCAAACGAATCCTTTGCCGCTTCTACGATCTGGAAGCGTTCGGTTCGAGATGCCGACGACAATCTGGTTATCAGGCTAGGAACCCATTCGCTATTGCGCATTCCCCACCCCGCGACCCACATTGCAGACAATTGGCAATTGAACGTCGCCCGTCAAGATGTGATCTAGATGGTGATTTTCGTGCGAAAAGTGCCCTAAATTTCCTTAGTCGAGGCGATTCGCGCGAGCGACCGCGTCAATCGGCTTCGGCGTTGCTATCGAAGACATCCTTGAAGCGCCTTTTCTGGAAATCCTGCAAAAGGTCGATAAGCGCTTTTCGCCGGTTCCGCATCTTTCTTCGCCCACCGCCGCGACGACTTATGCGCGGCCGGGCGGATACCGAGTCGACGTGCTGACGATCAATCGCGGGAGAGATAGCGATCAACCGGTCGCCGTACCGGGCCTAAAGACGGATGCGGCGCCGCTCCGGTTTATTGACTTCCTGTTGAAGGAATCGGTTCAATCCGCCGTACTCAGCAAAATGGGTGTGCTCGTCGATATGCTTGCGCCGGAGCGCCATGTGGTCCGCAAACTTATTGTCGTCACCATGCGTCCAAACGCCGGCTCGATGATTTCCGCGCTGCGCTGCTTGAGGCGAAAAAGTGCGACGCCGGCTGGCGCGAGTGAATCGCGCGAGGGATCAAGAGGTTGCCTGAGGAAATGAAAGCGCTAGTCTAGGCGGCAAGTCTTCAGCAGATCTTGAAAGCTGAAGCCTGAGGGGAAAGCATCTTGACGAATTTAAGGGTCTGGCAAGGCCGACGAAGTCGGCCTTCTGCGGGCGTCGCGATCGCTTTTTGAACGCCCGCCTTAAGCCAATCATCAATTCAAGGAATGAAACAGGATGACAACGGCGGGCCCGTCCTTTTTTGAGGAGCCAATCCTTAATTCTCCCTATGAGGAGCCGAAACGCCATCATGCGCTCGACGCGGAGGGACAGCCGCTGCACGAACCGCCACGTGACGGTCGCCGGCGCTCCGAATTCATCACTCCCGTTCCGAAGCCGCGAAAAAAGAAAAGGCAAAAGGTGGACCCGAAACAGGCGAAACTCGACCTACGATCGGAAGACGATGTTTCGACTGAGGAACAGGAATACAACCCCACCCCAATCATCAACGAAATTCGGGGGCATCTCGCGCAATGGCGCGCGTCTCCACAACAAAGCTGGGGCGTGACGCCGGCGACAGCGCGGCTACTCAATCACTGGCGAAATTATCCAGACCATGGAATCCGCCCCTTCTTCTGTCAGATCGAAGCGGTCGAAGCGGTCATATGGCTGACGGAAGTCGCCCAATCAAAGAAGCAATACAGCCGCATCTGGGAGCACATTCTCGGCGCAAACGAGCAGGCGAATCCGGAGCTCTTGCGCATCGCCATGAAAATGGCGACGGGCGCTGGAAAGACAACCGTCATGGCGATGCTCATCGCCTGGCAGACGGTCAACGCCGTCCGCTCGCCGACAAGCAAGAATTTTTCACGCGGGTTCCTGGTCATTGCGCCGGGCATAACGATCAAGGACCGTCTACGCGTTCTGCTTCCAAGCGATCTGGATAGCTATTACCGCACGCGCGAGCTCGTCCCCGGCGATATGATTGACGATGTCAACAAGGCGAAAATAGTCATCACGAATTACCACTCGCTGGCGCTCAGGGATCAGCTCGAAGTCAACAAGGTTGGCCGTTCGCTGCTTCAAGGCCGGCATGACCCTATCCAAACGAAGGAAACCGAAGGCCAGATGGTCCGGCGCGTCGCCGAGGAGCTGATGGGCCTCAAGAACACCGTCGTCATCAACGATGAAGCGCACCATTGCTACCGCGAAAAGCCGAACAATGAAGACATCGATGACCTGTCTGGCGACGACAAAAAGGAAGCAGAAAGGGAAAACGAAGCGGCGCGCCTGTGGATCAGCGGCATCGAAATGTTCAAGCGCAAGCTCGGCGTTCGCGCAGTCTATGATTTGTCGGCGACGCCGTTCTTTCTTCGCGGCTCCGGCTATGCGGAAGGAACGCTGTTCCCCTGGACGGTCAGCGACTTCTCGCTGATGGATGCGATCGAATGCGGCATCGTCAAACTGCCGCGCGTGCCTGTCGCCGACAATTACATCTCGGATGACGAAGCGCCGGTCTTCCGAAATCTATGGGAACATATCCGCGACGACATGCCGAAAAAGGGACGCGGAAAGGGGCAGGGCGATCTTGATCCGCAATCCTTGCCGGCGAAACTGCAAACGGCGCTAGTCGCGCTCTACAATCACTATGAAGAGACTTTCGAGAAATGGCGCCGCGCGGGCATCGAATCGCCGCCGGTTTTCATTGTCGTCTGCAACAATACGTCGGCGTCGAAGCTTGTCTATGAATGGATATCCGGCTGGCAGCGGCCGGTGGAAGAGGGTTCGGAAGAACTCCGCACCGTTCATCACGGTCATCTGGGCCTTTTCAGCAATTTCGATGAGCACGGGAATCGACTGGCGCGCCCGAATACGCTTCTGATCGACAGCAAGCAGCTCGAATCCGGTGAGGCGCTAGACGACGATTTCCGTCGCGCCGCAGCGCTCGAAATCGAGCAGTACAAACGCGAGATTGCGCAACGCTCCGGCGCGGGTGAAGTCGGCGAATTGTCAGACGCGGAACTCCTCCGCGAAGTCATGAACACGGTCGGCAAGAAGGGCCGGCTCGGCGAGCAGGTGCGCTGCGTCGTCTCCGTCGCCATGCTGACGGAAGGATGGGACACGAACACCGTGACCCATATTCTGGGCGTCCGCGCGTTCGGTACACAGCTTCTCTGCGAGCAGGTCGTTGGTCGGGGGTTGCGCCGCTATTCTTATGACCTGAACGACCAAGACCGATTCAACGTCGAATATGCCGACATCATGGGCATTCCGTTCGACTTCACCGCGAAGCCGACGGTCGCTCCGGTCAAGACGCCGAAGAAAATGACCCGCGTAGCCGCCGTGAAGGATCGCGCTGCGCTCGAAATCGTCTTCCCGCGTGTCGTCGGCTATCGCATCGATTTGCCGGAAGAAAAGCTGCAAGCGACCTTCAACCAAGACTCGCACATGATCCTGACGCCCGATCTTGTCGGGCCGGGGCAAACGCTGCTGGAAGGCATTGTCGGCGAGGGCGTCATGCTGTCTGCGGCCGAGATGAAAGACATGCGGCCGAGCACGGTTTCCTACGAGCTCGCCAAATACATGCTCTACGCCTATTTCCGCGACGCCGATGGCGAGCCGAAGCTCAATCTCTTCTATCAGATTCAGCGCATCGTCCGCCGCTGGATCGATGAGGGCTATCTCGTCTGCAAGGGCGACACCGGCCCCTGGATGCTGCAGATCAAATCGATCGCGTCTGATGCGGCGGAGAAAATCTATAGCGGCATCGCCGCTGCAATAAGCGACGAGAAACTCATCCGCGCGGTTCTCGACCCGTACAATCCGAAGGGCTCCTCACGCCATGTCGGGTTCATGACAAGCAAGGACCTCTACGAAACCTCGCCACACAAGTGTCACGTCAACTACGTGGTGACCGACAGCGGGTGGGAGGCGGAATTCGCCCGCGCGGCGGAGGCGCATCCGCGCGTCCTCTCCTATGTGAAGAACCAGGGGCTGGGGCTTGAGGTTCCCTACAAGGACGGCGCGGTCGCGCGGGTCTACCTTCCTGACTTCATTGCGAAGATTGACGATGGGCGAGGGGCCGATGATCCGCTCCATCTCGTTGTCGAGGTGAAGGGCTATCGCGCGGAAAACGTGAAACTGAAATCGGAAGCGATGCGGACGAAATGGGTGCGCGGCGTCAATGCGCTGGGCGCTTACGGCCGCTGGGCGTTCATCGAATTCGGCGACGTTTACGAGATGCAGGCGCAGTTTGAAGCGCTGATTGACAAGGCGGTTGAGAAGTCCATCTCTGGTCAAAAGGAAGATCAAGCAGATGTCTGACGTTGTGTTCTCATCATTGACCGACGTCGAATTGAGGAAAGCCTGGCGTGACGAGGCGCGGAATTTCACGCCATGGCTCGCAGAAAATCTTGATCGACTTGGCAAAGCGCTCGACCTGGACCTCGAACGCATAAGCGCCGAGGCGGGGCTCCCGACCCAGGACGATATGTTTTCGGCCGACATTCTCGCGCGCGACCTTCGATCCGACGCAAACGTTATCATCGAGAACCAGCTGGAACGCTCCGACCATCGACACCTTGGGCAAATCGTCACCTATCTCGCGGGCTTGGAAGCGCGCGCAGTCATATGGGTCGCCCCGGATTTCAGGGAAGCGCACCTGGCGGCCATCCGTTGGCTCAATCAGCATACAACCGAGGAGTTCTCATTTTTTGCCGTGAAGATCAGGCTCGTCCAGATTGCAAATTCGCCGCTGGCGCCGCTTTTTGATATTCTTGAAAAGCCCAACGGTTGGGAACGCCGGTTGCAGGCCGAGACGCGGGCTGCAAAAGCGCTGAGCGAGACCGGCCTTGCACGCGCCGCCTTTTGGCGCCGGTTTCAGGAGGCGTATCCGCGCAATGCTCGCGATGGCGCGCCGGGCGGCGTTTCGAATATGTGGCGACGCTGCGCCGGTGACGTCGTTGTAAGTTACTACCTCGCAAAGGGCAGCGTCGGCATCTTCGTCCGCGGCGATAGCGGCGTGGCGATTGAAGACATCAAGGCTCGATTGGAATCAAGTCGGGGGGAGATCGAGCGGCGGCTTGGCGTTGCCATTGGCGAGAGGGAGCATATTTTTCCAGCCAGCCTGGCGGGCGATTTTCGCGACCCTGAACAGTTTGAAACCCTGGCGTCGTGGCTCGACGAGCGAGTGGCCGCCTATGCGTCCACGTTCAATCAGATTTTGGGGACGGAATGATGGCGAGAGCGCCGAAGAAGAAGTCCGCGCCGAAAAAGGTTGAAGCGCTGAAGCACGAGGCCGCCAAGCGCCGGAACATCCCGACGGCGGAGCTGCAATCGGCGGCGCAGCGGGCGGAGGAGTTGGACCCGTTTGAGCCGGTTGTTTACCCCCGCCGTTATCCGCTCGCGCAAGGGCGGGAACGCCCGCGCGACAAGGACCTTGATCCGCAGCTTGTCTGGAAAGGCGCGCGCGTGCGGCTAACCGAAGATCAGATCAAGGAAGCCTCCGCCAAGGGATACATCGACATTGACGACACGCAGCTCGTTTGGCGCGGCAAGGACAGCCAGGACTGGTCCGACCTGGTTGTCCATGCACCGCCGCTTTATATTCAGGAGAAAATCCGCCCCAAGGCGATCATCGACGATTTGACGCGGCGGTCGAAGGCGAAGCGTGACGCGGCGGCGGACATGGTCGACCTGTTCCACGACTTTAACGGCATCGACCCGGAGGCGAAGACCGAATTTTACCAGCACGACCAGAACTGGTCGAACCGCTTCATTTTGGGCGACAGTTTGCAGGTGATGGCGAGCCTTGCCGAGCGCGAAGGTTTGCGTGGACAAGTGCAGTGCATCTATTTCGATCCGCCCTATGGCATCAAATTCAATTCGAACTGGCAGGTGTCAACGCGCTCCCGGGATGTGAAGGACGGGAAGCTCGAAGAGATTTCCCGCGAGCCGGAACAGGTGCGCGCCTTCCGCGATACGTGGAAAGACGGCATCCATTCCTATCTCACCTATCTGCGCGACCGCCTGACGGCGATGCGGGATTTACTAACTGAAAGCGGCAGTATTTTCGTGCAGATCAGCATTGAGAACGTTCATCGGGTGTCTGCACTTATGGACGAAGTGTTCGGACCCGAAAATCGAGTTGTCCAAGTGAGTTTTGTAACGGCCAATCCTCAAACGGGCTCTCTCCTTGAGGACAATTCTGACTACATACTTTGGTACGCAAGGGACAAGGCTAAGGCTAAATATCGGACGCCGTACTTGCCAAAATCCGAGTTACGCGGCGGTGCGGCAGCATACCGTTTTCTAAGATTTCCCGATCTTTCGATCCGGACAAAGTCTCAAGTTGAGAAAGGAGAGAAGCCAAATCATTCTGAGGGAGCCCGTATCTTCCGTGGTGACAAGCTAACGTCGAGCCATCCACCTGGCAGCTATCCTGTTGCATTTGAGGGGCGCGAATGGATTCCTGGCAAGGGCTTCTGGAGCACCGGCGAAGTTGGAATGCGTCGACTTCGGGAATCTGACAGGCTGATAGGCATCGGAAATACACTTAGCTATGTACGATATATAGATGATTTTCCCTGCATTCCTATTGGAAGTCAGTGGACCGATACGATGACTGCGGGATTTGCTTCTGACAAATCATATGTCGTGCAGACAAATCCGTTCGTAATCCAACGATGCCTCCTCATGGCTACTGATCCCGGCGATCTTATACTCGATCCGACTTGCGGCTCTGGCACGACAGCGACTGTTGCCGAGCAGTGGGGTCGACGGTGGATCACCATCGACACCTCGCGCGTCGCATTGGCGCTCGCCCGCGCGCGGGTGATGGGCGCGAAATATCCCTACTATCTTCTCGCTGACAGCAAGGAAGGTCGCCTGAAGGAAGGCGCGCTCGCCGGAAAGCCGCCCGCCGACGGGCCGGTTCATGGCGATATTCGGCAGGGTTTCGTTTACGAACGCGCGCCGCACATCACCCTGAGATCGATCGCCACCAATGCCGAGATCGACGTGATCTGGGAGGAGTTTCAGGCGAAACTCGAACCGCTTCGTTCTGAACTTAACGCCGCGCTGGGAAAAAAATGGGAAGAATGGCAAATCCCTCGTGAGTTGGGTTCGGGCTGGTCAGACAGGGCGAAGAAGGCTCATGCCGGATGGTGGGAACTTCGTATCGCGCGGCAGATGAGGATCGACGAGTCGATCGCCAAGAAGGCGGATGTCGAGCTTCTGTTCGATCGACCCTATTTGGACAAATCCCGCATTCGCGTCGCCGGGCCGTTCACGGTCGAAAGCCTGTCGCCGCACCGCATCGCGCCGTCATCCGATTATGAACTGATCGACGACATCGACGCCGCCGAGGGCAAGCGCGAGCGCAAACTGCCCAAGGGCACGGCGCCGCTGAACGACTTCGCCGACATGATCCTGGAGCATTTGAAAACTTCCGGCGTGCAGCAGGCGAAAAAGGCTGACCGTATCACATTCGAGTCGATCACCGGCTGGCCCGGAACATGGATCGCTGCTGAAGGGCGCTTCATGGAGGGGGAAACCGAAAAACGCGCCGCCATCTTCATCGGCCCCGAATTTGGCACCGTCTCCCGCGCGGACCTGACCGCCGCCGCCCGCGAGGCGCTGGATTCGCGTTTCGACGTGCTCATCGCCTGCGGATTCAATTTCGAGGCGCATACGTCGGAGCTGAACAAGCTCGGGCCCTTGCCGATCCTCAAAGCCAAGATGAACCCCGAACTCCATATGTCGGATGAGCTCAAAAACACCGGCGCCGGCAATCTCTTCGTCGTTTTCGGCGAGCCCGACATCAAATGGGACTTCACGAAGGAAGGCGAAATCGTCGTCGAGGTTTTGGGCGTCGATGTCTTCGACCCCAAGACCGGCGAAGTCCGCGCCAGCGGCAAAGACGACATCGCCGCCTGGTTCATAGACACGGACTATAACGAGGAAAGCTTCTTCGTCCGCCACGCTTACTTCATGGGCGCGAACGATCCGTACAAATCCCTGAAGACGGCGCTCAAAGCCGAAATCGACGAAGAAGCCTGGGCGACGCTCTACCGCGACACATCGCGCCCATTCCCGCGCCCCGACACCGGCCGCTTCGCGGTAAAGGTCATCAATCACTTCGGCGACGAGGTGATGAAGGTGTTTGCGGTTTAGGGGGACGAAAATGCTAATACACAATTACGGTTTGTTTTGGAGAAGAGACGACATCTTTTGGGGCCGCGGTCCATATGCTGGCCATTTAAGGGGCATTAAAACGGGCGCCAAGCGTTCGAACCCAGTAGATTTCAGGGACCAACAAGGCGTTTATGTGCTTTATGATTCTGCATTCCACATAATTTATGTGGGGCAAGCCGGAGCCGGCGTCGGCAATATGTTGTTTGACCGCCTAAAATATCACACGAAGCACGATCTTGCAGATCGTTGGGATCGCTTTTCGTGGTTTGGCGTGCGCGAGGTATTGAAGAGCGGCAGACTTTCGGCGCCAACGAAGCGAATCGTCAGCGCGCCGAACTATGTTCTTAATCATGTTGAGGCTGTTCTGATCGCGACTGCCGAACCGTCCCACAATCGTCAGCGCGGAAGGTTCGGGAAAGCAGTGAAACAATATCGTCAATTTCGCGATGATGACATGCTTGGACTAAGTCAGGGCGAAATGCTGCGCGAAATCTGGCAAAGCCGAAACGATGGAGAAGCGGAATAATGCGATTTCGATGGTGTTGGCAGGGCTGCCCCCGCTGATATGGTCATTGACCAATTTGGCGACGAGGTGATGAAAATTTTCGCGGTGAAGGGGATAACATGGCAACGGAAAGAACCTGCCCGATCTGGCAAACACCGGCAACCGATCATCCGACGACACGCGACGCGCGGCATGTGCATTCGTCGCGTGCGGGTGGCGAGTATTTCGTGTCGGGTACAGCGGCGACAATGCTCGCAAGCCTTGGTATACAGGACAAAGTTAAGCTTACGTCGTGGTTGGTTGAGCAGCGCCGTTTGGGTGTCAACTGTCCTGAGATATCGAGCAACACTCTTGACGAGGTCAAGCAGCGACGCGCGCTCGACGTCCATGAGCGGGCCGACGCCTTGCTCCGCTACTTGGCGGCCAAAAGCGACCTGCTTGGCCATGTAGTAAAATTCTACGCAGAAGACACTACAAAGTTCCCGGAAACCGAAAATGAATTGCTGGCATGGACCGCCTCAACGAGATTGTCGGAGGTGATGACGCTCGCAGAATACTGTTCGACCGAAAAATGGATCGAGCACCTTGTAACGGAGCGTGCGGGCGCGTCAAAAAACACCCTTCACGAGGTTATGCTGCGCCCGCCGGGCTATACTCGCCTTGCCGAGCTGGATGGAGCTAGCACAGCGTCGCAGCAAGCTTTTGTTGCCATGTGGTTTGATGATTTGATGATGGATGCCTATGAGAAGGGAATTGCGCCCGCAATTCGCGACGCCGGATATGAGCCGATCCGCATAGATAAGAAGGATCACAACAACAAAATTGATGATGAGATTATAGCTGAGATAAGGCGCTCGCGTTTTGTGGTAGCCGATTTCACACAAGGTGACACCGGAGCACGAGGCGGCGTCTACTACGAGGCGGGTTTTGCCCACGGTCACAACATTTCGGTGATCTTCTGTTGTCGAGAAGACGTTATCGGTAAGGTCCACTTCGATACTCGCCAATATAACCACATCACTTGGCAAAATCCCGATGACCTGCGGGCTCGATTGTCACAACGCATTTCTGCGACCATAGGCGACGGCCCTTCTCGAAAGTCCGGATGAACTTGTGCAATTCCTGATCGCCGATTCGTTCCCTAAGGCGCTCGCGAGGCTTTCTGCGCAGGAACAGAAAGCCGTCAAAACGACGGTTTTCGATCTTCAACTCGATCCGACGCATCCGGCTCTGCAATTTCACCGTATCGACAAATCGAAAGACCCGAATTTCTGGTCCGTGCGTGTCAGCAGCGACATTCGCCTGATCGTCCACAAGACCGCGGACAGTTTTCTCATCTGTTACGTCGATCATCATGACGACGCCTATGCGTGGGCGGAACGCAGGAGGATTGAAACTCATCCGCGCACTGGCGCGGCGCAGATCGTCGAAATCCGGGAGCGTGTTGAAGAGATCGTTATTCAGCAGTCGGTTTCGGCGCCCGCGTCCGCTGCGCCTAACCTACCGATCCTGTTCGAGCGCTACTCCGACGATGAATTGCTGGGATATGGCGTGCCCGAGGATTGGCTCAGCGATGTACGGCTCGCAAACGAAGACACGCTGCTTGATCTGGCGGCGCATTTACCCTCTGAAGCCGCTGAAGCCTTGTTGGCGTTGGCGACCGGTGAACGGCCCGACCGGCCGCCAGCGCCGGAAGCTGTCCCGGCAAGCCCGTTCGAACATCCCGACGCGCTGCGTCGTTTCCGTGTTCTAGAGAATGTCGAGGAGCTGAAGCTCGCGCTCGACTTCCCGTGGGATCAGTGGGCGGTATTCTTGCATCCCTCCCAACGTCAAGTTGTTGAGCAGCGTTTCTCAGGACCTGCGCGGGTTTCCGGTTCGGCTGGTACGGGGAAAACTGTCGTCGCCATTCATCGCGCGGCGAATCTTCTGAAACGCGAGCCGCAAGCCAAACTCCTCCTCACGACATTTTCACTTCCGCTCGCGAATGCGTTGGAAGGAAAGCTTCGCATTCTGACCGGCGATGAGAGGGGCTTGGTCCCGCGCGTGACGGTGTTGCCTTTCAAGGGTGTCGCGGACGACCTCTTTACGCTCGCCTTCGGCCATCACCCGCGAGCGGCGACCGAGGACCAGGTGCGCGGCGCCCTAAAGTCGGCGTCAGAAGAGAATTCGCTGAGCGGATTCTCACTTCGGTTTCTTGTGTCGGAATGGTTGAATGTCGTTGACGCCTGGCAGGTGGAAAGTCTCAAAGCCTATCAGACAGTGCCGCGCGTCGGGCGGAAGAACCGGCTCGGCGCCAAGCAGCGCGAAAAGCTCTGGCCGGTCTTCATTGGCGCGCGCGCAAAACTGGAAAGGCAGGGGCTGCTGACCTGGCCGGCGATCTACGGAAAGGTCACGGCGCATTTCGGTGGCCGTGAGGCAAAGCCCTTCACACATGCGGTTGTGGATGAGGCGCAGGACCTCGGCGTTCCGGAACTTCGGATGCTGGCGGCGATTACGCCGCCGGCGCCAGATGCGCTATTCTTCGCAGGCGACCTCGGGCAGCGCATTTTTCAGGAGCCGTTTTCCTGGCTCGCGCTTGGCGTAGACATTCGTGGACGGTCGAAAACGCTAAAGGTCAATTATCGTACATCGCATCAAATCCGCCGCGCCGCAGATCGATTGCTACCAAAGACGGTGCAGGACGTTGACGGAGTTGAACAGGATCGGCGAGGAACCGTCTCGGTCTTCAACGGGCCTGAGCCGGAGGTGAAAGTCTTCGAAAGCGCAGATGCTGAAATCGTCGGCGTGTCTGAGTGGATAAAGTCACTAGTCTCTGGGGGCTTCGCGCCTGCGGAAATAGGGATTTTTGTGAGGTCGAAAGCCGAGTTGGCTAGGGCACGGGCTGCCGTAAAGGGTGCCGGTCATGTTCAACTAGAGTTGTCGGAGCGATTGGAGCCGCCGGCGGGCCGGATAGCCATCGGCACAATGCACCTCGCAAAGGGCCTTGAGTATAAGGCCATCGCCGTCATGGCGTGCGATGACAACGTGCTGCCGCTTCAGGACCGGATTGAAACGGTCGCCGACGAAACGGAACTGGATGAGATTTACGAGACCGAGCGGCAGCTGTTTTATGTCGCATGCACGCGCGCCCGCGACGGCTTGCTCGTTTCCGGCGCCAAGCCTGTGTCCGAGTTTGTTTCGGACCTACGATTAGACGACGTCGCGCACGCATAATCGTGCTCCGGCCTTATCGCCTTACAGTGCATGGGTTCCGAGTACCCTTCGGGACTCGTTGGCAACCTGTTCGGCGCCCCTTGGGATACCCTTGAAGCGACCCTTGCCGAACTCTTATACCAACCCCCGCTGATTGGGACTCATTTTTAGGATTCCCAACGATTGCGA
>CAZHUI010000084.1:0-14401 GCA_964535605.1 uncultured Caulobacterales bacterium
GAACTTCTTCAAAGCACAAAACTATGTCGCAGATTAAACGCCCGATGCTCTAGGCGCCCCAGGCGATGAAGTACGGATTGTCGAAACCGCGCTCTTTCTTGCCATAGGCAAGCGGCGTTTCAGTTCCGAATTCAACGACGCGCCCGCCGGCGGCTTCCAGCACGGCCTGTCCCGCGCCGGTGTCCCATTCCATCGTGCGCCCGAGACGCGGATAAACGTCGGCGAGCCCCTCGGCTATAAGGCAGAACTTCAGGGATGATCCTGCCGCAGCGAAATCGGCGATGCTCAGCGTGCTGAGGAAAGCGTCGGTCTCCGGTCCGCGGTGGCTGCGGCTTGCGACCGCGACAAGGCCGTCTTTCGGGGCTTCGCGGGCGCGGATCGGCCGCGCATCCTCGCCGGCGCCGGTCCGCCGCATGAACGCGCCGCGGCCTTTGGCGCCGAGAAAGATCTTCGACATTGCGGGGGCGTAGACAACGCCGAGCGCCGGCGCGCCGTCGCGCACAAGCGCGATGTTGACCGTGAATTCGCCGGTCTTGGTGATAAATTCCTTGGTGCCGTCGAGCGGATCGACAAGAAAAAACTCGCCGCCGAGCTCCGGAATCGCGCCGCCCGCCGCCGCCTCTTCCGCGAGCACCGGAATTTCGGGGGCGAGCGCGGAAAGGCCCGCTAGAATGATCGCCTCTCCGAGACGATCCGCTTCCGTCACTGGTGAGGCGTCGCACTTGGCGTCGACCGCGAAGGGCCCCGCGTAAATGGTCATGGCCTTGGCTCCCGCCTCCAGGGCGAGACGCTCCATCTCCTTCAGGAGGACGCTGTCGCGATCTTTCAGCATGAAATCTCCGGGCTTATTTGAACGCGATGATCGTAAACGCCGCTGACTGGCGCGGCGTGATGCCCGACACCGGCACGATCCGATCGACGATCCAGCCGCCTTCCGCGAGTTCGTTCAGCTTGATCTCGAGGGCGTCAGCGGCCGCGCGGCCGAGATCGGCTTCATTGCCGTCGAACCAGAAGGGGCGCTTCTTCGAGTCCCGCCATGAGACATAAAATGTCGCAAATTGCTTCGACACTACAGGCGCCCGCTCCAATCCTTGGCGATAGTCGCGGCCCGCAAGGCCGACGCTACCGCTTGGCAACCTTCACGCCACAGAAAGCCAACGCGGTCCAGCCCCGGCGCCGGCGCACATGCTGCATTGCAAAAATATATTGTTGGCGGCCCGTCAAGATTACTGATTCTTCGGAGGTGTCGTGGTACGAGGCGCTCACGCGGGCGGAGACTTGCGGGAGCGCCTGTTAAGTGACCGAGTTGGGTTTGAGTGAAGCGCCGGACTATGCGGATCGTCTCGACCAGGACGGGACGAGCCGCCGTGCGCCCTTTTCCCGGGCGCTCTATGGCGACCTCGTTCATTTTTCCGATTTCGTCGCCATTGTCGGCGCTTCGGTCGGGGTCGCTGAATTCTACCACATTTACCTGCGCGGCATTGAATATGACTGGCAGGCCTACGCTGCCGTCGGCATTGTCGGCGCGACGGGTCTAACCTCGCTCCTCCGCCGCGACGGTTTCTATGAATTTGAGGCCGTGCGGTCTTCCAGCCGGGCGATGCGCGCGGTCGTCGCGCGCTGGGCGCTGATCGTCCTGGGGCTGATCGCCTTCGGCTTCGCGCTGAAAATGTCGGAGCAATTCTCGCGCAGCTGGCTGTTCGCCTGGACGGGCGTCGTCGCGGTCTATCTCGTCGGCGCGCGCGTCGTCGCCGCGTCTGTCCTGCGCCGCGCGGTGCGGGAAGGGGGCGTCTTCGCGCGGCGGATCGCCGTTGTCGGCGGCACCGAAGCCGCCCGGCGTTTCGCCGAACACGCGGCTGATCCCGAAAAGGCGATTTCGATCGTCGGCATTTTCTCCGTGGGTCCCGAAGACACGGAAGCGGGCGCGCCGCTCGCCGGCAATCTTCGCGACCTCGAAATCGCTGCGCGCAACGGCAAGATCGACGATATCGTCATCGCCTTGCCGCGCTCGTCGAAAGAGACGATGACTGCGCTCATCAACCGCCTTTCGCTTCTCCCGGTGACGCTGGCGATCTGTCCGAACGTGCACTGGCTCGATCATCACGGCGGCGAAGTCGTTCGGATCGGCGGCGCACCGCTTTTGACGCTTTACCGCCGGCCGCTTGAAGGCTGGGGCGGCGTCCTGAAGACGATGGAGGACTATCTGATCGGCGGACTGGCGTTCTTGTTGCTGTCGCCGCTGATGCTTGCGATCGCCGCCGCGATCAAGTTCGAAGGTTCCGGGCCGATCCTCTTCACGCAGCAGCGCCACGGCTTCAATCACAAGGTCTTTCGCATCTATAAATTTCGCACGATGACGGTCGCGGAAGACGGCGACGCGGTGGTGCAGGCGCGCCGCGACGATCCCCGCGTGACGAGACTCGGCGCGTTCCTTCGCCGCTACAGTCTCGACGAATTGCCGCAGATTTTGAATGTCCTCAAAGGCGACATGTCGCTTGTCGGCCCGCGCCCGCACGCGCTCGCGCATAACCACCAATATGCGCAGACGGTTCAGAACTATTCGGGCCGCCACAAGATGAAGCCCGGCATGACCGGATGGGCGCAGGTCAACGGCTGGCGCGGCGAGACCTCGGAACGCGAACACATGGCCGAGCGCGTGCGTTTTGACCTTGAATATATCGACAACTGGTCGCTGTGGTTCGACGTCAAGATCATGGTTCTGACCTTCGCGGCCGTGCTCTTTCCAAAGAACGCTCATTAGGGTTAAGGAGCGCTCGCCCGCGTCGGCCCACCGGCGCCGGTGTTGCAGGCCAAAGGCGCCTCATCGGGCGTCATTGTAAGGATCGGCCGCGGCCGATTGGGGAGTTGTCATGCGCGTCGCCATCGTCGGCACCGGATATGTCGGGCTCGTTTCGGGGGCGTGCTTCGCCCATTTCGGCCACGACGTCATTTGCGTCGACAAGGACGCCTCGAAGATCGAGCGCCTGATGCGCGGCGAGATTCCCATTTTTGAACCGGGCCTAGACGCGCTCGTCGCTGAGAATGTCGCCGCCGGGCGCCTCTCTTTCACAACCGATCTGATGGCCGCGACGCCGGACGCTGACGCCGTTTTCATCGCCGTCGGCACGCCGACGCGGCGCGGCGACGGCCATGCGGACCTCACTTACGTCTATGCGGCCGCCGAAGAAATCGCCAAGGCGATGAAGGGCTATACGGTGGTCATCACGAAATCGACCGTGCCGGTCGGCACCGGCGCCGAGGTCGAAGCGATCATCGCGCGCGTTCGCCCCGACGCGGCGTTTTCGGTCGTCTCGAACCCTGAATTCCTGCGTGAAGGCGCGGCGATCGAAGACTTCAAGCATCCGGACCGGATCGTCGTCGGCGCCGAAGACGAGCGCGCCCGCGACGTAATGCGCGAACTCTATCGCCCGCTCTATATCAACGAAACGCCGATCGTCTTCACCAACCGCGCGACGTCGGAACTCATCAAATATGCGGCGAACGCCTTTCTCGCGACCAAGATCACCTTCATCAACGAGATGGCGGACCTCTGCGAAAAGGTCGGCGCGAATGTTCAGGAAGTCGCGCGCGGCATCGGCCTCGACGGGCGCATCGGCGGAAAATTCCTCCATGCCGGGCCCGGCTATGGCGGCTCTTGCTTCCCGAAGGACACGCTCGCCCTCGTCAAGACCGCGCAACAGGTCGGCGCTCCGACGCGCATCGTCGAAGCGGTCGTCGAAATCAACGATCGCCGCAAGAAGCAGATGGCCGAACGCGTGATCGCGGCGTGCGGCGGCTCCGTCAAAGGCAAGACGATCGCGGTCCTCGGCCTCACCTTCAAACCGAATACCGACGACATGCGCGACAGCCCGTCGCTCGACATCGTGCCGGCGCTGCAGGCGGCTGGCGCGCGCGTCAAAGCATTCGACCCTGCCGGCATGGATGAGGCGAAGAAGAGCCTCAAGGACGTCGTCTATTGCGATGGTCCCTATCATGCGATGGACGGCGCCGACGCCGTGGTGTTGCTCACCGAATGGGATGAATTCCGCGCGCTTGACTTGCGCCGGGTAAAGGAACTCCTGACAGCGCCCGTTTTCGTCGATCTCCGCAACGTCTACCGCCCCGCGCAGATGCTGGAACAAGGCTTCCGCTATTTCTCGATCGGCCGGTCCGGCGCCGACAACGAACCTAGAAAATCAGTGCGCGCCTGACGTCTCGGCGGCAGGCGCCTGCAGCACGCCGACCCGCACGCCGTCAAAGACATATTGCGTGGCGAGCGCCATCAGCAACATGCCAAGAATGCGGGTGATCGCGTTCATGCCGGTGCGCCCCAGCGCGTCGCCGATCCGGCTTGCGAACGCCATCATCAGGACCCCGATCGCCAGGACGATCGCGGAGGCCGCGAGCGCCGATCCCTTCTCGACGGCGCCAGCGCCTGGCCCCATCAGCAGCATGATTGTCGCGATTGCTCCGGGACCCGCCAGCATCGGGATGGCGAGTGGAAAGAACGCAATCTGGTCGCGCGCGGACGCTTTGGGACCGGGTGTTTTCGCCTGCGTCTCGCTTTCAGGGTCGAAGAACATTCGGAAGCCCATGAAAAAGAGAATGATTCCCATCGCCGTCCGGAAAGCGGCGAGATCGACGCCCATATGCCCGAGCACGGAATTTCCGACGAAACCGAACGCAGCGAGAATGACGATGGAGTAAAGCGCCGCCATGAAGGCGATGCGAAGCCGCGCACGCGGCGTCTCATCCTTTGTCAGGGACGCGAAAATGGGCGTCACCAGAATCGGATCGATGACGATGAACAGCGTCACGAGCGCATTGAGGAAGGTCGCGAATGCGGCGTCCATGGAAGGCGGCTGCCTGGTGCTTACGATATCCGTCCATGCCCCGCATCGCCACTTGGTGCAACTGCGACGGCGACTGGCTGGCGTTCGCAGGTTTCGTCCGCATAAAGAGGGAAAGCGGGCCAATCGGCGCGTCCGCCCTTGCTCAGGGAGGGCGATCGGCCTCAGCGGCGGAGCCGTTGGCCTATGGCCATTCGGGCGGTAGCGCGCCACCAACCCGGGTTTCGGCTCAGACCCCTCCCATCTCGCTAGGACGCTTAACGTCGTCAAAGCGCCTATCTCAGGGGGGACCGCCTGGTTGGCCCCCAGTCTGGCGCTACACGCGGGGGTTGGCGCCGAAGGCAGGCAAGCCCCCATCTGGCAATGAATTGAGGCGGAGGGCAAAAATGTTGCGCCTGCGAAAGGGGAAAACTCCCGCTTCGGCTGTCGCTGAAAATTCATTGGCCCGCCCGCCCGATGGCTCTAAACTTGCGGCGTCGATCCGGCGGCTGGGCCGCTTGCCGGGTTTGGGTTCTGTTGGCTGAAGGGGCGGGGCGCGTGAAATCTTGGGTGTTGGGCGCAGCGGCGTCGGTTTTGGGTATTTGCGCGGCGAGCGCGCAGGAAGAAGCGCTCTGTCCGGCGCAGTTCGCGCTTGAAGACCATATGCTGCTCGAATGGGCGGCCGTCGGCGGCGATCCGCATGCGCAAATGACGCTGGCGCAGTGCTCTTTCCCGGAAAACGTCGGCGATCTTTCCCCGGCCCAGCGCGTCTATGCGATAAAATGGAACACCATTGCGCTTTGCGAAGCGCGGGCGAGTGATGTTCACGACGATCGCGATATCAGAATGCGCCGCCTGAAAGAGGACGCGCATATCTCTTTCCGGCGCTTCGGCGGCCTCCAAAAAGATGAAAAACTCAACTGGCGGGAGCGCGATTTTGTCGAGTATCGCAAGGAGCAGATCGCTGCGCTGGAAGCGCGCCATCAGCGCCTTACGCAATCTGTTTCCGCGATCGACATGGCGTCGGCGCGCGGCGAAATCGCCGACCAGTATTCGCGCATTGGCGCGTTAGGGCTTTTGAAACTCGCTGAATTGTCGTCCTGCGACCTCCTAGGCGCCTCGAAAGAATTCGAAGCGGCGGCATGGAGCGCGGCGTCGGAAAGCTGGCGCGGCGCGGAACAGGCGGGCGTCTACGCCGCGCCCGATACGCCGGCCTACGACCTTCCGAAGGTCGCGACGGAAAAAACAAAAAAACTGTCGGGCGCTGATCGACGCGCGGCGGCGCTCGAAAAGGAACGGCTCTTGCGCACCGATCCTGACCGGCTCGCTGTCATAGAGAAAAAGGCGCGCGACTTTGAACATGTCGCTGCAGTGAACGCGATCGATAATTTCCGATTGCCGCGCCGCGAAGCGACAGCCGGATTAGCCGACGCGGCTCCCGTTAAAGCGTCGTCATTGACGACGGCGCTGCAATTCGCGCTCGACACGCTCGGCTTCGTGGAGTTCGTCAACGGGCCTGACAACGACTATGGTCCGACGACTCGCGCCGCGGTCGCTCGCATGCAGGCGACCGGCGGCGGCGAACCGACAAGCGTGCTCACCAACGCCGAAGCGCGCTCGACAATCTGCAAGGCTGCGGCGAAGGACGACCCCGTCTCGCTCTATCACGTCGCGCTGATGCATCAGAACGGCTGGGGTTTCCCCAAGGACGACGCCAAAGCCGCCGCCGCCATTGCGCGCTCTGAAACGGCGATGATCGCCGCGCTTGGCGGCGCCGATCTGCCGGAGTGGAAGCGGGCCGCCTACAATAAATATGCGGGGTTGATCCGCATGTCGGCCAAAGAGATTAAGCGCGCGGACACAGGCGCAGTGGCAACACTATCGCTGTGCGATTAAGCGGCGCCGCGCCGCTCGAAATGTTCGGCCGTTGTGGACGGGTCGCCGGACTGGCCATGCGTCAAGCCTCGATCAATTTGGCCTCAAGCGCCTCGCGTGGGGCAGGTTGGGGAGCATCGGCGTAGCCGAGGCGGGCGAGCATCTGCACCGTTGCGCCCGGCTGATGAGCGAGAATCTCATGCGCGCGGTCATAGGCGGGCGCCATTTCAGGGAACTCTTGCAGCGCTTGGCTCAACGGATGAAACGCGACGCCCCGCTGGGTCGCGGCTTGATGCATCCGGACCCAGGCGGCGCCGGCCGCGAGCTGGTCGCGTCGGGTATTCGTCGCCGTCGACGCCGCGATAAACGCCGCGGCGCTGGCGCAGGCTTTCTCGTAAAAGGCGAGCGATTCCTCGAACGCGGTTTCGCCCGGACGGTTCTGATTGTCGCGCGTGAAGACGCCCGCCAGCGCGAGCGATTCGATCATGGGTCCGCCAAGCGACAGGCCGTAAGGTAGCGCTTCGATTTCTTTCTTTCCGATGCGCGTCACCGCAATCGATTCGGCGCGTGTGCGCGGCAGCGTCCACTCGATACGCCAAGCGTCTCGCGTGAGCGCACGTAATTCATCGACGCCTTTGGCGTCGGCGACGACGCGCGTAACGACGCTGCCGCCAGCGACAGCGGCGATTTCGTTCAGAAGGCGCGGCTCGACGATGCGCTCTTTGAACGGCGCGCGGTTCGTTCGCCTTAGAGACGCCGACCAGAAAAGGGGATCGCGAACGGCGCCGGCGCCGGCAAGCCGGATGCGGGCGACGGGCCGCGCATCAAGGACCGGTTGCGGCTCGCCGTCGGGAAAGGCCTCGATTTCGGCCACCCAGCCTTTTTCAGCGGCGGCCTGCCGAAAGAGTTCGAGGAAGCAGCCGAAACCGATGGTGATCTGCCGGCAGGGCGCGTCAGTTTCCGGAAGCAACCGCGACGTGTCGCAGTAAACAGCGAGGGCGTCATCGCCTTCAAGCGCGACGCGCCATGGCTGCATGTTGTGCGGATTGGGCGCGAGGATTGCGAAGGCAAGCGCGTCAAGGCGAGGGTCGCCGAAACTCTCGCCTGCGCGCGACCACGGCTCCAGCGCCCGGCGCGGCGTCCGCGTCAGCGCGAAAGCGCCCGCGCCGCCAAGGCCGGCGACAATCACCGCGGCGGCGCCGACCTGCAATAAAGCCCGTCTCGTGGTCATTCATGCGCCCCGCGCCGACCCAACCGTTTAATGTCACCGGCCGCGTCACGCAAAGAGAATAAGGACCGCCGTTATGGTCGCAAGCGATAATGCCGTCGTCGCGGCGATCGCAGACACCGTTTCATCGACATAACGGCCATATTGACTGACGATGACATAGGCGCCGACGGCTGTCGGGGTGACCGTAAAGAGCGCCAGGGCGCCGCGATAATGGGGATCGCCGACGCCCGAAAGTTGAAGCGCTGCGAAGGCGAGCGCGGGCAAGGCCGCCATCTTGATGGCGGCGATCGCCGCGACTTTTCCGCCATGCGCCTTGAGGTCAAGCTTGGCGCGCGTCGCCAGAAAGAGGCCGAGCGAGAACAGCGCGACGGGCCCCGCCGCGCGCGCTACAAGATCGAGCACCGCGCGAACAGGTTCGGGCGTCGAAAGGCCTGCCAGCGCGACGGCGAATCCCGCCAGCGCCGCGGCTACAAGCGGATTCTTTAAAGGGGCTGTCAGCACGGTCGCGGCCGGCCTTTTCGATGCGGCGTCGCGCGGCGCCATCAAAAATGCGCCGAGGCTTAGAATGACAATCCCTTCAACGAGCATCAGTGTGACGAACGGCCTCGCCCAGCCTTCGACGGCGAGGGCGACCGGCAGGCCGAGAAAAACGGCGTTGCCGAGCACGGAAGCAAATGCATGCGCGCCGGCGTCCTGCGGGTCGAGCGCGAATATCCTCCGTGCAAGGACATAGGCCGCGCCGGTCAGGCCAATAGCAGGTATCCCGTATGACAGCGCTAGCAATGCGTCCTTTGCGCTAAGGCCTGTGGCCGAGGACATCAACGAGAAGAGGGCGGCGGGAAAGCCAAATCTGAAAACAAAGCGGTTAAGCGCGCCCGCGTCCTCGGCCGCCGCCAGTTTCAGGCGTCCGGCCGCAAAGCCAACGGCGATCACCGCAAAAACAGGTAGCGCGACCGTGAGAACGGATGACATGGAGCCCCTCGCCGGATGGCGGTCGTCCATCGCGCCGCGCGACGGGAATTGTCAAACGGAGAGGTCCAGGGAGGGATCGAACAGGCGACGGGCGCCGAGGGTCCCGGGGGCTGGGGGCGATTGAGTAACCGGCAGCTCCGGCGCTCGCGCCTGTTCGACCACCGCAGGCTCGTCCCCGATTGCGGCGGCGCGGCGGGCGAATTGGGGCGAAAGCAAGGTTAACGCGAACGTGACGCGGCCGGCGTTTGGCCGCGTCCCAGAAGGCGGTTATCCGTCCGCCTACGTCCTATTCGGCGAGCGTCACTTCTTCCACGGCGCCGCGCCGGACCTTGCAGTCGCCTTCCACCTTGGCGCCGTCGGCGAAAATGACCTCGACGGTCACCAGTGCGGCCCCGCGCGAGCGAGCCTTGACGAGCTTTGATTGCGCGCCGTCGGCGGATTTCCCGGCCTTTTCAGCGATTGCGCCTGCGCAGGCGGCTTTGGCTTCCGAGAAATCTGCCGCGACTGCGGCCGGAGATAGGAACAGGGCGGCGAGGGCGAGAATGGCTGCTTTTTTCATGGGGTTAACTCCAGGTCTGATGTTGAGCCGGCCCAGAGCGCGCCGCCGCCCCATGGTCCGCATCAGCAGACCGGCGTAGGGAGTAAGCGGTTTTGGCCTTGATCCGGCTTGATTTGTATCGTCTGGTACAAAAGTCTGCCGGTCAACAAATTTGTGCAGTATGGTACAAAAAGAGAATCTAAAGCGGGGGCGGCCCCGCGCTTATGACCCTGAAGCTGCGCTGGACAGCGTCCTCGACGTATTCTGGCGCGCCGGGTACTCGGCTTCATCGCTCGATGACATCTGCGAAGCGACCGGCATGAACCGCCCCAGCGTCTATGCGGCGTTCGGCGACAAGCGCGCGCTCTATTTGAAAGCAATCGAGCGTTATCGCGCCATCTCCCGCGATCACATGCGTGAAACGCTCTCGGGCGACGGTCCGATCCGCGATACGTTACGCGGCGCCTATCAGCGCGCGCTCGATCTTTACTATTCGGGCCATGATACGCCGCTCGGCTGTTTCATGGTTGGCGCGGTCATCAATGAAGCGGTCGGCGATCCTGAAATTCGCGACGCGCTCGCCGAAGGTCTTGCCCGATTCGACGACAGTTTCACGCAAGCCATCGGCGCGGCGCAGGCAAGGGGCGAAATTGACAAGGGCCGCGACGCCGCGACGCTCGGCAAAATGGCGTCGGCGACACTTTATTATCTCGCCACAAGGTCGCGCGCAGGCGAAGCGCGGGAAACCCTCGAAGACTTCGTCGAAAAGACGATCGCGATCATTTGCGGATGAGCGCGCCGGATCTATTGTCGCGCGTCCTCTATCGCGATGGTCTGATGCTCGTCATCGACAAGCCTGCCGGCCTGCCGGTGCACGCAAAGCCCGGAACGCCGAAGGGCGAGGGCGATCCCAGCCTTGAAGACTATTTTGATCAATTGCGCTTTGGGCTGCCGCGCGATCCGGCGCTTGCGCACCGGCTGGACCGCGACACAACGGGATGTCTCATCATCGGCCGGCATCCCAAAGCGTTGCGCAAGCTGCACAAGCTCTTCCTCGATGGGCGCATCGACAAAACCTATTGGGCGATCTGCAAGGGCGTCCCCGAAAAGCCGTCCGGGACGATCGACGCCGCGATGAAAAAAGGAAATGAGCGCGCCGGCTGGCGCATGTCCCTTGCCCGGCCGGACGAAGCCGACGCTCTGACGGCCGTCACGACCTACCGGACGCTGAAAGTTGCCGGCGGCCTCGCCTTCATTGAGGCGAAACCAAAAACTGGCCGGACTCATCAGATCAGAGTGCATCTTGCGAGCATCGGCGCGCCGATCCTCGGGGATCCGCTCTATGGCGATCTTACAAAGCCGGAGAGGGAAGGCCCGATCATGCTGCACGCCCGCCGCGTCATTATTCCGATCTCGAAGAACAAGGACCCGGTGACGGTCGAGGCGCCGCCGCCCGAATGGATGGCGCAAGCGCTTCTTGCCTTCAATCCCTAGGGCGTCAGATGTCGATATCCGCCCAAATCGCGGCGTGGTCCGAAGCGGCGTGGATGTCGCGCTCCATCGTGTCGTAGACGGGCCAGAGGTCGCCGTTCTTGCCGCCCCAGACGCCGGTGCGGTGGTACGCCGCCTCCTTGACGCGCGCGAACAGCGCGGGTGACAGCAAGATGTAGTCGATCTTGGTCCCCTTCGTCCCGTTCTTGTATGTGCCCGGCCTCCCGTCGTCGACGAATGCCGGATGCAGCGACACGTCTTTAAGGTCCGACCCCGCTTTGAGGAGCGGCGCCAACGAATCGCTGTCCGGGGTGTCATTGAAGTCGCCGAGGATCGCGATGTTCTTGACGCCTTCGGTGCGCCGCGCGTCGTAGATCTGGCGGATGCGACGCGCCTGCCGCTTGCGCTTTCTGTCGGAAGAGTCCTGCGAGCCGAAGCCCTTGCTCTTGAGGTGATTGACAAGAACGAGCACGGTTTCGCTTCCCGGCGTCGTGATGAAATATTCAGGGCAATCGCGGCTGAAGATGTCGCCGTCGGCGTCCTTGTCGCCGACGTGACTGCGCATCGATTCGATCTCGAATTTTCGCCGCGTCATCACGCCGACATCGATGCCGCGTTCGTCGTTGCCGTCGATCAGCATGATCGACTCGTATGCGAAATTCTCGCCGGAAAGCACGTCGTCGTTGAAGCGTGTCAGCGCTGGGCGATTCTCCGCCTCAATGACCGCGAGCACATCGGCCTTCACGTCAGCGATGACGCGCGCGGTGTTGCGGATCGCAATCTCGTTGACGATCTCGGTTTTGAGCTCCAGCCAGCCGATCCAGTCGCCGCGGCCGCCGGCGACGACTTCTGCCGGACCTTGGCGCGGACGCTTCAATAGCGCGCCGCGGCTCCGGCGCAACCACACATAATTGCCCTCGTCCGAGTTCTTGAGGCCGAGAAAGTCGAGCTCCTTCAACATCGCTTTCCTGTCAGCCGCCGAATAGGGGTCTTTTTCGAACAACTTCGACAGTCGGGCATAGGCCTCAAGGATTGGCTTACCCTCCGCCCAAGTCTCGTTGTTGAGCGCCTTCGCGCGGTTAAAGAGGTTTTCAACATTAAACGCCGCTATCCGCATCGCCGCCTCTCCACTGTCGGGGAACCGTCCGCAGGCGCATTCTTCGCGCGGCCGCCGGCCGAGGTTGTGATCGCCGTCACATCCGGCGCACCGGGACCGCCGCTGCATCGTTAACGAGACCTTAGCGTCGGCGGCCTAATCCCTCAGCCATGTTCCTTCAGGATCGTCGATGACCGCGCCGATGGCCGCAAATCCGCAAGAATTGCGCGCCGGCTTTCGCGCCGCCGCAGTGCGCGGCGGCCCGGTGTTCTGCCTCATCGTATTGCTGTCGGCCCTGTTCTGCGGCGTCTTGTTCAATGTGCGGGCCGATAAGATATTCGCGCTTCCGGAAGCCGTCGTTGAGGCCTCGGCTGAAGACCTCGCCGCTTTCTTTCGCGCCGCCGAGATGGCCGCCCAAGGCCGCGCGGCGGACGCTTATGACGCGGCGGCGTTCCGGGCGGGAATAGGCGAGGGTCACAAGGGCATGTTGTGGCTCAATCCGCCGCACGCCCTCGTCCTCATCGCCCCGCTCGCCAGCGCGCCCTATGGCGCGGCTAAGTTCGCGCTGTTGGCAATATCGATCGCCTCGCTTGCGGGCGCCGGGTTCCTGGCGCGTGCGCCCTCGTGGATGATCGCGGCGCTCGTCGTCTCGCCGGCGGCGTTCGCGTCGTTGCTCGTAATGCAGACGGGGCCGTTGGTCGCATTGGGGTTGCTGGCGGCATTCCTGCTTGCTCCGTCGCGGCCGATCGCGGCGGGGCTGATCCTCGCGCTCCTCACCGTGAAGCCGCAATACGGATTGATGGCGCCGGTCTTTCTCGCGGCGCTCGGGTGTTGGCGCGCGATCGGCTTTGCAGTCGCGCTCAGCGCCGCGTTCGCCGCCTTATCAGTCGTGATTTATGGAATTACTCCGTGGGCGGCGTTCTTCGCCTCGATGACGGAAGGCGCGATCAGTGCGCATGCCGGCAATCTTCATCGCGACATGGTTTCGGCGGGCTCAACGCTTCTAAAGCTCGGCGCTGGCGACAGCGCCGCGCTGGGGCAGGCGGCGGTCATTGTCCTTTGCGCAGCGGTGACTTTTCTTGGGGCGCGCCGGTTTCCGCGCGACGCGGCGGTCGGCATTGCGCTTCTGGCGTCGGCTGCGGCCTCGCCCTCGCTTTGGGTTTATGACTGGCCGCTGATCGCCGCGGGCCTATTCATGTTGATGCGGGCTGGTGCGCCGTGGCCGCCTCATTTGCAGCTCGCCGCAGGCCTCTTATGGATCGGCCCGCTCTATTCGCTAGGGATGGGCACGATGGCGAGTTCGCTGATCGCGCCGTCGCTCCTTGCGATTACGCTTTGCGCCGCATGGCTCTGGGCGATCTCGCTCAGAGCGCGGCCTCAACCTCTTTAAGGCGCGCCAGCGTTTCTTCCGCCGCCACCCGCGTGTCGGGCGCGGTGTCGGCGTCGGTTAGATCCTGCTCGGCCCATTTGATGCGCTCGGCGATCATGTCGCGCGAGAGTTCGGCGACCGGGATTGCCTCCTCGGCGAGGATGGTGAGGCCCAAGGGCGTCACTTCAGCAAAGCCGCCGCGCACGAAAATGCGCTTTTCGTCGGCGCCCGTCTTCACCTTCACGACGCCGGGCAGCAGCACTGACATGAACGGCGCATGGTTAGGGAGCACACCGAACATGCCTTCAGCGCCCGGCGCCTCGACCATGTCGACGTCGCCGGAGAAGAGTTCCTTCTCGGGCGAGACGAGGTTGAAGTGGAGTTTGTCAGCCATCGAATGATCTTACGCCGCTTCCGCCGCGAGGCGCTGCGCTTTTTCGATCGCCTGCTCGATCGTGCCGACCATATAGAAGGCCGCTTCGGGCAGGTGATCGTATTCGCCGGCGACGAGGCCCTTGAACGAGCGCACGGTGTCGGCGATCGGCACCTGCACACCGGGCGAGCCGGTGAAGACCTGCGCGACGTCGAAGGGTTGCGACAAGAAGCGTTCCACTTTCCGCGCGCGGCTGACGACAAGTTTGTCGTCTTCGGACAGCTCATCCATGCCGAGAATGGCGATGATATCCTGAAGCGACTTGTAGCGCTGCAGGATGCCCTGAACCGAGCGCGCAACTTGATAGTGCTCTTCCCCGACGATGCGGGGGTCGAGAATACGCGAGGTCGAATCGAGCGGATCGACCGCCGGATAGATGCCCTTTTCGGAAATCGCGCGGTTCAAAACGGTCGTCGCGTCGAGGTGCGAGAACGACGTCGCCGGCGCGGGGTCGGTGAGGTCGTCGGCCGGCACATAGATCGCCTGCACGGACGTGATCGAGCCCTTGGTGGTCGTCGTGATGCGCTCCTGTAACTGGCCCATGTCCGTCGCAAGCGTCGGCTGATA